>CAYMTQ010000005.1:0-51607 GCA_964393395.1 uncultured Sangeribacter sp.
GGTCAGCAAGAAGCACATGCAACGGTATGTTGACGAGTTTGTGTTCAGATTTAATACGCGCAGATGGGGCGAGTTTGAAAGATTTGAGTTATTTTTGCGACAGATTGCGTAATGCTATGGCAAAGAAGAAAAAGAAACAAGACCGTGAGCATATACCCTCTGAGGAATTAAAGAGGATAAAAGACGTTGAAGTCCATTTGGAAATCTCGAAGGAGGACTTCGATCAGCTTGTCATAGCTATGATGGGGAAAAAAACGATATAGAAAATGTTATTTACGTTTTCTTAGTAGCTCCCTTTTTATTCCTTTTAGTTCTTTTTTGACCATCTTGACGCTTATAAGCATTATGACCAATATCAAACATAATTAGATAATACACCCCTTTATATAGAAAACCAACAATCCTTGCTTTTCCAAAGATTTTAAATTGGTAAGGTGTGATGTCTTCTTCTCCCTTATATCTATTTCCATAAATACATTTATGAAAATCAGAAGCAGAAAAAGTTACATCCTCCCATTTTATTTCATGAAAATGAAATCGATAATTTGCATTAAGTTGATGGTATGTAAATTGAGAGACGGATTGTAGCCCTTTTATTAGATTTAAGTATTCTTTCCTACCTAAATTCGTTCCATCAAAGCAAAAAATAGACTTTTTTAGGGATATATAGTCAAACGAAAAAATTGGCTTCAAATGTTTAATTTCTTCAAAAGAATCTGTGTTTTTCCCAATTTCATATTTGCTATGAGCCTCAACAATATCTATTTCCCATTCGTTTAATAAGTCAAAGGTACTCATTTTTTTGTAGAGTAAAACTCTTTAATTGTATTGCAATTAATAACTGAACGACCAGTATCAATGGGAGTCAAGCCTTCTCGTGCTTCAATCCATGGTTTTTCTGAGTGTGATAATAATTCTAATTGCATTGATGTAAGTTTGCCATATTTTTCAATTACTGCATCAATAAGATCAAATTTATCTGAGTCATTGTTTAATCGACGAAAAGTCTTAACAAAATATGTACTGTTCTTATTATGATAGTCTTGTGTTATTGGTGAATAACCGAAGCTTTTGTATTCAGAATATACAGTTACACACACGGGACCGTGAATCCACGCTTCAAAATCATCATCAATAATTCCATCATCAAAATATACAATTCCCCAAGCTTTTATATAGTATAAAAGCTTTTGGAGTTTCTTGTTTGTAATAAGATCTCCAACACTATCATAAGTTGCGATAATATATTTTGCAATTTCAGATGCCTTCATATTATTGACGCTTTTATACTGCAAAAATAAGGAATAGTAACGATATACGCAACTGTTATAAAACATAAAATAGCTATCTTTCAGATAGTTAGAGAAATATAGTTATTTTAATTGTACATATCAATAAAATTCACTAATTTTGTTACTGATTCTGGAAACGGGATCAGACATCGTGGAAACTCATAGCGTTTAATGCTATTGTGCTCGATTCAGAAAACTGCCAATTTTCTTACACAACGAGGACAATGCACTAAACGCCTGCTGATTCGTCATACCTATAATTATGTAGGTATGGCTGTTGGTGGGCTTAGTGTCTTGTATGTTGTGTGGGTATGGCAGTACCTCTGAATCGTACAGGATGCAGTAGCCCACCACTATTTTTTGGTGGTGGCAATAACTGAGGCAATATTGCAACATAACCAAAATACAACTTTTTTAAATGATGAAAAAGTTTCAACAAGTATTCGTGATGCTCATGTTGACAATGGGATATTTCCTGTTGTCATCTTGTTCGGACGACAAAGACGAGCCTGTAACTTTTCAAGATTTGTCAATGACAGTTGGAGAATCTGTAGAAATCGGGAAACATGAGGCGTGGCTTTCAACAAATGATTTTGTGGCGACTGTATCAGATGGGATTCTTAAAGCATCTCATGTTGGTAAGTGCACCGTCATCAATAAAAAAGATCAGAACAGGATATTCCACATTACAGTTTCTCCGAAAATCACCTTTATCACAGAACCTCTTTTGAAATGGGGGACGAGTAAATCTTCTGTTATTGCCAAATACGGGCAGGATTATAAAGTGTCAGGAGATGCAATCGGATATTCTACGGGGGACATAATTATGCCATTGGTAACGTATGTTTTTAAAAACAATGGTTTGAGCAGTGCGGGGATTCTCGTGTCAACAATATATACTGAATCTTTGGGTGACTTTCTTTGTGAACGTTATCAGCCTATAAAGATGGATGATCCCGACATTTTTTACTTCGTCAATGGGTATACCTCAAATACAATTACTACAGTGGTTATGATGTCATTGTTTAATACAAGTTATTGGCAGGTTGCTTACATGCCATATTCTACCAGCGTAAGTCGAGGGGGTGATATTCCCGTTGATATGAGTGATTTCATCAAGACCATGGTATGTGATTAATATATAAGTTAGGAAATAACATAAGTCGAAAAGCACAGATAAGAGAGCGAGACTATGAAATCTCGCTCTCTTTGACTATCTTTGTACTACCAAATCAATTGGTGTACCTTTGTATATAGGTGCCTATTTTAATTATTGCGGCTTGAAAAATCAATCCACAGCTTATTGTTCTTATTTGATCAGATATTGAGAAGAGATTGACTGATTGTTGTGGATCCGGCGGATAGTATCCGCGAAGAGTTTCGCAACCGGGAGGATGACGGCTTTCTTATTATCCTTGCCATAGGGAATCGAATCCGTGAAGATGATCTCGGTCAGACCGGAATTCATCACACGCTCAGTTGCGGGATCTGACATTACGGGATGGCTCGAGAGGGCTCTGACTGATTTCGCGCCGTTTGCAAGAAGCAGGTCAGCGGCCTTCGTGATTGTTCCGGCTGTATCGACGATGTCGTCAACGAGAACGACATTCTTGTCCTCAACGTCACCGATAACAGTCATTTTCTCGACCACGTTTGCTTTTGCACGCTGCTTGTGGCAAAGCACGAGAGGAACATCGAAATATTTTGCGTATGAATTTGCTCTTTTTGCTCCGCCGACATCGGGAGATGCAATCACCATATCCTTCAGCTTGAGGCTCTCGATATAAGGAATGAAGATATTGGAGGCGTAAAGGTGATCGACGGGCACGTTGAAGAATCCCTGGATCTGGTCGGCGTGAAGGTCCATTGTGATCAGACGGTCAATTCCGGCGACACTCAGCAGATCGGCGACGAGCTTGGCTGCGATTGAGACACGGGGCTTGTCCTTGCGATCCTGTCGCGCCCAGCCGAAATAAGGAAGGACGGCAACAATGGTTGCTGCTGACGCACGCTTTGCGGCGTCGATCATGAGGAGAAGCTCCATGAGGTTGTCCGAATTGGGGAAAGTCGACTGAACGAGATAGACTTCGGCACCGCGGATTGATTCCTCGAAACATACTTCGAATTCTCCGTCGGCAAAACGTTCAACAATCATTTTGCCGAGTTCGATACCCAGCTCTTTACAAATCGATTCGCCGAGATACTGGCTGTTTGAGCCGGCGAACACCTTGATGGGCGGTAATGAATTGCTCATTTTTTCATTAGAGTTAAATCTACTGCAAAAGTAGACATTATTTGCCAATCCGCAAAGGTTATCGACAGAGGATTCACAATTTTTTCAAGAGGCATATTCTGATCTTTCAACAGACAGCCGATTATGGCTCCGGAGAGAAGATCTCATTTTCTCGGGATATCCAGAATCACGGCAGACATCGGGCCGACCTTCAGCCTTACGGGCGCATCCGGCTTCAGCTTCAGATACTGAAGATTGTCCCACAAAAGGTCCTTTGCCGGCAGGGAAACGGATTCGTCTTCTGTGACAGGTATGTTCGCGGCATGAAACGCCGCTTCCGGAATAATCAGGTCCACAAGTTTCTCCTGATCATCAAAATTCACGACTATCAGCAACAACTGTGAGTCATCATATCTGAGATATGCAAACTGCCGGTGCGGATTTAATCCGGGATTCCTCAGATTGACATACATGAGGTCGAAAAATTTTCCTTCCCTGATTGCACTTTCAGTGTTGCAGAGATTAAGAACACGCGAATATAATGACCTGAGCCACTTCTCCTCTCTTGTCAGGTTACGCTCTGACGGATTGCCGTTGGAATACCATCGGCGCACAGGCTCGAGACTCCAGTAGTCGAATATCGTAGTTCGGTTGTTGTAGCCTGCGAAGCCCTCGTTTTCCACTCCCTTCTCGCCGAGCTCCTGACCATAATAAATCATGAACGGTCCTGTAGAAATTGTTGAGCTGACGACAAGAGAAGGAACAACGCGCAAGGGGTTGCCTGCAAATTCGGGCGAAGCGAAGCGGACTTCGTCGTGATTCTCAAGAAAATTGAGCATCCTGTCTCCTATCCCGTCGACACTCTGCCAACATCCGGTCAGTGTCGCCGCTGACCAGTTCATGCGCTCTATTCCGACAAGTGTGTCATAAAGGTTAACCTTGTCATAAAGATAATCGAAACAGCCGTATTCAAGGAACGGGCGGTACTGGCCGACATCATATATCTCCCCTATGAAGATCAGGTCGGGATAGCGGTATTTGATCCGGGGAATTACCCAGTGCCAGAATGCAAGCGGAACCATGAAGACCATATCACATCTGAAACCGTCGATACCTTTCGAAGCCCAGAAGGATAGAATGTCGAACATCTTGTTCCAAGTGTCGGGAACGGGATCAAAATGTTCCCTTACTTCTCCGAAATAATCGACACCGTAGTTGAGCTTAACCGTCTCATACCAGTCAGTCTCTCCGCAGAAAGCAGTGAAACAGTCATTTCCTGTTGCTTTTGCCGGAAATTCGACATACGGGACATCGCCTTGGGAAGAAATGTCAAAATTAGGAGAGAACTGTTGATTCGTGCAGTAATAATAGTTGTTGCTCGGAGAGAAAAACATGCTGAAGTCATCGTCGGCTCCGAAATCGGACACTCCCTCGGGAGCCGAATCCGATTTATATACCCGCGCGGTGTGATTCGGAACAAAGTCGATAATCAACTTCATTCCGGCCTTGTGGACACGGGAAACGAGTTTCTCAAATTCCTTCATTCTGTTGCGCGGATCCCCGGACAGGCATGGCGCCACATCATAATAGTCCTTGATGGCGTATGGTGAACCGGCCTCCCCCTTGACGACATTCGGGTTGTCAGCCGGAATGCCGGCTTCCGGATAGGCAGTCTTCGTCGCATTTTCGATCACACCTGTGAGCCACAGGCAGTTGACACCCAATTCACGTAGGGATTTTAAAGTCTTTCCTTTCAGATCGTCGAGATGGCCCGATCCGTTTTCTTCCAGCGTTCCCCACGGTTTGCACGTTGAGTTCGTGTTGGTGAACACTCGGGGGAACACCTGGTATACTATCAATTTTTCCTTATTATCCATTATCGAAGCGATTTTTCAAGCACACGGCATGCCGCGTCATATCCGAGATTCACGACCTTCCGGATTCCGGAAAGATCGAATGTGCTGACGTCAGAAATATTTTCGGGACGGATCAATATATCACACAACTGAAGATCCTGAAGCGTATTTGACTTGGCCATCAGCTGATAGGACCTCAGCGCCAGATCAATCAGTGAGCGTTTGTAGTGATAGTTTCTGTTCAGGGGAGAGCAGTTGCAGCCAATCAGAGTCGAACAATATCTTCTGATTGCCCAAGCGGGGAGGTTCCTCAAAACGCCTCCGTCAACAAAGTTGATTCCGTTTATCTTCACCGGCGGGAATATTATCGGGATGCTGCAGGAGGCAACGACGCGGGGAACTATCTCCCCTTTTGACCATCCGACAGACTTGCCATGGTCAAAATCTGTTGCACAGACAATCGTCGGGAGCTTGAGGTCCTCAAGATTCTTCACGGGAAGCCAGCTTTCGAGAAGACGCGAAAATCTGTCGAGTCTCAAGAAGGATTCTTTCGGCAACTGAAACTCGGCGAAATTGCCGAATTTTTCCTGAACCTGAAAACATTCGATCATCTCTTCTGTTGTCAATCCGGCGGCATAAAGGACAGCGGCAATTGAACCTGCCGAAACTCCCGATATGACATTTGGCACAATCCCGAATTGCTTGAACGCGTTCATCACGCCGATATGGCTGAAGCCTCTCGCGCCTCCTCCGCTGAAAGCGACACCGGTGGTCTTCTCGCGCAATCCGATTTTCTTCAGGAGCACCTCTAATTGTCTGTTCATTGCTATTTTATTTCGTTATTTTCAATTGTTGACCTCAGGCTGTCTGCCTGATTTCCCATGGCTTCTTCCTTCTTGGACAACGTTTCCGCGGATCTCTTTTTTCCTGACCGGAGAAATGACAGGAAACGGTTGAAATCATGACGGTATTCAAGACCGATTCCCTGTGTTGTCAGAGCCTGTCGAAGATAATAGTTCTGGTCGTTAAAATGATTATATGCCTTCAGGATAAGGTTTCCCCGTCGTGTCAACAGATACTGGACATCGAAGTCACCGACGAAGGTCGTCGTCGATGTAGTCCTGTCCCTATATCCGAAGTTTCCGTTAATCAGCAACCTGTTATTAAGCAAACGTGACGAGAGGCCGAGATCCATTTCGAGATCTGAGAAGTCACCCTTGTCACTCCGGAATGAAGGCATCACGCTCAATTTGTCGGTCAGCTGGGAAAGTGCGTTTCCGAGCTGTGACGAGATTGTCGAACTTGCCACTGAAGCCAGCTCGCCTCCGGTTCCCGATGTGTCCATATACTCCGGCGTATAGAACCGGTTGAGGGCAAGCAGGTATATTATCTGACGGCTCATCAGGTCATTGGTGGAGACGATACTCTTCACCTTTCTGGAGACCTCCTCGGTCATTGTCGGAAATTCCAGATCGAAGTCAATGTCAGGCGCATCAAGAGGACCGGAGACCACGAGCATGGCATCCACCGGGACATTCGTGCGGTTAAGGTCGCGGTCGAAGGCGAAACTCTTGTCAAGATCTGTCAGTGACGTATTGACCCGATAAGCTGCGCGGATATCAAGAATAGCGGCGAGAGGATCTCCATTAAACGAAATAGTCGAACCGTCCCGTATCTGGAAATCCCGAAGAATCACATCCTGGAGCGAGAAATTATACAGACCTTCGATAATGGTGTACTTGCCATACATTCTCGGCTCATCATTTTCGGTCTCATATTGGATCTGCATCGGTCCGTAACCTCGAGCCGTAATCTTGTCGCCGCTGACGGGATCCATTATCATTGTCATGTTTAACGAAGGTGTGACATTCAGCCGCAAATCGATATGAACATCAGTTGACGATTCATCTTCCTGACTAATCTTTTTCTTCAGCATTTCGGCGAAATCAGGGATTGCCGCCTCATTTACCACTATCTCCTTCGGTGTTATGTCCGTAAAGGTCAGGAAACTATATTCCGCGGCCGCCTTCGAGTCGCTTAGGGAGAAATAGAAAGAAGATTCAGGTTCCGAAGTCACATCGACGTTAATGTCTACCTGACCCGACACTCCGTGAACCGAGGCATTCCCGGAAGCATAGACCGTTCCCCACCATACATCGTCGGCCGTTTTCGGCAGATCATAGCACAACAGGCGCCGGGCATGATTCAGGCGGAAATCGAATGACATGTCATGAAGATAATTATGTCTGAGTTCTCCTGAAAAAGCTCCGGAATGTCCATCTTTATCATAAAGAGTGAAAGAGGGAATACGGACACGTCCTTTTTCGAGGAAAACCGAGTCGGAACCACCATATTTGACACCGGTGTATCCGAGTCTGAGGGAAATCGTGTCAGCATGTAAACGTCCACGGAGATCAATATTTTTGAAAGTGCCGAACAACCTGCAGTTTCCTGAGGCAGTCGCCTCAATTTCCGAGGCGAAAGAGGACATGAATTGCCCGATAAATCCGGCGTTCAGTCTGTTTGCATCAAAATTGAAACTCAACGAATCGCGTCCGAGCCAGATATTGCCCTCCGCCAGAGCTCTCCGCTCTTTTCCTTCGCGTATGTCAGCTCCTATTTCAATCCTTTTTTCCTCTGTATGGAATACCCCCTTCAGCGCAGCGTCACCGAGGACAGCACCGCTATAAGAGAATTTCCGGGCTGTGAGAGAATCGGTGAAGATTGCCGGTTTTTTTGAGAATAGCTCCGAGGCCCTCACCTTTCCGGTTGCGAAGCCTCCGAAATTAACGTATGATATGTTGAGGATATCAAATATATAAGACAGATCTATGTCCGAGAGCTGCACGGTCATGACATCCTCAGGATCGGCAGAAGCTGTTCCGTCGATCTTCAAAAACTGATTTTTATGGGCAATTGTCAGGTTTTGCGCCGAAACTTTTTTGTCATGTATGAGCAATGTTCCATTGTCCACCCTCCACGCCTCGCCGGTCAGATTGAACGATGAAGCAAGAAGGTTGATCAAAATTTCAGGCGTAGTCAGCTTCATTGTCTTTGCTGTCATGCCGAATTTGCCGGAAAACGAGGATTGCCGGTCGGGATTGATCTCCAGGGAAAGGTTCGCGTCATCGCCTCTGACACCTATGTCTGCCTTGACAGCCATGTCTTGCTTTTTCGCGGGCATCAGCGAACTGAATTCGACATCAAGAATTGAAGAGGAAAGAAGATCTGCCGAAAGATGTGTATTCTGTATCAGTTTGTTCTTCCCTTGTCTCAGATAGGGAGCGTTGACATCGAGACGGGCCTTGTTCTCAATAAAATCAACATTAGCTTCCACAGTCATGTCACTCAGAGGACGCACCGGAAGATTGAAAAAGTCCGCCCAATCGCCAAGCGGACGCACCGTCACACCCAGATCAAGATTTTCTGCTCCGGGTGTCGGATAGCCTGCAACAGACAATAAAGTCTGTCCCGAAGAGAGAGGATTGACAGCCGGGAGCAATCCGGAGACGAGAGTCTTCAGATTCTTAATCAGCGCCGCAAACCTGAAACGGCCGCCAACTGAGGCATCAACAAGATCACTTGTCAAATTGATCTGCCTGAGCCCGGAATTATCATGATCCAGATCCAGACGAAGGTTGTCAAGTATATATTCTTTGCCATTTCGATCCACAAGACCTATTCCGTCACCGACGATACTGCCTTGGAGATTATCTTCATTATTCCCCATGACGCCACCGGAAATATTACCCTTCAGCACAGCTCCCCTTAAATTACCCTTCAGGCCCAGAAGATCAGCAGGGAGGCTCCGGATGTCAGTGTCAATCTTGAATACAGAATTCTCACCGGCCAACTCCAGATCTCCCGCAAGATCAAAGGCGAGTACATCACTGTGAGCCTCGGACTCAATTGTGATATGGCTCGATTGTTTTGAAGCGTTGAGCGAGAGATTCTCGACGGCACCCCTTGCGGTTTCAATCACCGGGAAAACTGCGTTCACAGTACCCTCGATATTATTTCTTTCAATCCGTAAATCAGTTTCTATTTCAAAACAGACATTTCCGATCTTTTCGGTTCCGGAAAGTTCCCCGGCTTTAATTCCCGAAGACAAGATCTGAGCTCTCAGATCGCCACGCAGGCCGGTATTGTTCAAACCGGAAGTTTTCATTCCCGCATCAAGGGCACCTTCGCATTTTATTTCCAGATCACCGGCATCCGAAAGCAATTCGCCGTCAAGGTTGAACGATACGGGAGATCCCGGATCGGTACGGGAGACATTTCCTGAAAGAGTCAATGAGGGATTTCCGACAACCGCAATCAGATGCTGTAGCCTCGGATTCCGGACAGGAACATATTTGCGCACGAGAGATGACATTTCGGGAGATATCTGAAGCTTCCCGATTGAAATATCACCGGCCAAATTTTTTGGCTTGTTAAGTTGTGAAACCGATCCCTCAGCGTCAAGAACGAACTTCAATTCATCAGATCGAACGTTAATGTTTATATCACGGATCCGGGTCAGATCAGTTTCTCCGGAAATATTCAGATTACATAACCATGACATTCCTTCCAGTTCCGGAAGGAAAAGAGAGAGATCGGAAGGGACTATGTCTCCGTATAACTTAAATCCATGAAATTGAGACCTGAGTGCGTCGGGCAGTTTAACCAAAGATTCATATTTCAGGGAGATGTCACCAAGCCTTAAATCGGATTTTTCCAAACCGAGATGAAAATCATGCAGATTCAGCTCTTTATCCGAAAGTTTTCCGACAAAGCCTAAATCATCAACCACAAAACGGTCATCGAGCACAAAAGCAAGACGTCGCAAACGTACTTCAAGATCAAGAGGAACCGTCTCAAGACGAGGCAATGCGACATCAGCTCTCAGATTTGTCAGCTTCATGTGGGTTGGGTCAAACCGATTCCCCTGTTTTGTTTTCCACAACAGATCGTATGAGACTGAAAGATTTCTCAAAGCCACGGTCCGGAGCTTCATTGAAAAATTCTTCGGTTCTTTCTGTTCTTTTGATTTGAATGCCTCGATAAGGAAAGCGATGTTATAAGGCGAGTTTTCCGTTGCCTTTGTAATTCGGATTTGTGCATCCGTTATTCCGGCATAACTGAACACGAGTCTTCCCTTGAAAAGTTCGAACAGCTCGATACCGGCTCCGAGAGTCTTTACCGACAGACAGGGTTGCTTCACATGATTTGTGTCCGGTTCGAAGATACGGACATCATGAAGACGCAGTTCATTGAACGGGAATATTTCCATCGACCCGATCTCTACTCTCGAGCCGACAAGGCCGGACAATTCTTTTGAAGCTATCCGGACTGCCCGTTCCTGGACCGCTGGCATCGCGACGAGAACATAGGCAAGAATATAGAGAGCGGCTACCGTCAGAATGGCGGCAAACAGCAATGCTCTCGCAGTCCTGTAAATGTTTCTTGTCAGTTTCGTCACTCTTTATCGCAGGGCCAATATGCCCGAACTACAAAATTAGTCAAAATCCGACACACAGACTTTAAGACATCACGAAAAAAGCATTGGCAGACCCCGAAATAAGTTAACGATTGATAAAAGAGAGTGCACACTTTATGGTTTTTTGAGCAATCCGGTTTCTGTATTTGCGTTTTTTCCTAACTTTGCAGAATCTATGAGAGAAATAATCCTTGGAATAGAATCGTCCTGTGACGACACTTCTGCCGCTGTTCTGATTGACGGAATTCTCGCTTCGAATGTAATTGCGAGCCAGAAGGTGCATGAAGCCTACGGTGGGGTGGTTCCCGAACTCGCTTCGCGGGCCCATCAGCAGAATATTCTGCCGATCGTGAGCGAGGCGCTGAAACAGGCCGGCGTTTCAAGAAACGACTTGTCAGCCATCGCCTTCACACGCGGACCCGGACTACTCGGATCACTTCTTGTCGGCACCTCTTTTGCAAAAGGAATGGCAATCGGGCTCGGGATTCCTCTGATAGATGTCAATCACCTGCACGGACATGTCCTCGCCCATTTCATACGGACAGAAGAAAATTCGGAAGTGCCCGAATTTCCCTATCTCTGCCTGTTGATATCAGGCGGAAACTCCCAGCTGGTTATTGTCCGCAGTCCGTTTGATATGGAGATAGTCGGAAAGACAATTGACGATGCTGCCGGCGAAGCCTTCGATAAATGCGCAAAGGTCATGGGACTCCCCTATCCCGGAGGTCCGCACATCGACCGTTTGGCCGCTGAGGGTAATCCCCTTGCCTTTAAATTCGCAAAGCCTCATATCCCGGGACTGGATTATTCATTCAGCGGACTAAAGACTTCTTTCCTGTACACTCTCCGCGACGGTATGTCTTCAGATCCCGGCTTTCTTGAAAAGAATAAGGCCGATCTCGCGGCATCCCTTCAGAAAACGATAATAGACATCCTGCTCGGAAAGCTGGACAAAGCGTTGAAGGCGCACCCTGAAATTCGTCAGGTCGCAATCGGCGGTGGTGTTTCGGCAAACTCCGGCGTCCGCAAAGCGATAGAGGACTATTGCGAACGCCACAGGTTAAAAGCATGGATTCCTGAAAGACGCTTTACCACCGACAATGCGGCCATGGTCGCCACAGCAGGCTCTTTCAAATTCCGGAACAAAGAATTCTGCGATCCGGCACTTCCCCCCTTCGCCAGGGTAGGAGTCTGAAGATCACATTTCACAGATCCGGACACCTATGGCCCTTCAACAAGCGAACTTCGGAGACGGAGTCACAACAAGAACAACGAACAATGCGAAATACTCCCGAGAAAAAAGAAGCGACAGCTCCTCTTCACACTGAGATCAGATATGTCATAATCTACGGCTACACACGCCGGGAGCTCTCAAAGATAATCCGCCATTTTGAATCCCAGCTACCGGAGTTTGTAGCGCTGACTCTCGATGGCGAGAATCTCGTCACGCGCGTGACCCTGACAGGTCGGAACACAGGTCTGGAACTGCTCCGATTCCACATGAACCGTTTCCTTCAGCAATTGACAGAGATTTTCTCCGAAGACGTGATCGCAACCCAGGACATGACTATCGCCCGCGTTCTCGGAGCGTTGCTTTCCGAAAGGGAACTATCCGTGTCATGCGCTGAAAGCTGCACCGGCGGAAATCTTGCTCACCGCATCACTCAGATTCCCGGATCATCATCATATTTCATGGGGAGTGTCGTCAGCTATTCCAATGACGTGAAAGCAAATGTCCTCAACGTACCGAGATCGGAAATCGCGGCCCACGGTGCCGTCAGCCGTCAGGTATCTGACGCCATGGCGAGAGGAGTCTCGGCACTTATGCGGACAGATTGCGCCATGTCTACCACGGGAATTGCTGGTCCGCAGGGAGGAACAAAATTGAAACCTGTGGGAACCGTCTGGATTTCTGCAAAATACAAAGATCAGGTCGTATCCGAGCTCAAGCATTTCGAAGGAACCAGGACACAGGTTATTGATGCAGCGACGGATCATGCCATGGTCATGCTCATCAAGCTTCTGAGAAATGTCTATGTTGAGCAGGAAGATGTCAATGATGATTGATACATCTCAACCAGCCTGAAATTTATTTATTCAACATAAAGGAAAATCCGTTTCTAAACGCTATATTTGCACTTGATTTGACCTTCGGAATCCGCCGAAACGATTATTGTCGCGCAGTGCACGAATGTATGAAGGAATGATCGACCTCCCAGTATGAGCAAAGGATACGAAAACTATACACCGGAAATTCCGGCTGAGGAAAGCGGATCGAAGAACGTAGCCGACAAAAGGACTGACGGTGATTCTGTCCGCAGGGGCTCGGCACAGTCCGGAACAAGAAACGGGCGTTCAAAATCCACACGCACTAAGGAGAAACCTGCAAAAAACCTCAAGCCGGTGGCTGATGGTGAGAGTTTTCTGAAGAAAATAAAACCCTGGTGCACTTCAAATAATCTTCATCTTGTTCTCGGAATTATCCTCGGGGCAATAGGATTGTGGCTGACGGTAGCCTTCGTCGGCTATTTCACGTCATGTATTAAGGATCAGGCCATTGTCAATAATGCACCGGTTGGAATGGCTACCCATATCTCCAATCCCGGAGGCGAAGGGGGCGCCAGAATCGCCGAGTTCCTCATCAACGAGTGTTTCGGTCTCGGCTCCTTTGTCATCATAATCTGGCTTCTCGCTCTTTCGTCAAGACAGCTCACGGGCTGGCCACGCTTCAAGCCACTGAATTTCACCATTAAATGTATTCTCGGACTTATATGCGTATCGCTTATTGTCGGCCTTCTGACACTTGCCGTCAGGACACCGGTCAACTGGGGAGGATATCACGGGCGATATGTCAACCAGTTTGTGATTGATTTTCTCGGATGGGCCGGTGGAGTGATCCTTTGCGTCGCCTGGATAGCCATATTTGTCGTTGTCTGCATGAGGGATCTGATAAAATGGATAATACGGAAGAAAAATGAACGCGCGGCCCGCAAAGCAGCCGAGGCCGCCCTTCGTGCGGAAGAAGAACGCCAGCGCCGGGAAATAGAGGCCATGAGACGCCGGGAGGCAGAAGATCTGCGAGCCGCCGGTGAAAGTATCTATGACAATGGAACCGAATCATTCGCTGAGGATGAGACAGTCAGTTTCCAGCATAACGCAGCTGTCCCCGGAGATTCTGTTTACGAGAAAGAAGATGCAGCCGATGAATCGGGAGATCTCGACACATATTCGCTCCCCGAAGAATATGAACCGGAACCGGTTAACATTCATTCTGCCGCTGAACAGCGACAGGACGATGAACAGCCACGGAACACCGTTGGCGGTTACCAACAGGAGAGCGAAGCGGACACCGAATCGGAACCGGAGGAAAGCGGCGAACAGCATGACTCAGATGATGCTGATTCTACCGAAAGTGAATCCGATGAGGATAAATCCGAAGAATCAGAAACAGAAGAGAGCCCTGAGAGTGAAGACAAGAATGATCCTCAGATGGTCGTTAATGTCAACAACATCGAGCTCTCCGACAAGAAATCTGTCTCTGCCACATCGGGCATAGTCACTTATCCTTACGAATTCCCTCATCTTGAATTTCTCCGTCCCGGTGTTGAGAAAATAAGTGTCGATGCCTCTGAACAGCTTGAGAACAAGGAAAAGATCCGCAAGACTCTGCTTGATTTCGGAATACCGATCGTCAGCATAGAAGCTACTGTCGGCCCGACAGTTACGCTTTATGAGATAAGGCCTGACACAGGTGTGAAGATTGCGAAAATCCGTAATCTTGTCGATGACATAGCACTTTCGCTCGCCGCTGTCGGTGTCCGGATTATCGCACCGATCCCGGGAAAGGGAACAGTCGGTATCGAGGTGGCAAATAAAGATCCTCAGACAGTTTCGATGAGGACTGTCATCCAAAGCCGTAAATTCCAGGAATCCAAGGCAAAACTGCCTATTGCATTGGGATCGACCATATCCAACGAGGTTTATGTTGCGGATCTCGCAAAGATGCCCCACCTTCTTGTTGCCGGTGCGACGGGCCAAGGTAAGTCTGTCGGACTCAATGCCATCATCGCCTCCCTGCTGTACAGCAAAAGGCCCGAGGAACTCAAGTTCGTGATGATAGACCCGAAGAGAGTCGAATTCGCATTGTATGCCAACATTGAGGCGCACTATCTCGCGAAGATTCCGGATGCCGACGAACCTATAATAACCGACATGAAGAAGGTCGTCGCAACGCTTTCTTCACTCTGCGTAGAGATGGAGAACAGATATGACCTTCTCAAAGCCGCCCAGGTCCGTAACATTGACGAATATAACGAGAAATTCAAGCAAGGACGTCTAAATTCGCTCGAAGGTCACCGTTTTCTACCTTATATAGTGGTGATTATCGATGAGTTCTCAGACCTCATCATGACAGCCGGGAAGGAAGTGGAAACTCCTATCGCGAGACTTGCACAGATGGCCCGCGCGGTCGGAATGCATGTGATCATCGCGACCCAGCGCCCGTCGACCAACGTCATCACCGGTGTCATCAAAGCGAATTTCCCTGTACGCGTTGCCTTCAAGGTGTCATCGGGCGTCGACTCGAAGACAATTCTCGACACTACAGGAGCTCAACAGCTTATCGGCCGCGGGGATATGCTGATCAGCATGAATTCCGAGATGGTGCGAGTTCAGTGCGCATTCATCGACACGCCGGAGGTTGAAAAGATCTGTCAGTATGTGATGGAACAGCCTTACGGAAAGGGGGCTTATATTCTTCCCGAACCGCTTGCGGGAGACGATGGCGGAGCGGAAAGTTCTGACGGATATGGAGGAGCGACTTTCGGTGACAGGGACCCTCTCTTCCCGGAGTGTGCACGATATGTCGTAATGGCCAGAACTGCCTCTGCATCTTCGCTCCAGCGCAGATATTCAATCGGATATAACCGGGCAGGGAAAATAATGGACCAGATGGAGGCTCTCGGAATCGTCGGTCCCACGACCGGTGGAAAAGCCCGCGACGTTCTGATCGATTCCGTAACTCTCGAATCTCTGCTTTCAGCAAATGGTATATGATGTTGTTTCCGGATTTTATAAGCTCTCCCTTTTGACCCGTTTGCAAATAAATGTCAAATCACAGGCGGAATGAACGTAATACCATGTCTGAACGTTTAATGAACATGGAAAATAACTCCCTGATGTCAATCTTTGTCTCTAAGATGAAGGTTGCAGTCATTGTGCTTGGGGCTCTCTTGTTCCCCTTTATCGGGCAAGCGGAGATGACAGCGCCACAGTTTGTCGCCGCCTGTAACGCAAATATAAAACAGGCCGGGGGAATAACGGCTTCGTTCTCGATGTCTTCCGGAGGCCAGAAAACTTCCGGAATTATAAAGACAGAAGGAACAAAATTTGCAATTGAGACCAAATCAATGTCAACATGGTATGACGGAAAGTCAATGTGGACTTATAATCCCCGCTCAAATGAGACCACTCTTGTCCGTCCGACTCAGGCAGAACTCGCGGAGACCAATCCCTTGCATCTTATCAGCTCTCGGATCTCGCAGTTCACGGCAAGCTATGCCAAGAACCAGACGGCGGGAGTCAAGACCATTGTTCTGACACCCAAATCAAAACAGACAGGTTTCAAATCTCTTCATCTGACGGTTGATCCGAAGACGATGCTCCCTGTTAAGCTTGTGGCTGTCCCCACTTCCGGTCAGGCCGTAACGGTCAGTCTGTCTTCTGTCAAGACCGGTTTGAAGCATCCGGCTTCGACGTTCGTCTATCAGAAATCCAGATATCCGAAGGCGACTATAGTCGATCTCAGGTGAATGGAGTTTTCTCAAGGCAACCCAAGCGCCCGGTTGACATAAATGTTTTTATCAAACGGGCGAACGAAAATAACCTTAAAACGACAACTTAAAAGTAAAACTCAACTTAAAATAAAACTCATGGAAAAAGTCAGAGTACTGATCATCGGTTCCGGCCCGGCCGGATACACCGCAGGCATCTATGCCTCCCGCGCTAACTTGAACCCCGTGATATATGAAGGAGATCAGCCCGGCGGTCAGCTGATTCAGACTACGGAAATTGAAAACTTCCCCGGATATCCCGAAGGCATTCAGGGTCCTGAAATGATGGAAGAGTTCAAGAAACAGGCCGAACGTTTCGGTGCGAAGGTAATCAGCCGCCGCATTGATTCGGTCGATTTCTCAAAACGTCCGTTCGTATGTGTGGATGATGCGGGAGAGAGCATCGCGGCCGATTCGGTGATCATCTCAACAGGTGCTTCGGCAAAGTATCTCGGTCTGGCCGATGAAGAGAAATACCGCGGAATGGGCGTCAGCGCATGCGCGACTTGTGACGGTTTCTTCTATCGCAAGAAGAACGTCGCTGTGGTCGGTGGCGGTGATACTGCTTGTGAGGAGGCTCTATATCTTGCCACTCTCTGCAAGAAAGTATATCTGATCGTCCGCAAGGGCTATCTCCGTGCGTCGGAGGTCATGCAGAAACGCGTTCGCGAGAAGGAGAATATCGAGATTCTCTTCCACTGCAATGCCACAGGCCTTTATGGTGAGGATGGAGTCGAGGGAGCTCATGTTGTACGCAATGTCGGCACACCCGAAGAGGATCATTTCACCATCGAAATCGACGGGTTCTTCCTCGCTATCGGCCACAATCCGAACACCTCGATATTCCGTGGTCAGATTGATCTCGACGAGCAGGGTTATATCATCACCAAAGCGCCGACAACGAAGACTAACGTCGAGGGTGTATTCGCCGCAGGTGACTGTGCCGACCCCATCTACCGTCAGGCTATTGTGGCAGCCGGAACCGGCGCGCGCGCGGCTCTCGATGCGGAAAAATTCCTGATGGAGACCAACGATCTCTGATCCGGAGAATTACCTCAAAACAATTAATTTGACAAAAGACGTCCCCTCCCGGGGACGTCTCTACCGGAAAAAGGGTATTTACACCTGCTATATTTAATGGAAATGACAGACAAGCAACGGCTTCTCGACGAGAGATATTTGAGAATGGCCGGAATATGGAGCGAAAACTCATATTGCACTCGCCGGAAAGTCGGTGCTATTCTCGTCAAGGATAATATGATAATCTCGGACGGCTACAACGGTACGCCGTCCGGATTCCCAAACGTTTGTGAGGATGAACATGGAGTGACTCTACCCTATGTCCTGCACGCTGAAGCAAACGCAATCACGAAAGTAGCCCGAAGCAATAATTCGAGCGACGGAAGCACACTGTATGTTTCGACGTCCCCATGCATGGAATGTTCCAAACTGATCATTCAGGCCGGAATTAAAAGGGTCGTCTTTTCGGAGTTATACAGAATTTGTGACGGACTGGATCTTCTTCGCCGTGTCGGCATTGAAGTTGTCCATTTGCCGATCTCTGATAAATGAAAAAACGCAATATATCTCTTACTTTGTTGCCGATCATGCTCGCTCTGGGCGTGGTCTGCGGATTCTTTTTAGGCAGATACGGCTCAATCACCCGCAATTCAGCCGCGGTGCAGAAGCTGAACACGATTCTCGGATTGATTGACGGCGAATATGTAGATGAAATTGACGTCGACTCTCTTCTTGAGGTGACTTTTCCTCAGTTACTGACGTCTCTTGATCCCCATTCGGCATATATTCCTGCCTCGGATCTGACTGCAGTCAATGACGATCTGGCCGGTTCTTTCTCCGGAGTCGGTGTTTCATTCCAGATCATCAACGACACAGTGGCGGTGGTCGAAGTTGTCGCCGGGGGTCCGGCCGAGAAAGTCGGTCTCCTTCCGGGAGACCTTATCCTGAAGGCAGACAGCACCAGCCTCGCCGGTTCCGGTGTCACCAACGAGAAAGTCTATCAGACCCTCCGGGGAAAAGAAGGAACGTCCGTTACGCTGACAATCAAGCGTTCGACTTCGGCGAAACCTCTCAAATATGATGTGATCCGGGGAAAAATTCCCGACAAGAGCGTCAATTCAGCCTACATGATCGATGACCATACAGGTTATCTGAGAGTGACCAAGTTCGCGCGGAACACATACAATGAATTCCTCAATGAATTGATCGGACTTGTCAGCAGCGGCGCCGAGAACTTTATCATCGACCTGCGTGGCAATTCGGGAGGATACATGGATCAGGCGATATACATGGTCAACGAATTCCTGCCGGAAGATGCGCTTATCGTCTACACCAAGGGGAGGAATCCGCAAAACGAAAGCTCGTCATCGGCCGACGGCCGCGGATCTCTTCAGAAAGCAGGCATCGTTGTCCTGACTGATGAGTATTCCGCTTCGGCCGCTGAAATCTTCGCCGGTGCTATTCAGGATAATGACCGTGGCCTGGTGATCGGACGCAGGACGTTCGGCAAAGGTCTTGTTCAGAATCAGACGGAACTTCCCGATTCCTCGGCGATCCGGCTCACTGTAGCCCGCTACTACACACCCTCCGGAAGAAGTATCCAGAAAGAATATAAACGCGGAGAATCCGGACTGTACGAAATGGACATAGCCGAGAGATACACGCATGGTGAATTCTATAATGCGGACAGTATCCGTCTGGATAAATCAAAAGCCTTCAAGACAATTGGCGGACGTACCGTCTATGGAGGCGGTGGTATCATGCCCGACATTTTCGTTCCGTCCGACACACTTGGAGTTACTTCATATTATCTGAATGTATCCAATGCGGGGTTGATCCAGAAATATGCCTATCTTGTCGCCGACAGATACAGATCGCTTGCGAAGAATGTCAAGAGTACCGATCAACTCCTTAAAATTCTTCCACGTGAGGAAACGCTCCTGAACAACTTCGTCGAATATGCCGCACAGCACGGCGTCCCGGCCCGTTGGTTCTACATCAACCGTTCACGAGACCTCCTGATCAACCAGCTCCAGGCGGTGATAACAAGGGATCTCCTTGGCTATGACGCCTTCATTGAGATTCTGAACAGAAGGGATCCGACCGTAGACAGGGCTGTGAAGGCAATCAAGAACAATGAAAGTCCCAAAGCGTTTAAACAATAGACGTGGATCTTCTCGTTTTATAAGGGTCTGTTTAAATAAATTCGTTTAAAACAGACGCAGTTAAAGCAGATCCTTCGGTAATTCTCTTATGAGAGGAGGAGTTAAAAGAAAAAGATATGGAAAAAGCAGAGATAAGAAGAAAAATCAAACACATGAGAATGATGCTCTCCGAAGCTGAAAAAGCTGCGGCGGCAGAAGAAGTGTTCGCTCATCTCGAGCGAAACGCTGCCTTCATTCTTGCTGAAAGAATCCTGATGTATCACTCTCTACCCGACGAGTTGTCCACTCACGCGTTCCTCGCGAAATGGAACGGAAGGAAGAAATTCTATCTTCCGAGAGTGAACGGCGTCAACCTCGAGATACTTCCTTATGACGAGAGCCGTCTTGAGCTCGGCGCTTTCCATATAGAAGAACCTACAGGTGACGAAACCGTATCGCCCGATGAGATTGAACTCATCATCGTTCCGGCGGTAGCCTATGACCGCAAGCGAAACCGGCTCGGAAGAGGAAAGGGTTTTTATGATCGGCTTCTCGGCTCCACGAGAGCGACCAAGATCGGAATAGGATACAATTTCCAGCTCGTAGACGAGATTCCCGTGGAGGAACATGACATTCCCGTAGACATCGTCATCACACAGATGGGAGTATTCTAATAGAGGCAAATTTTCTTGAATATCGCCAAGAATTTACGGTTAAGCCATAAATTCTTGGCGTTTTATCATAATTTAACACTTAAGTAGACTATTATTTTGGCGGATTGGAGATAATTGGCTATTTTTGTCACACGAAAAATTATGAACTAATCACGTTAACCCAAAAAAACACGCATCATGAGGAAATTTTTCAGTCTTGCTGTGATGATGGTCATGTTCTTCACCATGGCCGCTCAGCAGATGACTCCTATGCCTCTCGATCCGAAGGTGAAACACGGAACCCTTCCCAACGGTCTCCAGTATTTCATTCTTCACAACGAGGAGCCCAAGGAGCGTGCCAATTTCTACATTGCACAGAAAGTGGGATCAACTCTCGAGACACCCGAACAGCTCGGACTCGCCCACTTCCTTGAACACATGGCCTTCAACGGCACCGAGCACTATCCCGGAAAGGCAATGCTCAACTATCTTCAGTCAAAAGGAATCCGTTTCGGCGACGATATCAACGCCTACACCGGATTTGACGAGACTGTCTACAACATCGACAATATCCCGACCACAGATCAGGCACTGATGGACTCTGTCCTCCTCGTTCTCCACGACTGGAGCGGTTCTCTGCTTCTTGCCGAAGATGAAATCGATGCCGAACGTGGCGTGATTGAAGAAGAGTGGCGCCAGCGCAATGACGCAGGTGTACGCATGATGACTGCCGTCCTTCCCCAGATTTACAAGGAATACCAGTATCAGCAGATGCCTATCGGCAGCATGGAGGTTGTCCGCAACTTCCCCTATGATGCTCTGAGAGCATATTATAAGAAATGGTATCGTCCCGATCAGCAGGGAATCGTGATCGTCGGTGACTTCGACGTCAATGAAATGGAGAAGAAGGTCGTTGCCCTGTTCTCTCCCATTCCGATGCCCGAGAATGCGGCAGAACGCACTTATCCCAAGGTGGAGGATAACAAGGAACCAATCTATGCTTTCTTTGAGGATCCCGAGCTTCAACAGCCCGTGATTCGCCTCAGCATCAAGTCTGAGAGACTTCCTTTCGAATACCGCAACACGGTCGAGGCATACGCCTTCCAGGATCTTGTTCCCACAATCCTGACCCAGATGATCAATCAGCGTCTGAGCGATTACGCTCAGGAAGCGGATTGTCCCTATTCTTACGCCGGAACAACCTTCAGCACTTATTATGTATCGAACAATACCAACTCTTTCGATATTGTCGTGATTCCGAAAGACAATGCTGAGAAAGCATACCAGGCTGCTGTCGAAATCGTTGCCCGCGCTTGTAAGACCGGATTCACTGACTCCGAGCTTGAACGCACAATCGCAAATCTTGATTCAAGCTATGAGAAGATGTATAACGAACGCGACAAGACAAACACATCTTCTCTCGCCAAGCAGATTATCCGCCATTTCATTGACAACGAGCCCTATGCAGGAATCGAGCAGGAGTACCAGCTCTACAACATGATGAAGACTCAGCTTCCGATTCAGGCTTTCAATGCAATGGCTCAGCAGCTCATCTCACCGGAAAATCAGGTTCTCGTATTCTATCGTCCTGCTGACGGCACCGCCGCTCCCGATCAGGGCGCGATGGTCGCAATCATGAACAACGCAATGGCGAAGGAATATGAAGCTTTCCAGGATGAAAAGATCACAGAACCTCTGATCAAGAAGCTCCCCAGAAAGGGCAAAATCAAATCGGAGACTACAAATGCCGAGCTCGGGACTACAGAGTTTGTCCTGTCAAATGGTGTAAAGGTTATTCTCAAGACCACAGATTTCAAGGCTGACGAGATCATGATGAGCGCTCTTGCTCAGGGTGGTAAACGCGCATACTCTCCCGCAGACCGCGCCGCCGCTGTCATGATGGGCGAGGCTTATGAGGTTTCCAAACTCGGTCCCTTTGATCAGAAGACTCTCCGCAAGTATCTTGCAGGCAAGCACGTCGGACTTTCTTTCGATCTCGGTAATGTCCTCAATACCCTTTCCGGTCAGACTACCGTCAAGGATCTCCCGACCCTCATGGAGCTTGTTTACGCAACATTCACTGACATGACTCCTGACCAGCAGGCATGGGATGTGATGGTGTCCAACACCCGTCTCCAGCTTCAGAATGTTGACAAGAATCCTGAAAAGGTGTTCGCCGACGCTCAGCAGAAGACTCTTCACCCTGACAACCCGCTTCTTCACAACCTGAAGGCTGAAAACCTGGATGAAGTCAACTATAACGCTTCTCTCGGTCTCCTCCGCCAGGCCCTCAATGATGCCGCAAACTTCACTTTCATTTTTGTCGGCAACGTTGACGCAGCTACTCTCCGTCCGCTTCTCGAGCAGTATATCGCTACTTTGCCCGTTCAGAAGAAACATGCAGTTCCTGCCGAACAGTCCAACCTCAGCACTGTCCGCGGCCGCAAGGATGTGAAGTTTGATTATGAAATGGAAAGCGCTCAGCTGAAGATCTATGACGATTTCTCCGGAACCAACCTCGAATACAACACATTCAACAATGTGGCTATCGACATGGTGGGCCAGATTCTCGCCATGATCTACATCGAGACTATCCGCGAAGAAATGGGTGCGACATACGGTGCACATGTATTCGGATTCATGAATCCGAACACAAACCCCGCTGAATGGCATCTTCTCTACTTCTTTGATACCAATGACGAGAAGGGTCCCGCCGCTCTTGAACGCGCTCACTCCGAGCTCGACAACCTTCTGAAGAACGGTGCCGATCCCGAGAAGTTCAACAAGGTCAAGGAGGCAATGAAGAAACAGCTCGAAATCAACGTGCGCTCCAATGCATACTGGTCTACTCGACTGATCCTTGACTTCCGTGGATTTGATGTCTTCTCCGATCGCGAACAGGTAATCAATGACATGACTGTCGAAAAGCTCAATGAATTCATGAGCAATCTGAAACTCGGTGACAACCGTGTGGAGATTCTGATGAATGGCGTTGAAAAAGCTAAATAATCCATCCGACACAATACAAAGAGAGGTCCCGGCTCGAAAGCAGGGACCTCTTTTTTAAGTCGGTATGTCAAATATTATCGTAAACGTCTTCAAATTTTGAAGTGAGTTCCAAAAGTATTTTTGACAAACATTTTGGAGTTCATTTCATTTTGACACACCCTGTTATTATTTTGGATTGAATGGGAAAATCTGATTTTTCGCCGACGCGACTGATTCCATAAGCCTGTCAAGATGTTGACGGTATTTGTCCCAATCCTTGATCGGTTTCTTGGCTACGCCGGATTTTTCTGCTGCGAGAGCAACGGCCGGAGACACTTCGTAAAGGAGTCTAGGATCGAGAGCTTTCGGGAGTATATAATCGGGCCCGAATGACAGTTCTTCAAGATGATATGCTTTGAGGACCTCTTCAGGAACCGGCATTTTTGCCAACGACGCAATAGCATACGTGGCACCCATCTTCATTTCTTCATTGATCCCCGTCGCTTCGCAGTCGAGAGCACCGCGGAAGATATAGGGGAATCCGAGGACGTTGTTGATCTGATTCGGATAGTCTGATCTTCCTGTAGCTACAATCACGTCAGGACGAGCGGCTTTTGCATCCTCGTATGAAATCTCCGGCTCAGGATTTGCCAAAGCAAAGACGATTGGCTTTGGAGCCATTGACTTCACCATTTCTTTGGTCACCGTTCCACCGACACTGAGGCCGAGGAAAACATCCGCATCCACGAGAGCTTCTTCAAGAGTATTCAGGTCACGCTTGGTTGCGAATTTCCTCTTCGATTCAGGGAGATCGGGTCGGTCGGCTCTGATGACACCGTGTGAGTCACACATGACCACATTTTCAGGTTTGATACCGAGTCGTTCATACATTGCCGTACAGCTGATGGCCGCCGCTCCGGCACCACTGACCACGAGCCGAACATCCTCTATCTTCTTTCCTTGAATCTCAAGTGCATTCAGAAGACCTGCGCCCGATATTATGGCTGTTCCGTGCTGGTCGTCGTGCATGATCGGAATATCACATTCCTCCTTCAGACGTCTCTCGACCGTGAAACATTCAGGAGCCTTTATATCCTCAAGATTTATTCCACCGAACGTAGGAGTAAGGGCCTTTACTATCTCAACAAGTTTGTCCGGATCCTTTTCCTTGATTTCAATATCAAAGGCATCAAGACCTGCGAATATCTTGAAAAGCAGAGCTTTGCCTTCCATCACAGGTTTTCCGGCCAGAGGGCCTATGTCTCCGAGGCCGAGCACGGCGGTGCCATTCGAAATGACACCGACAAGATTGCCCTTGTCTGTATATTTGTAGACATCTTCAGGCTTCTCCTCAATCTGCTCGCTGGGATAAGCCACACCGGGACTGTAAGCGAGAGACAGATCGAGCTGCGAAGCATAGGGCTTCGTCGGAACTATCTCAATTTTACCCGGTCGCCCCTCCTCATGATAGTCGAGGGCCATGTCTTTCGTTATCTTTTTCTGATCCGGTCCGATATTGGGATCATCGTGTTTTTCTTCCATTTTGTATGGCATAGTACTTAGATTTCAGTTTACTTTATAAACAAATGTTCTCCGCAAAAAGTTAGACTATAGTGCAAAATCGCCAAAGGAGACAGAGTTGTTGTGCTTGACCCGTTTTTTTGCTAATTTTGCTTTTTACTGATTGTGTACGCGAGTCCGTCATTTAATTTCTTAATTCTTATAGCGAGTCCGTATCACATTCATATCATCTTTAATAAGATAAACTATGGATACCATGAAGGAAAAACAGACGGATTCATCCGCTGATATAAAGTTGGGCAGAAAAGTCACCTGGGTGGGTTTCTGGACAAATGTCGCTCTGGCAGTATTCAAAGTGCTTGCCGGAGTGTTCGGACGTTCTTCGGCCATGATCGCTGACGGTATTCACTCAGCATCGGACCTCATAACGGATATTGCCGTTATTCTCGTCATCGGTCCTTCACGGAAGAAAGCGGACGAAGACCACTCTTACGGCCACGGAAAGATTGAGACTTTCGTGACATTCATCATCGCACTTATTCTTGCGGGAGTCGCTGTCGGAATATTGATTGACGGAATTGAAAGGACCCTGCATTGTATTCATGGAAATGTTCTTCCCAGACCGGGTTGGATTGCTCTGGCAATGGCTATCATTTCTATCGCGGCCAAGGAATGGCTCTTCCGATACACAAGATGGGCTGCGCGTAAGATTTCCTCTTCTGCGATGGAGGCAAATGCCTGGCATCATCGTTCCGACGCTTTTTCATCAATCGCAACACTTATCGGTATTGCCGGAGCAATGTTTTTAGGCGAGAAATGGAGGATTCTGGACCCGATTGCAGCTATTTTTGTCAGCATTCTTATCCTATCGATGGCAGTAAAAATGGCTAAACAGGTAATCTCCGAATTGCTGGAAACCTCTCTTCCTCAGGCGGAGACACAACGAATGCACGAGATTATCGCATCGACACCCGGAGTCAAAGATTACCATCATTTCCGTTCCCGCCAAAATGGGAACACCAGACTGGTCGATCTGCATATCAAACTCGATCCCACTCTGACGATTGTGCAGGCACATGATATTGCAACTGAAGTTGAACGGCGACTTCACCGTGAATTTGACCCGATCATAACCAATATCCACATGGAACCTTATGATCCGAAAGTCGTCTGTTCACTACATGACGGTGACGCTCAGTGTCAACCTGTCAGTGAATCAGTCAATGAGAAATAACGTGTTTCTTCCGCCACATTGAAAAGTGAGGTCTTGTAAGCAGATACGCCGGATCATCCTCATGATCATAAGCCTCTTTTTCGAAAGAGATAGCCCTGTATGCCTGATAAGACCGAAAATGGTTTCTGAATAGACGGTAGATCCACTCAGCAACGTAGAAAAGATAAAAGAAGATGTAGCCGCATTCTATTATCTGAGCGGTATGAATGCGTTCGTGATTGAGAAGCTGTGCCGTCACCCTCACTCCCCTCTTGACAAAAAGGAAGCCGAAGATATTGATTGCCGAGAAATCTTTGCCGGGCGGTAGCACCGAATTAAAAATGACTTTCATAATAATTTAACGCTCCGGACCTTGAAGTCCGGAGCGTCATATAGGATTCTGAATGTGGAATTTTCTCAGAATGGAAGATCATCGTTAGCCGATCCGGATGCGAAGGGATCAGCAGGTGCAGGTGCTGAAGCGAAACCTGCGGGAGCCTGAGCTGCGGGAGCTGCGCCATACTGCGGCTGGGGAGCCTGTGCATACTGGGCGCCGTCTGAAGGAACTGCACCATAGACTGATACATCAGTGTACCAGCGGCCATTGAATTCACGGCTCTCGAGATCAAACGAGAGACGATAGTTCTGACCTACCTGAATATTGATTGTGTCACTTTTATCGCCGAAAACGTGAAATTTCACTTTGCGGGGGAAACTTCCGAAAGTCTCAAGAACCCATTCGCGTTTTTTCCATTCGCGACCTGCCTTGGAGACTCCGGACTGCATCGGAAGCTCCTGAATGATTTTACCTTCTATTTCCATTAAGATGAATGTATTGGTTTTCTTTTGTTGAACGGTTAATCCGGAAGACAGGGGAAGTCAGGAGGGTATCTGCCCCCGGACTTCATCTATCCTCTGAAGTGCGAATTTACAAATAAATCGGGACGTATGCAAAAGTGATTTAGACCTCTACTCATAAAATATCAGCCTGCTGATATTTTATGAGTCCGGGTCTTAAACGGCAAGAGATTCCGCCTCTTCTTTGAAGAGTTCGGAAGGAGTCAGGATTTCCAATGCCCTTGCACCGCCACGGTTTCCCGTGAGGTACACGATTCTGTCATGTGGAGAAATATGGTCGGCATCTACAATTTCATGCATTGCTTTCACCGAATGGCGGACGTGATAGCCGTCGGGCTGCGGGTCATAATAGGCCGTTACTCCGAAGCTGAGTGCGAGCCAGCGCTGAACATTGCGGTTGTGGCAAATCGCAAAAGTAGGATTGCTCCCTCTGAAGGAGGCGATAAATCGGGCTGACACACCCCGGTAGGCATCTGTAAAGATAGCCTTGGTCCCTACCTTTGCTTCCGAAAGCACCGCCTCTCTGGCAATGAACGATGTGATGTCCGAATCAACAAGCGGGGGAACGTCCACTTTGCTTCTGAGTGACTTCTCAACCTCAACAGCTACGCTGGTCATTGTGCGGACCGCCTCAACGGGATATTTACCGTTTGCTGTCTCACCGGACAACATCATGGCGTCAGCACGCTGATAGACAGCATTAGCCACATCGGTGATCTCGGCCCTTGTGGGTCTCGGATGTTCAATCATCGTGTGGAGCATCTGAGTGGCCACAATTACAGGTTTGTGGGCTGTGATACATTTATTGATCATCATGGCCTGGATTCCTGGGATTCTTTCAGCCGCAACTTCGATTCCGAGATCACCACGGGCAACCATAATTCCGTATGAAGCCTCGAGAATCTCATCGAAATTGTCCACACCCTCCTGATTTTCTATTTTGGAAATGATCTTTGTGTCAGCGCCCAGAGAATCGAGAATGTGTCGCACTTCACGGACATCCGAAGCTGAACGGACGAATGAGTGGGCTATGAAATCCACACCGAGTTCGACTGCATAACCGATATTGCGCTTGTCGCGTTCCGTCACAGCCGGCAGATCAATCTTCACACCGGGGAGGTTGACGCTCTTGCGGGAACCGAGATGTCCGTCATTCTCTGCCCGGGCGACCACTGTATCTCCATCGAGAGATATGATGGTGAATTCCATTTCACCGTCATCGATCAACATTTTGTCGCCCGGCCGGATTATATTGGCAAAATTATTGTAATTAAGACAGATTTTGGAAGAATCAGTCACTCCATCCGGATCTCCGTAAACAAAGACTTCATCTCCGGCCTTATACAATACAGGCTCACCGGTAGCAGTGACCGTTGTCCTGATTTCCGGACCTTTTGTGTCCATTATGATAGCGAGAGACGGGTCGGCGGCGCGAGTATTCTCAACAATTTTCTTGAATCCTTCATATTCAAGGTGAGCGGAGTTCATCCGGACCACATTCACACCCGCTTCGGCAAGCGCCTTTATAAAATCGACATCACAACGCTTGTCGGAGACCGTTGCGACGATCTTGGTGAATTTTTTCATAATTAAGAAATTTTGTCTTTATAGGTAGAACATGGCTATCAATCAATTGTTCGCAATCCGGTATGGTTTGGATGAATTGACAATATATATAAGGATGATTTGATATATGCACGAGTCGCGAATAGGGACATTGACAGGTTGGGATTCGAAACATGAGAGATGATCAGGGATATGTCTGTAGAAAACCTCTGTAATAGACAATGAAATAGCGAAAAAGCGATAAAAAGAGTCTGAAAAGTTTGGTCAAATCAGAAAATATGCGTAAATTTGCACCCGATTTGTGGCTCATCCTTGAAAGCAGAAGAAAAGATGCATTCATCTGCGATATGAGAACTGAGATGGCGGCCTCAAGTCAAAGAAGAAAAGTCAATTTGAAGAATTAACTGATAACAGCCATGTCAAAAGTTTGTCAGATCACCGGCAAAAAGGCGTCTGTAGGCAACAATGTGTCGCACTCCAAACGTCGCACAAAGCGCAAATTCAACGTTAACCTCCACACAAAGAAATTCTACTGGGTGGAGCAGGATATGTGGATTGAACTTCGTGTCAGCGCACACGCACTGCGCACAATCAACAAAATCGGACTCAACGCAGCGCTGAAGCGTGCGGCAGCCGAAGGAAATCTCGATTTCAAGGATATCACAATCGTTTCACTCTGATATAATCTGAATAACAATGGCAAAGAAAGCAAAAGGGAATCGCGTCCAGGTTATTCTGGAGTGCACCGAACACAAGAACAGCGGTATGCCCGGCATGTCGCGCTATATCACCACCAAGAACCGCAAGAACACTCCGGGCCGTCTTGAGCTCAAGAAGTACAACCCGATTCTGAAGAAGGTGACTGTTCACAAAGAGATCAAATAATCCTCCCCTACCCGAGGCTATACGTTCAAACAGCATATAGATAAAGCACAATGGCAAAAAAAACCGTCGCGTCTCTCCAGAAGGGTGAGGGCCGCACATATTCCAAAGTAATTCTGATGGAGCGTTCACCGAAAACCGGCGCTTACGTCTTCAAAGAGGAGATGGTTCCCAATGAGGCTGTTCAGGCTAAACTGAAATAAGCCACTTCTCCTTTCGACATAAAATCAGGGTTGACCTTCCGGCCAACCCTTTTTTCTTTATTTTATCTTCTCCAAATATTACATCATTTTATCTTATCCGAATATTTCATCGGATCTAATAATTATCTCGAGTGTCTCTTACCCCGGACATTTCTTGTCTCAGATTACTGTTACATCCGGAAATCCATTTTTCAGGAAGCGGACCCGGTTTCAGAAGACATAGCCGAAGCCGAGATCAAACCAGCAACCGCCCGTGTCGTTCATGAACGAATACTTGCCTTGAAGTGAAATTTTGAAATTCGGAGTGACCTTGAGCTCCATGCCCCCACCGAGGTCGAAAGCTGCACGGTTGGCTGTACCTCCGTGTTCATAGTTCCAAGAATTGAACGAGATGCCGGCAAGAGGATAGAGAGAAAAACCGCGGGCCACACGGAAAGGAGCCTGAACATCAACCGCAGCTTCGAATGCAGAAGCGCCGTGATCTCCCTTGAATGAATAGCCGATCTCCGGCGCCAGACGAACATGATCGATCAGCGTATACTGGAAGTATGCTTTCAGATAACCACTGTTGTTGTAGCCGGAATAGCCAACGGCAACACCTAAAGTTTTCTCCCCTTTCTGTGCATTTGCATCAGCCGCACCGAAAAGCAACATAAGAGATGCAAGGGCAGCAACGGGTTTCATCAATGTGTTTTTCATAATCAGATCTTTTTATTGGTGAATTATTGCCGCCCCCGGAGTGATAGCAAATCATCTTGTCAATTCGAAATCAATCTATCGGCGACTAAAGAGGTCAAACTAAAGACAAATTCGCGTTTATGGACATAAAACACTAAAAATTGGCTTCGTTTACATGCTCAAAACGTCTTCAGTTTAAAAATAGTTTGTTATATTTGTAAAAATTTTTCGCTTGTCGCTGGATTATCCGACTTGACACCTCTGACAAATCACGATTTTTCGGCTAAAAGGCGAAAACGTCCTTACAGAAACAGCTATGAAATTAGTACATACGGAATATGGTTTTATAAGAGTCAAGGCAGCCTCTATCAAAGTCTGTCCGGGGGATGTCGATTCCAATCTGAAAGCCATAATATACGCTATAAAGAAGGCAAGATCCGAGAATGTCGACATTCTCGTTCTTCCCGAGCTGGCTGTTACGGGATATACGTGTGGAGATCTCTTTTATGACATGGGTCTCCAGTCAAGGGCTAATTCCGCTCTGAGCGAAATTGCAAAATCAATGCGTCCGGACAGCTCACTGACTGTCATTGTCGGAACTCCTTTTGAAAATTCCGGAAGACTATATAACTGCGCCGTGGTGATGGGCCAGGGAAACATTTACGGTATAGTTCCGAAAACGTATATTCCGAATTACAACGAATTCTACGAGAGACGCTGGTTCTCTTCACCCGCAGACGGTCAGTATGATAAGGAAGTTCTGAACCCTATCGAAGATCCTTCTTCCGAATCTAAAATACCCTTCGGAACAGATCTCCTATTCAGATTCATGCCATCGGGCGCAACTTTCGGCGTCGAGATTTGTGAAGATCTGTGGGTACCGAATCCGCCGAGCTCAGTCCTTGCTCAAAACGGTGCGACCATCATCGCTAACCTCTCGGCTACCCCGGAGACTATCGGAAAGTACAAATATCTGAAAGATCTCGTCTGTCAGCAATCAGCAAGAGCAAGATGCGCATATATCTATGCCTCTGCAGGAAGCGGCGAATCGTCAACAGACCTCGTTTTCTCGGGCAACACAATTATTGCCGAAGACGGAACGTTGCTTGCTGAAGGCGACAGATTTTCGCTCAACGGAACTTCGTGCACCGCAGACGTGGATGTCGACCGACTGTTCCAAGACAGACTCCGGTTCAAGACATTCAACGAGACAGGGAATAATATCCGTAATTGCCGCATTATCAAGATAACCGAGAATCCATCTACCGAAAAAGATGTTCTGATGCGCAATATTCCGGCTAAACCGTTTGTGCCTGAAGATCCCTCCCACAGGCTCGAGACATGTCGCGAAATAATCGAGATGCAGGCCTGGGGTCTTGCCCAGAGACTTCTCAAAATTAACTGCAAGAAAGTAGTCATCGGAATTTCCGGAGGCCTGGACTCGACCCTTGCTCTGCTCGTTGCGGACAAAGCTTTCAAAATTCTTGATCTCGCCCCCAAGGGAATAATTGGCGTGACCATGCCCGGTTTCGGAACCACAGACCGGACGCATTCCAATGCCGTGAATCTCATGAAGGAGATTGGGACAACTATATTGGAAATTCCCATTGCAGATGCTGTCAAACTGCATTTCAAGGACATAGGTCAGGATCCGGAAACCCACGACGCAACTTACGAGAATTCTCAGGCACGCGAGAGAACTCAGATCCTGATGGATCTCGCAAACAAGGAGAATGCAATTGTAGTCGGAACGGGAGACCTTTCAGAACTGGCATTAGGCTGGTGCACCTATAACGGTGATCATATCTCGATGTATGCCGTCAACTCATCAATTCCCAAGACGCTCGTCGGCTATCTTGTCGAGACTTTCGCCATCGAGGCCGAGAAACATGGAAAGCATGATGTTGCGGAAACATTGCGTGACATAGTTGAGACACCGATCAGCCCGGAGCTGATTCCGGCAAAGGAAGACGGAACCATTGCTCAGAAAACCGAAGATCTCGTCGGCCCCTATGAGCTCCATGATTTCTTCCTTTACCATCTTATCCGCAACAGATTTGACCCGGCCAAGATCTTTAAGCTCGCAAGAATCGCATTCGGAGAGAAATATAACATCCGGACCATCCTCAATTGGGAAAAGGTCTTCTACCGTCGATTCTTCAGCCAACAGTTCAAGAGATCGTGTCTACCCGACGGTCCGAAAGTCGGATCTGTATGTCTTTCTCCGAGAGGTGACTGGAGAATGCCATCGGATGCTTCGGCGGCATTGTGGCTGAAAGAGATCGAGACATTGACGGTCTGACTTTGTCTTTAGAATTTACCGGTTATCATTTCTTTTAATAAAAGAATCCAACTTTCTGTCAGTAAGTTGAGCGACATGAGATCGTTTGATGAAATTTCTGAGCTATTTGAACGACCAGACAGCAGAAGGCGAAGCAATAGGCCTCAGCGTCTGCCGGATGAAATGTTCTCCGACGTTCAGAAGGCAGTTGAAGTACTGAAAAAAGGGGGCATCATCATTTATCCTACAGATACGATCTGGGGAATAGGATGTGATGCGACAAATCCCGAAGCCGTCCGAAGGCTCTATGATATCAAAAAGCGCAGCGATGATAAGCCGATGCTCGTGCTTGTCGATTCGACCTTGGCCCTTGAGCGCACGGTGAGTGATATTCCGGAAGTTGCATACGATCTCATCGAGGCGTCTGACAAGCCTTTGACGATTATATTTGAACATCCGACGGGTGTCGCTCCGGCGTTGCTCGGCTCTGACGGTTCACTCGGTGTCCGGGTGACCAAAGAACCTTTTTCCGCTGCTCTATGCAGGACGCTCAGACATCCGATTGTCTCAACATCAGCTAATTTTTCCGGGAAACCTGCCGCACGCAAATTTTCAGATATTGATCCGGAACTGCTCTCAAAAGCAGACTATGTCTGTCTGTCGAGAAGAGACGAGGAAAACAAATGCGGTCCAAGCGGAATAATCAAGCTCGGATCGGGAGGTCTATTCAAAATAATCCGATGACGACCACAGAAGTGAAGGATCCGGAACAAAAGGTAGGGACCGCACGTCCGCGTCTGTCAAAAGTCGCTTCGTATCGCACTTATGATGCAGATTCAGGAGCGAGGAGACTGGCGGACATTGTCGTATCCTCTTTTTCGCTTGTCCTCACCTCTCCCCTTCTGTTATTGGTGTGGTGTCTGATCAAAGTGACCTCCGGTTCCCCGGTGTTCTACAGCCAGACACGTGTCGGCCGAAACGGACATCTTTTCCGGATCTGGAAATTCAGGACTATGAAGCGGCATTCCGAGCCTTATGGTCCTGAGCTCTCACACCCTTGCGACAAGAGAGTGACGGCGACAGGGAAAGTCATCCGAAGGCTTCATCTCGATGAGTTTCCGCAATTCTGGAATGTCCTCAAAGGGGATATGACACTGATCAGCTACCGACCCGAACGCCCGTTTTATGTCGCCAAGATATTGAAGAGGTTTCCGGAATATTCCGATCTGATCTCGTCAGGACGCCCGGGTCTGACTTCGAAGGGAGTTCTCGATTTCGGATATGCCTCAGATATCGATGCCCTCGTCGAGAGAGCCCGCATCGACTGTGATTATATGGCCGCTAGAACCTGTATGTCGGATATGAAGCTAATTTCCAGGACATTCACCAATATATTATGTGGAAAGGGTATCTGAGGGCGAAGAACCGCAGAAGAAAGAAAATTAATAACGATGGCCTATAAGGAGTATCACAACAGATTCACAGACTGGTGGGCAGGAATAGTCACATGGCGCGAACGTCATGTGAGCGAACGTAACTTCATAATCCTGCTTGCTCTGGTTGTCGGAGTGGTCTGTGGATTCGCCGCGCAGTTTCTCAAGTTCCTGATTCATGTGATCGCCGGATTCCTGACAAGCCATTTCAGCCAGACCACGGGAAACTGGCTCTATCTCGTTTATCCTGTAGTCGGTATTATTCTTGTGTCGCTATTTGTCAGGTATGTCGTAAAGGACAATATCTCTCATGGTGTCACACGGGTGCTTTATGCCATTTCACGACGCAAATCCCGGCTGAAGCCTCACAATATGTACACATCTCTGGTCTCTTCTGCGGTGACTATCGGATTCGGAGGATCAGTCGGAGCGGAGGGTCCGATTGTGTTCACCGGGGCTGCTATAGGATCAAACTTCGGTCAGGCTTTCCGGCTTTCGCCGAAACTCCTGATGCTGCTTGTGGGATGCGGCTCGGCCGCAGGTATTGCGGGAATTTTCCGCGCCCCGATTGCAGGAATGCTTTTCACCCTTGAAGTGCTGATGATAGACCTAACGGGGGTTACGGTCATGCCTCTTCTAATCAGTTCCATTACAGGTGCGACAGTCGCATACTGTCTGGAGGGGTATGACGCGGAATTCTTTTTCTCTCAGTCTGAGCCGTTCTTCATGAGAAAAATTCCGTATGTGATAGCATTGGGAATTTTCTGCGGATTCATCTCTCTTTATTTCACCAGAATGATGAATCTGATGGAGAATATGTTCGGTAAACTTCACAAGCAATATCTCAAAATCGGGATTGGCGGAATCATCCTCGCGGTCTTGATCTTCCTTCTTCCGCCGCTTTACGGTGAAGGTTACGGTTCAATCAACGTCCTTCTCGACGGAAATCCGAGCGAAATTGTTGACTCTTCAATATTTTACGTTGACCGTGACAGCGTGTGGTCCATTGCGATCTTTATAGCGGCAATCGTGCTGATGAAAGTCTTCGCAACGTCTGCAACCAACGGTGCAGGAGGTGTGGGCGGAACATTCGCACCCTCGCTTTTCGTCGGAGCGATGGCCGGGTTTCTCTTCGCTTATATTCTCAACAATCTCTTTGAGGCCGTCAGCATATCGAACCAGAATTTCGCATTGCTTGGAATGGCCGGACTGATGAGCGGTGTGATGCACGCTCCGTTGATGGCGATCTTCCTCACGGCGGAAATGACAGGTGGATATGAGCTATTTCTCCCGCTTCTGATTGTCTCGCTCATATCATATATGACAATAAGGATCTTCGAGCCATACAGCATATACACCATGCGACTGGCGAAAAAGGGTGATCTTCTGACTCACGAAAAGGACAAGGCTGTCCTGACCCTTATGAAAGTCAGCAAAGTTATTGAGCATGACTGCATTCCGGTTCATCCCGAGATGACCTTGAAGGAGATGGTCGATACGATTGCCGCAAGCAAGCGCAATCTCTTTCCGGTCGTTGATGATGACGGTTCTTTCATCGGAGTTGTGGTCCTTGATGATATCCGCAACATCATGTTCCGGCCTGATCTATATCATAAGATGCATGTATCGCGCTTTATGTCAATGCCTCCGGCGCGGATAGAGATCAGCGACACTATGGACAGGGTGATGGAGATATTTGACAAAACAGGGGCATGGAACCTTCCTGTGATCGACAAAGGGAAATATGTCGGTTTCGTTTCAAAATCCAAAATCTTCAATTCCTATCGGGATGTTCTCCGGAATTATACCGTTGAATAGAAGCTTTTGAGTGAGATGAAAAGCTGCCGAGAGTGAATTGGAGCGACAGAGAGCCCATCATGTAAAACCGGTTACAAAGAGATCAACAAAATGAAAATAGTTTTTTTCGGAACTCCCGAGTTTGCAGTCAAGAGTCTTGATGAACTTGTCAAGGCCGGATATGACATCGCCGCCGTCGTCACGATGCCGGATAAGAAAGGTGGTCGGGGTAATAAGATAATTGAAAGCGATGTCAAGAAATATGCCGAAGAGAAAGGCCTGAGACTTCTGCAACCCGAAAAATTGCGGGATCCGGAATTTATAACCGCCCTCCGTGAAATCAATGCTGACCTGTTTATTGTGATCGCTTTCAGGATGCTTCCTGAAATAGTCTGGAGTATGCCGCGGCTCGGGACATTCAACCTTCACGCCGCTTTGCTTCCGAAATATCGAGGAGCTGCTCCGATCAACCATGCCGTGATCAACGGGGAAAAGGTGACCGGTGTGACTACATTCTTTCTCAAGCACGAAATAGACACCGGCGACATAATCGATCAGGAGGAAATATCGATTGATGAAAATGAAAATGCCGGATCGGTTCACGACAGGCTGATGGAACTGGGAGCGGGATTGACGCTGAAGACCGTCCGGGCTATTGAAACCGATAGTCTTAAAACCCGTCCTCAACCGGAAGGTGAGCATATTCCGGCACCGAAGATTTTCAAAGATACCTGCAAGATCGACTGGAATCGAAGTGTCCGTAAAGTCCATGACCACATCCGTGGCCTCGCGCCATGGCCGGCGGCCTGGAGTGAAGTGACGGATGTCAACGGTAAAACGTCGGAAGTCAAAATTTTCGAAACATTGAAGACCGATATTCCTTCAGGAGAGAACAATCCGGGCGATGCGGTGATTGAAGGCAAGAAGCTATATATAGCTACATCTGATTTTCTTATTGAAATACTCGGACTCCAGCCCGCAGGTAAGAAAAGAATGGAAGCTTCTGCATACCTTTTAGGTTATCATCCCGTCCATTTCTAATGCGTCATTCTTCTAATTTAAGGAGCTGTTCATATAAGGCATAGTTCGCATAAATTCCCGACCGCTGAAAGTATGATTTCAAAAGAGGATTACGGCAAGAATAAAGACTCGGATATTTTCGAAGCCCGCGAAATATTGGATGTCGCGATTGGACATGGTGTGCGTCATGCAGTCCTTTCGCCCGGCTCACGCAATGCTCCTCTGCTCATCGCGGCTTCGGCCCGCGAGGAATTGAAGAAGTATGGCGTTGCAGATGAACGGACAGCAGCTTTCATTGCTCTGGGACTTTCCACATCTGCCGGAACTCCTGTTGCACTGGTGTGCACTTCCGGTACGGCTTTGCTCAATTACGCTCCGGCTGTCGCTGAGGCTTTTTACAGGCAGATCCCTCTGATCGTGATTTCAGCCGACAGACCTGAGGAATGGATAGATCAGGATGACTCTCAGACCATCAGGCAATATGAGGCACTCCGGAATTTCGTAAAGGAGAGCTATGATCTCGAAGCCGGCGAAAAACCGGAAAGAACAGGGCTGGTTAACCGGTTTATGAATGACGCCATGACCACTGCCCTTACTCCACCCTATGGGCCGGTTCACATCAATATCCGGTTCCCTGAACCTCTTGGTCGGGTACGTCAACGACAGGTCGCCGAGCCACGGATAATAACTTCAGTTTCGGTTCCGTCCTCCATACCACGGACAGTGGTCAAGGATTTGTGCAAGGGTTTGGGGTCAAAAAAGATCATGGTAACAGTCGGGTTTCTTACTCCGGATCATAAGATGCGCAGGGCACTGAAGGAGCTCGAGGAATTACCCAATGTCTGCATAATGGCCGAGACATTAGCCAATTATAACGGGACTGAATACTCATCTGTCGTTGACGTTGTTCTCGGACCGCTCTCAATCGAGAAGAAGAAAGGACTGAAACCGGAACTTGTGATTTCTGCAGGAGGCGCATTGGTTTCAAGGAAGCTGAAGGAATTTCTGCGTTCATCCCATGCTGAACATTGGGGTGTCGGTCATTTCCGCACGACTGTCGATTGCTTCCGCTCCCTCACTCACAGAATTGAGGCAGATCCGGCGCCGTTCCTCCGGACTCTGGCATCTGTCCTTCGTGAATATACCGGCAAGGATTGTCCGGACTACCGGGATCAATGGAAGCGGGAGAGGGAAAAAGCTTGCAAGAGACGTGACATTTTGGTTGAATCGTCGCCTTGGTGTGAGTTGAAAGCCTTTTCAATTCTGTCGCGACAACTCACTCCGGACATGAATCTGCATCTCTCCAACGGAACAAGCGTAAGATACGGGCAACTGTTTGACTTTGACGTTCATGCAACCTATTGCAACCGTGGTGTCTCGGGAATCGACGGTTCGACTTCGACCGCTATCGGCAATGCTCTCGCCTACTCCGGCACTTCAGTTCTAATTACCGGGGATATGTCATTCTCATACGATGTCGGAGCACTGATGTCGCGACTTGCTCCTGAACGAATGAAGATAATTGTGATCAACAATCATGGCGGCGCCATTTTCCGTTTTGTAGGATCGACCTCTGCGATTGAAGAAAACGTCCGTGAGACTTTTTTCTGCGCTGACCCGAAGCCTCCGATACGGGAGCTTGCCGATGCTTTCGGCTGGAACTATATCTCAGCATCATCTGAAGATGACCTCGAAAGGATTCTGCCGTTGTTCCTCGGCAATCGCCACAGGTCGATTCTTGAGATAATTGTTCCTGAAGAGACCGGTGCAAGGGAGCTGACACGTCTGCTATCTCCGGATCCGGCATGAACCGAACTCAATAGAAAAATAAACTAAAATATACCAGATATGAAATTCGATTGGCAGCCAATCAAGGAATATGAAGATATACTCTTCGAAAAATTCGAAGGAATAGCTAAAATCACCATAAACCGTCCCAGGGTCTACAATGCTTTTCGTCCGAAGACGAATCAGGAGATGCTCGACGCAATGGCAATTTGCCGTGAACGTCAGGATATCGGTGTCATTGTCCTCACCGGTGCAGGTGACAAAGCTTTCTGTTCCGGAGGTGACCAGAATGTGAAGGGTGTCGGAGGCTATATTGACTCGGACGGTGTTCCCCGTCTCAATGTTCTCGAGCTTCATCATGCGATACGCTCAATTCCGAAACCTGTGATCGCAATGGTCAACGGTTATGCCATCGGCGGCGGCAACGTTCTCAATGTAGTGTGCGATCTTTCGATCGCTTCGGATAACGCACGCTTCGGACAGACCGGACCGAAGGTCGGAAGCTTTGATGCCGGCTTCGGCTCTTCATATCTCGCCCGTTGTGTCGGTCAGAAAAAAGCCCGCGAGATCTGGTTCCTCTGCCGTCAGTACACAGCCGAAGAAGCTCTCGAAATGGGAATGGTCAACACTGTCGTTCCGTTCGATAAACTTGAAGAGACGACAGTCGAGTGGTGCAGGACAATCCTGAAGCGTTCGCCGTTCGCAATCCGCATGATCAAACGGGCGCTGAACGCCGAACTGGACGGACAGCACGGCCTGATGGAGTTCGCAGGCGACACGACATTGATGTATTATCTGATGGAAGAGGCTCAGGAAGGCAAGAACGCGTTCCTCGAAAAACGTGACCCTGACTTCGATCAGTTCCCCAAATTCCCCTAATAGCCTATCTCACGAATGCGTCTTGCCTATTGTCCCTATATGCTTCATTTCAAGCAACCCGCGGGAACATCACGCGGAGTCTTGACAGAGAAGCCTACATATATCATCAAGATATATGATGAAAAGGAACCCGAACGGTTCGGTCTCGGAGAATGTGCCGTTTTTCCCGGTCTTTCTCCGGAAGCCGACGGACGATATGAATATAAATTGGTGGAATTGCTCGCCAATATTGCCCTTGGACGTGGAACGGATTTAAGCCGCTATTCGTCCCTGAATTATGGTCTTGAAATGGCTATCAGGGACTATGCGGGAGAATGTCACCACCTATACTTTCCTTCTGCCTTTACCGAGGGTCGTTCGGAGATGACAATCAACGGATTGATATGGATGGGATCCGAAGAAGAAATGCTCCGGAGGATTCAGGAGAAACTGGATGCCGGCTTCAGATGCGTGAAGATGAAAATCGGATCCATAGACTGGCAGAAAGAACTTGGACTGATCCGGATGATACGCGGGCACTATTCTGCTGACCGGCTGACAATCCGGGTCGACGCGAACGGTGCGTTTGTGATGGACAATGTGATGCCACGTCTTGCTCAGCTCGCCGATCTCGAGGTGCACTCGATAGAGCAGCCGATTCCTGCCGGAAACATTGATCTGATGAAATTCATCTGCGATGTCTCTCCAGTGCCGGTTGCCCTGGATGAGGAGCTTATCGGGGTTTATGATGATGACATGAAAAGACATCTTCTCGAATATGTCCGACCGGCCTTTATTGTCTGCAAACCTGCGCTATGCGGAGGTTTCTCCGGAGCTGAGACATGGATCAGGCTTGCTAAAGAAACGGGAACGGGGTGGTGGATCACATCCGCCCTCGAATCGAATGTCGGCCTAAATGCTCTCGCTCAGTTCACGGCTTATATAACGGAAGGAACTGAATGGGCTCAATTTCCTCAAGGACTGGGAACGGGTGCGCTCTACACAAACAATTTCGTCACTCCGATCCACCTCGAAGGAGAACGCATGACCTACGACCCCAACACCCCTCTTGATGACGCCCAGTTCGCCGATCTCGACTGGCGCAGCTGACACCAGTTTTTTGCAATTGATACATCTTTTGCTATCTTTGTGAAGACATAGAGACGTCTGACATGTCTTAGCCAACTGTAATAATCTTCTCATTATTGTCATGAAAACAAACGTAAAGTATCCGGTCGGAGAACAGTCTTTTGAGCAATTGCGGAGAGACGGATTTCTCTATGTTGACAAAACACGTTATATAGAGAAGATTATTAACAGCAACAAATACTACTTTTTGGGTCGCCCGAGGCGATTCGGGAAGAGTCTGTTCCTGTCCACCCTGAAATGTTTCTTTGAAGGAAAACGGGAGTTATTTACCGGATTAGACATTAGTGCATGCGGATGGAAATGGGAGAAATATCCGGTCCTCTACCTTGACCTGAACAATCAAGGGTATAAGAAAGACAATGATCTGGATGTCCTGCTGAATGGTTTTCTCGCCCGCTATGAGGAACAATACGAAATTGAACCGACATCGGATAATCACTCGGAACGTCTTTCCGGATTAATAAAGACCTGTAAAGAAAAAACCGGCCTCGACGTCGTTATTTTAATTGACGAATATGACAAGCCTTTAGTCAATAATATACACGATCGTCAGAGATTTGAATCTTACAGGAACAAACTGTCTACTTTATATTCAAATTTCAAAAGTTCGGCTGACTACATTCGTCTTGTTTTTATGACAGGAGTCAGTCGTTTCGGCAAGTTGAGTGTCTTTTCGGGTTTGAACAATATAAGTGATATCTCTTTTGACAACAACTATTCGGCGGTTTGCGGAATCACCCAGGAGGAACTGCTTGATAATTTTCAGGTAGGGATTAAAGAATTGGGAAGCTCCTTAGGCTACTCAGAGGAACAAACCTTAACCGAGCTGAAGAGAAGATATGATGGCTATCATTTCACATCATCGTGCCCGGACATTTATAATCCATTCTCACTTCTGAGCGTATTTTCCCAGAACCGTTTCAATAATTTCTGGATCGAGTCCGGAACTCCGACCCTGCTGTTGGAGCAGCTTAAAAAAACGGATGCCGACCTTGTCAAGCTACTCAATGCAAAAAGCGACCACACAGAATTATCCGGACTTGACATTGAGAACATCACTCCCGTATCGCTCTTTTATCAGACAGGTTATCTGACTATTAAAGGATATAATGAGAAGAGGGATATATATCAGCTCGGAATGCCGAACGAGGAAGTTACCGAAGGATTTCTGAAGTTCATCCTTCCGGCATATGCAAATCTTCATCAAGAAGCATCAAAGGTCGTAATCAGCTATATGCTTGATGACTTGGAAGACGGCAATGTCGAGAGTTTGATGAGGCGTATTCAATCGTTATTTGCAGGCGTATCTCACGATATGCATATCGAACGTGAGCGTGACGTACAGAACACCCTGCTGATACTCTTCAGACTTATTGGTCTGAGTGTGGAAGTGGAGTATAAGACCTCAGATGGACGAATAGACATTCTTGTGCGGACGGACAAGTATGTCTATCTAATGGAATTGAAATATAACTCCACCGCCGAAGAAGCTCTTGAACAGATAGAACGCAAAGAATATGCTCTTCCCTGGGCAACGGACTCACGCAAAGTAATTGCAATCGGCATCAACTTCTCCTCCGAGAAGCGCCGCATCGACTCCTGGACCTCCAAAGAACTTTGATCTAAGATACATATTTATCATCATAAGTACACAAAATATCCGGTAGTGGATTAGTTGAGCCGGAGAACTATTAGAGAATGGCGGAATGGAGGGCGGGGCGGTTAATTTTGCCGTTGGAGGTGCGGGGAAGATGGGGCAGGAAGCGGATTTCCTTAGGTACCATGTGCGGAGGGAGTACGGAACGGGTAGCTTCCAACAGTTGAGGTATAAAATCGGGGTTCTCCGGATTTTGAAACGTGCGTTCAATGACTGCGATGATTCTTTCGCCCCATTTTTCGTCAGGACATGAAGTGATAGCGAAGGTCAGACCGTGCCATACTGTCGAAAGCAGACTTTCTATCTCTTCGGGATATACTTTCTTTCCTCCGGTATTAATTACGTTATCTGCTCTTCCGAGAATCTTGAACTGACAGGAATCAGAAGGATTAATAATCGCTATGTCATTGGTGTGCAGTTGTGGCAGACCTGAAACCTCAATACATAGGCAACCGTTATCGGCGAGGAAAACTTTAATACCTTCCATCACGCGGAACCATTCCTCTCCAACCCTTCTGAGGGCGATATGAGATGCGGTCTCGGTCATTCCGTATGTTTCCCAGGCATTGAGTCCGGAATCAATAATCCGTCTTTTCAAAGTCTCCGGCAATGCTCCGCCTCCGATGATCACCGCTCCCAATTCCGGCAACTCCTGAAGATGATTCAGAATGTGATCCATCTGTGAGGGAACGACAGCCAACAAGTCAATCTTATCTTCCGGTCTGAACCGGACACGGTCACTCATTGGACGGTTGGACGGTACCTCAGATGTCAGTTTCGCTCCGGATACGGAAGCTCGTACCCCCATCATTTTTGCGGCAATATAATTGAAATCTAAAGGCACATGAAGCCATGATCGGGACGTGATAACGAAGAATCTATTGGTACGCTCTGCACTGGCGAGGACAATTTCGGCAGACAGCCTTATTTCCTTCGGCTTTCCGGTTGATCCTGATGTCCGGGCTATTATACTTCCCGTTTCCGGGTTCCATTCTTCAAAAAATTCTTCCTGTGTCATTCCGTCAACTGACAAACGAGATTTCAAAGTTCAAATATACATATTTTTTTCATTAGATCGGATATCCGTTTTATCTTTCCCTTAAAACTTTACACTTCGTTTTGAACCTACCCAACGAGCTGCAGATAAAACAATGGCGGAAAAACAATATTTTGAAAGTGTCGAAAAAGTTCGTAACTTTACACGATAAAACTATTTTTAACATATCTAACATCTATGACTGATCCTGTATTCTGGATAGTGCCCGCGGCGGCGGTTCTTGCACTTATCCTTGCCTGGTATTTCTATTCCAGGATGATGAAGGAGAGTGAGGGCACGGAAACTATGCGCCGCATCGCCTCACATGTCCGTAAGGGCGCAATGTCCTATCTCAAACAGCAGTATAAGATCGTCGGAATCGTCTTTCTCTGCCTTGTCATCCTCTTCTCGATAATGGCATACGGATTCCAGCTTCAGAATCCCTGGGTGCCTGTGGCGTTCCTGACCGGCGGTTTCTTCTCCGCACTTTCGGGTTTCCTCGGAATGAAGACTGCGACCTATGCGTCAGCGCGCACCGCGAACGCGGCAAGCAAATCGCTCAACGCCGGACTCCGCGTCGCTTTCCGCTCCGGAGCTGTGATGGGTCTTGTCGTCGTAGGCCTCGGCCTTGTTGACATCTCATTCTGGTTCCTTCTCCTCGACTGGCTGGTAGACCTTGAGGGAACAGCGAAGCTCGCCATGATCACCACAACTATGCTGACATTCGGAATGGGTGCATCTACTCAGGCACTCTTCGCCCGCGTCGGAGGCGGCATCTATACAAAGGCTGCCGATGTCGGTGCTGACCTTGTGGGCAAAGTCGAGGCCGGAATACCTGAGGATGACCCCAGAAACCCGGCTACAATTGCCGACAATGTCGGTGACAACGTCGGTGACGTTGCCGGAATGGGTGCAGACCTTTATGAATCATATTGCGGTTCTATCCTTGCCACTTCAGCTCTCGGCGCAGCCGCCTATCTTCTCGCAGGAGACGTCGTCATGCAATACAAGGCTGTAGTGGCCCCCATGCTGATTGCCGCTGTAGGTATAGTGCTCTCAATTATCGGAATCTTCTGCGTCAGGACCAAAGAGAATGCCACAATGAAGAATCTCCTTGGCTCACTTGCCCTCGGAACTAACCTCAGTTCGATTCTGATCGCACTGGCCACATTCGGAATTCTCTGGTGGCTCGGACTTGACAACTGGGCAATGATCTCCTGCTCAGTCATCACCGGCCTGATTGTCGGAATCATCATCGGACAGTCTACAGAATATTACACTTCCCAGTCATACAAACCGACCAAGAAGCTTGCTGAGAGCGGAAAGACCGGTCCGGCGACCGTCATTATCTCAGGTGTCGGTCTCGGCATGGTGTCAACCGCCATCCCTGTCATAGCAGTCGTTATCGGTATTATCCTCAGCTACTGGTTCGCTTCAGGCTTCGACTTCGGCAATGTCGCCATGGGCCTCTACGGCATCGGAATCGCGGCTGTCGGAATGCTCTCGACTCTCGGAATCACATTGGCGACAGACGCTTACGGTCCGATCGCTGACAATGCAGGCGGCAACGCCGAAATGTCCGGTCTCGGCCCCGAAGTGCGCAAACGCACCGACGCCCTCGACTCACTCGGTAACACTACAGCCGCTACCGGTAAAGGCTTTGCTATCGGCTCTGCCGCTCTGACCGGCCTGGCGCTCCTCGCTTCCTATATCGAAGAAATACGAATCGGCCTCGAACGTCTCGGAACGACATTTATCCAGGTCGGAGACCGTGCTATCGACATCCACCAGGCTTCATTCACCGATTTCATGGCTTTCTATGAGGTCAACCTGATGAGTCCTAAGGTTCTCGGCGGACTCTTTATCGGAGCAATGATGGCCTTCCTGTTCTGCGGTCTGACAATGAACGCAGTCGGTCGCGCAGCCTCCTCAATGGTAGATGAGGTTCGCCGCCAGTTCCGTGAGATCAAAGGTATCCTCGAAGGAAAGGCCGAACCTGATTACGCACGTTGCGTTCAGATTTCGACTAAAGGTGCGCAGAGAGAAATGATCTTCCCCTCCTGCCTCGCCATCATCGTGCCTATCCTGACAGGCCTTATCCTCGGCGTTCCCGGTGTGATCGGTCTGCTCGTCGGCGGTCTCTCAGCCGGTTTCGTTCTTGCTATCTTTATGGCGAACGCCGGCGGCGCATGGGACAATGCCAAGAAATATATCGAAGAAGGTAATTTCGGAGGCAAAGGCAGTGATGTCCACAAGGCAACCGTTGTCGGTGACACTGTCGGCGACCCCTTCAAGGACACATCCGGTCCCTCGCTCAACATCCTGATCAAACTGATGTCTATGGTTTCGATCGTGATGGCTGGTCTGACCGTCTCCTGGTCGCTGTTCTGATTGACAAGCAGCATAGGAATCATACCATAAAGAACTCCGGTTCCCGACTCAAATTGAGGATAAGGAAACCGGGGTTCTTTTTTAGAGCCCATTTCATAAAATTTTTAACATTTTCGGGCGGTTATGGTCGGATGATTATGGCGAGTTGAGGAAGGAGCGATGCGGGCATCGTGACTGACGAAACTTGGCCAAAAGCGCCGGCCAGAGCCGAGCAAATGGTAATTTTTATAATTGATTTACTTTAATCCGATTGTTATGTTAGAAAATCTGAACAAATAAGATGCTAAACCATCTTGAAACTTGAAATAAAAATTGGGATCGTGCCCGCATCCTTGGGCGCTTTTTGTCCTTTGGTTCAGTCGCTTAGCCCACTAAGCTCCCTCACCTGCAAAACAAAAATCACTACAAGGCTGCGACCAGAAAATGTTAAAAATTATATGAAATGGGCTCTTAGTATGGATGATTTGCGAATTGTCTGTTTTGTTTTTTAGACCTTTCTCCGGTATTGTGCGATTGGGGGATTTTCGCTAATTTTGCGTAATAGTGCTAAACGTTTTATATGGCCAACATAAATCTCGCAGGGATGGGCGTGGCGCTCGTCACCCCCTTTAACCCTGACAAAAGCATCGATTTTGAAGCTCTCGCACGCCTGATTGACCATTGCATCGGTGGCGGGGCAGATTATCTTGTAGTTCTCGGCACCACCGGTGAAACGCCGACACTGATGGAAGACGAGAAGATCGTGATCCGCGAATTCATCCGTGAACGAGTCAACGGCCGCATCCCTCTTGTCCTCGGATACGGGGGCAACAATACTCTCTCAATAGTCAATGGACTCAAACAGGAATCACTAAACGGATTTGATGCTATCCTGTCGGTCGTTCCATTCTACAACAAACCTTCCCAGGAAGGAATATATCAGCACTATAAAGCAATTTCAGAAGCCTCTCCCCTTCCTGTGATTTTATATAATGTTCCCGGAAGAACAGGAGTCAACATGAATGCCGAGACTACCCTCAGACTCGCAAAAGATTGCGCGAATATTATAGGAGTCAAGGAAGCCAGCGGCAATTTCTCACAGATCGACACTATCATCAAGAATAAGCCCGCGGATTTTCAGGTAATCAGCGGAGACGACGGGATTACCTATCCGCTCATGACACTCGGAGCTGTCGGAGTCATATCGGTGATCGGCAATGCCTTTCCGCGTGAGTTCGGCAAGATGGTCCGTCTATGTCTCGAAGGAAATTTCAAAGAGGCCCTTCCGATCCATCACCGTTTCACGGAACTGTTCGGACTGCTCTTTGTCGACGGCAATCCCGCCGGCGTAAAATGTGCGCTCAATGCTCTCGGTCTGTGCCACAATGAATTGCGCCTTCCCCTCGTTCCTACCCGTGTATCGACCAACGAAAAGATACATGCGATAATGAACAGGATCGGATAATACACTTCACGGAGAATGATTGATAAAGCCACTGTTGGCAAAATAATGGATGCCGCCAATATAGTGGAGGTAGTCAGCGACTACGTCCACCTTATACGCCGTGGCGCCAATTATGTCGGCCTCTGTCCTTTCCATAATGAGAGGACACCGTCATTTTCCGTATCCCCCAAAAGAAACTTCTGCTATTGTTTCTCTTGCAAGAAGGGAGGTTCGCCCGTCAACTTCATAATGGAAAAAGAGGGGCTGAACTATCACGACGCGCTCCTTACACTCGCACGCAAATATGGAATAAAGGTCGAAGAGAGGGAGTTGACCGACGAGGAACGGGCATATCAGGGTCGACGCGAGGCAATGCTCGTCGCGAACGAATGGGCAATGCTCGAAATGTCGAAAAACCTGACATCAACTGAAGAAGGCCGGAACGTCGGACTATCATATCTCTACAAACGCGGAGTGACTGAAGATGCCATCCGGCGTTACCGTCTCGGCTATGCACTTGATTCATCAAACGCCCTGCTTGATGCAGCCAAAAGAAAAGGGATCGCCCAGGAAACGCTTCAGGAGCTCGGGCTCGTCGGTGTCTCGCAGAACGGTAGACCATACGACCGTTTCCGCGGACGTGTGATCTTTCCGGTCTTTAATCCTTCAGGCAAAGTTGTGGCTTTCGGAGGTCGAGATCTCAAGGGAGGTCCGGCAAAATATGTCAATTCTCCCGAATCGGACCTTTACAAGAAGAGCAACGAGCTATATGGAATCTTCCAGGCAAAAAGCGAAATTGTCCGTCAGGACATGTGTTACCTCGTCGAGGGTTATCTCGATGTGATAGGAATGTACATGGCCGGCGTGGAAAATGTCGTGGCAAGCTCCGGAACAGCCCTGACAGATGGCCAGATAGCAATGATCCATCGCTTCACCAATAAAATCACACTCATTTATGATGGTGACAGCGCCGGAATCAAGGCGGCTTTCCGTGGAGTCGACATGCTTCTTTCCCACAAGATGGAAGTATCGCTTGTCCTGCTCCCTGACGGTCACGATCCGGACTCTTTTGCAAAGACCCAGACGCCTGAATCCTTCCGAAACTATCTGAAAGAACACACTGTCGATGTGCTCCGGTTCAAGGCACAGGTTCTCTTGAAGGAATCGCAGAATAACCCTCAGAGCCGGATTGCAGCCATCACGAGCATGGTCACCTCCCTCGCTCACATTCATGATGAAACCGCAAGACGTGTCTACATTCAGGAATGTTCGCGTCTCCTTCACGAAGATCAAAGCTTTATAGCGGCTCAGACTGCTGCGGTCAGAGCCCGACTCCTCGAGAATTGGCGGCTCGACCGACAAAGACGTCATAATCTTGAGAACCTCCCCAAAGAAAGGCAGCTCCCGGTAAACGGATCTTCGTCCTCCGAAGCTCAAATGGGCAGTGAACAAGAAGGAATCACGGAGAAGAGTGTTGCCGAAGCAATCGTCACATCCGGATTATCCGAAGATTCACGTCACATCAGAAGTGTGGAATTCGAAATGCTTCTCGAACTTCTTCGCTACGGTATGATGACGTTTGAAATGCACAACACCGAAGACTCGGATCTTAACGCAGTGGAATATGTCGCCTCCGAGCTTGAGGCAGACGGAATAGACTTCACTTTCGATGACCATATCAAGATGTTCCGGGCTCTTGAAGACATGAGGGAACGCTTCATCCAGGACCGTGAAAAATTCATCGAAGGTCTCGACCGCGACCTCAGGGAGGATACCCGCAAGGAATATGACCGGATCGCAGAGGAAAATGACTCTGTCGACAAGATACGTCAGGCTGAGCGCAAGCTGAGCGAGCATATTGCCCAGAAACGCAGGATGGAAATCGAAGACTTCGAAACTGACTATGCCGTCGGAATCCTCGCATCAGATCCGGACGACGGAATCAGGAAACTTGTCTCTGAGATGGTTGCGGAAAGAACAAGACTCAAGAATTCGCCGGATGCCTCGCGTCCATCGGGTGACAGTCTCGAACCGGCTCAGCTTATAACCAAAGCTCTCCTGACATGGAAAGATGCCACTGTCACGAAAGCGATCAACGAGACAACACGGAAAATGCAGGAAGCTTCTGCGTCCGGAGATACCGAAACCCTCGAACGTCTTCAGAAAGAAATGGTCCGCGTTCTTGCAATACGGCGGAACATTTCCCAACATATAGGAGACCGCGTGATCGATCCCCGTATCAGGAGAAGAAACACGCTGTCCTGAAAATATCGGGCTATATGAGCTCGTTTCATAAACACCAATAAAATTCAACCAAGTGTCTGTACTTGAAATAAAAGATCTCACCAAACACTTCGCCAGCACACTGGCCCTCGACGGAGTTTCTTTTTCGGTAGAGGAAGGAGCGATATGTGGTCTGCTCGGACCCAATGGTGCCGGCAAAACAACTTTGCTCAGAATAATCAACGGAATTCTTGCCTTCGACAGCGGAGAAGTCAGTGTTCTCGGCCAACCCGTCTCACTCAGGGTTGCGTCGGAGATCGGCTATATGCCCGAAGAACGCGGACTTTATGACAAGATGCGCGTCGAGGACCAAATCCTCTATTTCGGTCAGTTGCACGGCGGTAAACCGGCCAGACTTCGCGAAGTGATGAAGGAATACGTTTCTCTCTTCAATCTTGATGGACAGGAACGTCGCCGCATCAAAGAATTGTCTAAAGGCAACCAGCAGAAAGTCCAGATCATCTCGACTCTTGTCCACGAACCGAAGCTTGTCATTCTCGACGAACCATTCAGCGGTTTCGACCCAATCAACGGCCAGATTCTGACCCAGCTGATCACACGTCTCCATGACCGCGGAACCACAATCATCCTGTCAAGCCATAACATGCCGGCGATCGAAGAAATGTGCAGCGACATCGCATTGATCAACCATGGACGGCTTCTCGTTTCAGACACCATTTCAAACCTCAAGGAAACTAACAAGGACGGTTCGATCATTCTGACCACACGGCGCCCGATAGACAACAATATCCTGGCCGACTCAGGGCTGATAACCTCTATCTCCCCAACTGTTCCTCATCAATGGAGAAAGGGTCATTCCTATCGGCTCACAAAGAAAGAGGGCATCACAAATTCGTCCCTGCTTTCAGAATTGGCTATGCAATGCGAGATACTTCATTTCGAAGAATCCCTTCCATCCCTGAACGAGATATTCCTCAGATATACTTCGGACAACAAAGGACCAATCGCTCAAAATTGAGAACCGGTAACTTAAAAGTAGGTGCCTTTATCATAAAACTTAAACGGCAATGTCACAGCTTAATCTAATAATAAAAACAGAATATCTGACGGACATCCGGACTAAATCTTTCTGGATTTCAACTTTCGTTGTTCCCGTCATCTTTATGCTCTTCGGTGTCTTCATGGGAATCATGATGAATGAGTCCGATGCTGCTACCAAACTCGGAGAAACAATGAGTTTCGTCGATGACAAGGATTCGATGACTGGACGTCAGGCTGTCGGAATGATGTGCGGCATGTTCCTGACGCTCTTCCTGATGATGTATGGCGCACAGATTTTTAACAAAGTCAAGGTTGAAAAGACAAACCGTATTGTCGAGGTTCTGGCCACTTGTGTCACGGGTAGAACCATGATGCTTGCAAAAATTATCAGCGTGGGACTCGTGGGCCTCACTCAGCTGATATTATGGGGAGCCTTGATATTTATCCTGCTTGCTGTTGTGATGATATTCATTCCATTCTCAATCCCATGGAATGAGCTGTTATCGTGGAATCTTGCGCTCGATGTCTTCTGGCTCATCGCCTTCTTCATTGCCGGATATATTTTCTTTGGATCTCTTTTTGCGGCGGTCGGTGCGATGACCGACAAGAATAACGAGAACCAGGAGTATGTATCAGTCCTGACCTTCGTGTTGCTTGGAAGTTTCTATATCGGCATGTATGCCGTTGACAACGGAACATCCGTCTTTGCTTCGATATGCAGCTACATCCCCTTCACTTCGGCTACCGTTGCCTCGGTCAACGCCTTGACGAGAGCCGTTCCGGTCTGGCAGTCTGCACTTCAGCTCGCCGTACTTTTCATTTTTGCAATCGGCACCATGCGCTTTTCCGGTAAACTCTACACCTCTTCCCTACTCCTAAAAGGTAAACGTTTCACTCCAAAAGACATCCTCACATTCCTCCGCGCCAAATAATCCCGTCCTATATCATACATTTTGTTATTAAAACAAAAGCAAATGAATCCCGGTAGCACCCATTATCAAGCTATCGGGATTTTTATAGACCTATGGGTCAAAATGGAGGCTGACAAGGCTCAAAAATCATAAAACGCCAC
>CAYMTQ010000006.1:0-49605 GCA_964393395.1 uncultured Sangeribacter sp.
TGCTTCCCGGTGCCTTTCCGGTGAATTTTGCCCATCTCTCCGGTCACAATGCTCGTATTGCTCCCTCCGGGATAGACAAAATTCCCTCGAAAATTCACCGCCCCTGCGTAAACATTTTTTGGGGAACGGAGCCTTAGACAGAGTAGAAAGTATTTCATCAAAAAATATAATGATATGTTGAAAAAGTTATTGTTGGGAATGCTTGCGGCCGTCGGGTGCGCGTCATCCGTATCGGCAGAAAGTATTCCTGATATAAAGAGAATCGAGCCACCTTATTGGTGGGTAGGGATGAGGAACGACACCCTGCAGCTGATGATCGAGGGTAAAGACATCGCCTTAAGCAGTGTAAAGGTCGATTATCCCGGCGTCAGCCTGACCGAAACTATTAATCTTGATTCTCCGAATTACAAGATTTTATATCTGAAAATCTCGGACAAGACTAAACCGGGTGAGGTTAAACTAAGTTTCGAACAGGACGGAAAGAAGAAAGAAGTAGGGTACAGTCTGCTTGGAAGGACAAAGAAGGGGGAGGATCACATAGGTTTCTCGTCTGCCGATGTTCTTTATCTGCTGATGCCAGACCGATTTTCGCAGGGCAAGGCTCCGGATCAGAAAATGTATGAAGGACTCTTGTTTCCTGTAGGCACTGACCGGGAAAATCCAAACGGGCGACATGGAGGTGACATCAAAGGTATAGAGAATCATCTCGACTATCTTTCCGATCTCGGGGTAACTGCTCTCTGGGTATGTCCCGTACTCGAGAATGACATGCCCGGTGGGTCTTATCACGGCTATGCGACCACAGACTATTACCGAATCGACCCCCGTTTCGGAACTAATGAAGAGTGGCGTCAAATGATCGCGAAGGCTCAGGAAAAGGGTCTGAAGGTCGTGATGGACATGATCTTCAACCATTCCGGAATCGCTCACCGGTGGATGAGGGACATGCCGTCTAAAGACTGGTATAATCATCCCGAGGGAGACAACATGACAAATTTCAGGCTCAGCACGCTTCATGATCCTTATGTCTCGGATTATGATCTGGATCATTCGGTCAACGGATGGTTTGTCCCTGGAATGCCCGATCTGAATCAGCGCAATTCTCATCTGATGAAGTATCTGACCCAGAATTCAATATGGTGGATAGAGTCGTCCGGAATAAACGGAATCAGGATGGATACATACCCTTATGCCGATATGGACGGTATGGCGTCATGGGCAAAAAGCGTCATGGAGGAATATCCGTCTTTCAATCTTGTGGGAGAATGCTGGTATGGTCAGGAAGATGGCGCGGCATTCTGGCAATCCGGCAACCGACTGAATCCTAAAGAGACTTATCTTCCTTCGGTCATGGATTTCAAGTTGCTGACAGATGGCCGGAAAATGTTCAACGAAGAGACCGATCCCTGGAACGGACTTAATCATCTGTATGATCATCTGAGCCATGATTATCTCTTCCCGAACCCGCAAAACATTCTGACATTCCTCGACAATCATGACTCAGACCGGTTCCTCGCCGAACTCCCCGAGGATCTCGGGAGCTGGAAACAGGCAGTCGCATGGCTCCTCACATCGCGTGGAATCCCTCAGATATATTATGGAACAGAAATACTGATGAATGGATCGAAGGAGGGAAGCGACGGTTTCGTTCGCAGGGATTTTCCGGGTGGATTTCCAGGGGACAAGGAGAATGCATTCGAAGCTTCAGGAAGAAATGACATACAGAACGAGGCGTTTGACTGGATCTCAAAGATACTCAACTGGCGCAAGGGAGAGGCAAACGAAGTCATCGCGAAGGGTTCGCTGAAACACTTCATGCCTCAGAACGGTCTGTATGTATATGAAAGGAAACTTGGTGACAAGAAGGTAGTTGTGATTTTGAACGGAACGTCAGAGACGCTCGTGCGGACAATGGAACGTACAATTGAAAGTCTACCGTACGGATCGGAATGGACAGACTTTGTCACAGACAAGCCGATTGTAATCACTGAATCGATGACGTTTGAACCACGTCAGGTGATGATTCTTCAGAATTTCTAAGATCCCAGTGGCTCTGAAATTTTTTGAGATGGGGTCTAAGAAGAATTAGATACGGTCAAGATAATATCTTAAGGCGCGGATATGATCGGGGGTTGTGTTGCAGCAACCTCCGATTTTTTTTATGTCCGATTTAATGGCTATTTCAGATATATGTTCGGCCCATTTCTCCGGATCCGGATTGCGGAGACTGTCAGAGGGCGAGAAATAGTTCATTGACGGCCGTATTCCGGATTTGAGAAAAGAAGGGGAGAGTCCGCAATTCAAGCCCGTTGTCACATGTGTTAATCCGGAGTTGCTGAGTGTAGACAGGGCTACGACCGGATCAACGTCTCCCGACAGGAGACCTTTTTTATCGGTTGAAAAAGAAAAAATCAGTTCGGGAAGGTTGCCGACCGAGGGTCCTATCTCAGTTAAACATTCCAGAATAATACTGAGCGATGAGATAGAGGTTATAGTTTCGAATATGATCAGGTTCTCCTCTTCATGATTAGAATGTGTCATTATTTGCCAGCAAAGACAATCCTTAAGGACACTTCGTGTTTCAGGATCTTCCGATTTAAGGAAAGGTGCTGATATCAATCCACCGAGCTTGACTTCATGGGATGCTCCGGCTGCCACGATAGCTTTACAGGCAATCTCAATTCCTTTCTCACATGCTGTCTTTGCGCGCTTTATTTCGCCTTGGTTCCAGATGAAATCGAGAGCGACCGTATTCGTGAGAATAACGTCCGATCCCGCTTCTGCATATTGTCGGTGGAGAGCAAGGACTTCATCCGGTTTTTCGATGTTGAGCTCGGCCGGGAGCATATTGTTATTGCACGATCCGAGCAACATTGTTCCTTTTGCTCCGTCGAATAATAAAGGTCGCGACTTCATGATGCTGTCATATTCCGGATTCAATCATATTCCGGGTTCAATCTGCTGGCGTACAGATTCATCGTGGATTGCGAGAAGGATCTTACGCATCATTTCCGGATTGATTCCCAATTCCTTTGCTTCAGCAATCCTCGAAGACAGCACATTATTGTATCTTTCCGGCTGCAGGACAGGCATACGGTTTTCATTCTTGAGAGATCCTATCCGGCGCGAAACATCCATTCGGCGTGCGAGAGCCTGAATGATTTCAGTGTCAATCTCGTCAATCTCGTTCCGGAGCATTTCAAGGCGCATGTCGGAGTCACAGTGTCTGCGCGGATGAAGGTCTTCGAGGATTTTTATCAGATCTTCAGGCGTGAGCTGTTGCTTCGCATCGCTCAGCGCTTTATCGGGCTCCACATGGCTTTCTATCATCAGTCCGTCAAACCCGAGATCCAGTGCCCGTTGCGAAAGAGGCTCGATAAGATTGCGAGCACCGCCGATGTGGGAAGGATCCGCTATCAGCGGTAGATCAGGGAACTCAAGCCTGAGTGAGGTCGGAATCTGCCAAAGTGGTCGGTTTCGGTAAGGCGATGAATCGTATGAACTGAATCCGCGATGAACAGCGGCGAGACGACGTATCCCGGCATTGTATAGTCTTTGAATAGCTCCAATCCAGAGAGACAGATCCGGGCTTACGGGATTCTTGACCATCACAGCCACTTCTTTGCCGGTTCCTCTGAGACAGTCCGACAATTCCTGCATTGCGAAAGGATTGGCCGTAGTTCTCGCACCGATCCAGAGGATATCTATCCCGGCGTTGAGTGCAAATTCAACGTGAGCGGGTGTTGCAACTTCGGTTGCAACAGGCATACCGGTTTCTTCTTTGGCTTCACGAAGCCACTCGAGGGCCGGTGCGCCGATTCCCTCAAATCCTCCGGGACGTGTCCTCGGCTTCCAGACACCGGCACGGAAAATGTCAACCATTCCGGACGAAGCGAGACTGCGAGCTGTAGACAGAACCTGTTCCCGGCTCTCAGCACTGCAGGGCCCGGCGATGATCAGCGGTTCTGCCTTTTCTCTACTTATCAGTGGCTCGAAATCTTTCATTGTCGTATTTTTTCCACCTTTACTCAATTTGTTGTTCATTTGGATCCCGAACTACCTTAACTTATAAGATTGACTCTTAATATAAGGCGTATTCTTGAATAACGATTCCAATCCTTTTGAAAGTATTGACACTCTCATGAAAGAGATACAGAAGAGGGCAAAAGTCTTTATCAAATTGACATTATTTTGAAATTCAAAATTTTATTCGTAACTTTACAACTAAATAAGAAGTACCCGTTTCATGCACATCATCTCAAAGAAAACGCTGACTGATTACTATCAGAAACATCCTCAAGCGAAGGAAGCTTTGGAGGATTGGTACTCTAAGACCAAGAGAAGCTCATGGACCTGCTTTGCAGATGTAAGAGCCACCTTCAATTCTGCTGACAGTGTGGGTAATCAGCACTATGTGTTCAATATCAAGGGGAATGACTTTCGTTTGATAGTCGTTGTTCAATTTAGACACCAACATGTATTCATTAGGTGGATAGGAACGCACGCAGAATACGATAAGATAAATGATGTGTCACTATTATAATAATATTTTAATGGAAGCAATTAAGACTAAAATAGAAAATGAAGCTCAGTATAGCTGGGCAATGGAGCGCATAGACGAACTGCTCAAGAAGGTAAACAATGATACACCTGACAATGACCCTAACAGCATTGAGTTATATCTCTTGTCCGCACTTGTTGAGGAATATGAGGATGTTCATTATCCTATCGGCACTCCCACGCTCATAGACATACTGAAGCTCAGGATGTATGAGATGGGTCTCTCTCAGGCTGCACTCGCAAAGAAAATCGGGGTAAGCCCTTCTCGTATCTGCGACTTTCTTTCAGGAAAGAGTGAGCCGACGATGAAGGTTGGCAGACGGATCTCGAAAGAGTTGAATATTGACCCGGCCATCGTACTCGGTGTTTGATGAGAAAACCAACGTAATATCGTTGAAAATCAAAAAAGTCACCCTCGCTTCTAAGGGTGACTTTTTTGTAAGTATCATATATGTACCGTATATGTTTTATTTCTTCGGCAAGCCGGAAATCAATGGGTGGCTTACATCATGCCCCCCATTCCACCCATGCCGGGAGCTCCCATCGGGGCGGGATTCTCTTCGGGTTTTGTGGCAATGACACATTCGGTTGTGAGGAACATGCCGGCGATGCTCGCTGCGTTCTCGAGTGCGACACGGGTAACCTTCGCAGGATCAATAACACCGGTCGAGAGGAAGTTCTCGTATGTATCGGTGCGTGCGTTGAATCCATAGTCACCTTTGCCTTCCTTTACTTTCTGAACGATCACAGCGCCTTCAAGCCCTGCATTGGAAACGATCTGACGGAGAGGTTCCTCAATCGCGCGACGGATGATTGCGATACCGGTTGTCTCATCGGCATTCTCACCGCGGAGCTCATCGAGTTTCGCAAGACAACGGATATAAGCAACGCCACCACCGGGGACAATTCCTTCTGCAATAGCAGCCTTTGTCGCGGACAGAGCGTCATCGACACGGTCTTTCTTCTCCTTCATCTCAACTTCGGAGGGAGCGCCGACATAGAGGACAGCGACACCTCCCGCGAGTTTGGCGAGACGTTCGTGGAGCTTTTCCTTGTCATATTCGGAAGTTGTGGTCTCAATCTGAGCCTTGATCTCCTTTACTCTGCCGTCGATTGCCTCCTTCGAGCCGGCACCGTTCACGATAGTTGTGGCATCACGGGAAACAGTAACTTTCTCTGCGGTTCCGAGATCGTTTACAGTAGCGCCTGAAAGCTGCATACCCTTGATTTCAGAAATAACAGTTCCTCCGGTGAGGACAGCGATATCCTCAAGCATTTCCTTGCGGCGGTCGCCGAATCCGGGAGCCTTGACCGCACAGATCTTCAATGATCCGCGGATACGGTTGAGAACCAGAGTAGCGAGTGCTTCGTTATCGACATCCTCAGCGATGATCAGAAGAGGACGGCCATTCTGGGCAACAGACTCGAGAATGGGAAGCATATCCTTCAGGTTCGAGATCTTCTTGTCATAGAGGAGGATCAGGGGATTCTCCATCTCACATTCCATCTTGTCAGTGTTGGTGACGAAATAGGGAGAGATGTAACCGCGGTCAAACTGCATACCCTCGACAACATCAATTGTTGTTTCGGTTCCTTTGGCCTCCTGGACAGTGATCACACCCTCTTTTTTCACCTTTTTCATAGCTTCAGCAATGAGGCGTCCGATCTCCTCGTCATTGTTGGCAGAGATGCGGGCAACGTTCTCGATCTTCTCGAAATCGTCACCGACTTCTTCGCTCTGAGCTGTGATGCCCTCAACGACTGCGCTGACGGCTTTATCTATTCCTCGTTTGAGGTCCATCGGATTTGCTCCGGCTGCGACATTTTTCAGTCCTTCGGTCACGATTGCCTGAGCGAGAACTGTAGCTGTAGTCGTTCCGTCACCGGCAAGATCACCTGTTTTCGAAGCAACTTCCTTTACGAGCTGTGCACCCATATTCTGGAACGGATCCTCGAGATCAATTTCCTTTGCGACAGTCACACCATCCTTTGTTATATGGGGAGCACCGAATTTACGTTCGATGATCACATTGCGGCCTTTGGGGCCAAGTGTGACTTTCACGGCGTCTGCAAGCGCATCGACACCTTTCTTGAGCTCTTCACGAGCCTTGATATTGAATTTTATTTCCTTTGCCATGGTATTTTGTGTTTTTCACCCTTCCCTTATCATCTGAACCTTTTGCTTATCAGGCAATGACAGCGAGAACATCGCTCTGTCGCATGATAAGATATTTTACTCCTTCAAATTCAATTTCAGTTCCGGCATATTTTCCGTAGAGAACTTCATCACCTGCCTTGAGGATCATTTCTTCGTCCTTGGTGCCGTTGCCGGCAGCGACAACTTTACCTTTCAGAGGTTTTTCTTTTGCAGAATCGGGAATGTAGATGCCCGACATCGTTACTTCTTCCGCAGCTGTGGGTTCGATCAGCACGCGGTCTGCTAAAGGTTTGATTGACATGATATTATTTATTTTAAGTTTTTTATTTGAAATGTTCTGAAAAAGAGAGAATCAAAAAGTGTGCCAAATATCAGGAATCATCTTTCCAAATTTTCCGGGAGCATTATGCCCGCGAACTGATCCGGTTATTAACTCCTGACTTTTCTTCCGTTGAAATAACATTATCCCGACCCGAGAAGTTCAAACGGAAAATATAACGACTACTTGAATCTTGAACCTTATCTTATTTCTTATAGAGAATATAAGTCCGGTCCGGGGCGAGGAAACCGATCAGACGGCCGTTCTTAACCTTGAACTCCTTTCCATAGACAGCATCTTTATATGTTCCGGATGGAAGAGTTGTCGGCAGATCGACTTTGTTGGCAGAGGTGCTGATATTGATCACAGCTGCTCCCTTGTTTCCGCGGTTAACGAGAAGGACCTGGCCATTGTCAGATATTTCAATCTTTTCCTTCTGGCCAGCCATTGCCGTGCGGAACTTATTGACGGCTGCAACTTCAGGATGGAAGAACTCATCATTTCCTGCTGCACCCATGATATTGTCTCCCCAATAAGCATCTCTTGATGAACCTGCGGGACGAGAGAAGAAGAGGGGAGTGCCATTCTGGCGTGCGGTGAGGAAAACCCAACCGGTGCGGATCTGATCGTCGGTCAGCCCGGCCGATTCGTGTGCATTTGCATAGGTATCGTGACTTTCGACCCATGTTGTGAGGAATTCAGGAGCGGCGGAATGATGCCAGCTGACGATGTCGAGTCCGTTGGCTGAACGTTTCTCGAGCATTTCCCGAAGCACATGTCCATAGCCGGATGCTGTCTGACCGAAATAATCGGCATATTCCTTTTCAGGGACGTTTCTGTCCTGGAGGACCTCGCCATAAACGAACAGATCATCATAAGGCACGGCGAGCTTGACACCCTTGACTGACTTGCGTCCTGTGGCAACATCCCAGAAATCATTTTCCTTGACTCCGGCGGCTGTGTCAACCGGATCAGAATGAACTCCGATATGTTTAGCCGTGTCATATCTGAAGCCCTTGACACCGAGCGAAAGGAGATCGTTCACGTATTCCATATAGTATTTCTGGAAATCCGGGTTCTCGGTGTTGACATCCGGAAGGCCTCCCGAGCCCCAAAGCGTGCATTCGAGGCGGTCGTTGTAGTCACGGACAGGCTGCAGGCCCTCCGAGTGATACATCTTGTCACGGCCTCCGACTGCCTTATAGAAGTCATCGGAGACGGCATCGATATCAAAAGCCGTGTGATTCGGAAGGACATCGACAATGACCTTTACATTATATTTTGCAGCGGAATCCATCATCTGCTTCATCTGTTCACGCGTTCCGACGATCTGGTTTCCGATCTTCCAGTCAGTCGGCTGGTAATAGTAATACCAATAACCCTCCTTTTCATCAAAGAGTTTCTTTGACCCACCTTCAGGATTGTAACATTCCTGGACGGGAGAAGTCTGGATCATTGTGAATCCGGCGTCTGCAATTTTTTTCATGTTCTCGCCGATCGAAGGGAAATTCCAGCTCCATACATGGAGGATGGATTCAGTGTTGACGGCATTGGGGTCGTGTGTCACCCGATCTTTTGCGGCAATCGGAAGAGCTGTGAAAGCGACGCCTGCCAGAATCAGAGGTAAAGATTTCATATCTCAATTAGATTGATGGTAGGATGGTGTAATAAGTTATTAAGTTTTCAGGGAAAAGGCTTCTGCAAAAACCGGTCCCTAACATATTAAACGTGAAAATCTCCTAAGTTGTTTTTGCACGCGCCACACACAATAAAAGTTAACGAGAGAGAAACGTATATTCGAGGGAAATATCGATTGCACATAATTTCGGAATGTGTGAAATATCTTAAACTTTATTAATTCGTTGTAATTCAGAAGCGTTGAATTTGGTTTTATCGTTCATTTTTAATATCTTTGCGTATCAAATGAATGAAAAAGTTTTCCAAAACGAAAACTTTGAGCATGTTCGGTCTTATGCCGACATTGCCCGACATCTTATCTAAGATCATGAAAATTAGACTTCTGATAGCTTCCATCATATTTGCCGGTCTCAGTTTTGGTGCAACTGCGGAAACAAAATCAGCAAAAAGCGCCGTCCATCTGAAGGCACATCGTGAACAACTTGCAAATGCAAAATCCAAACTTGACAAATCTGTCATCTCCGGATTTATCGACAAAGATATTCTCTCGCGAGAGGAATCGGAAAATGCTCTATCTGCTGAATCATCTTCGATGATCAATGACCTGCTTTCCGAAGCCCGTTCCCATATAGGAAAAAGATACGTACATGGCTCCAAAGGGCCGAACGCTTTTGATTGCTCAGGATTCACAAGTTACGTCTACAAACAATTCGGTTATTCGATCTCGCCTTCATCACGGACTCAATTCACGCAGGGCACACCCGTAGACCGCAACAAACTCAGAAAGGGTGACCTGGTCTTCTTCACAAGCCGTAGCAGCGGCCGCAATGTCGGACATGTCGGCATTGTTGTCAAAGCCGACAACGAAACCGGTAATTTCTCGTTTATCCACGCCAGTATCAAGGGTGTCCAGATCAACGATTGCAAAGGTTATTATGAAGGAAGATTTGTAGGAGCCAAAAGAATCATTACAGAGTAACACCGAAATAATCGGTTGAACTCCGGAACTACGCGACCGTCTGCCGACACGAATCGGCAGACGGTCGTGTTTCTATTTTCAGAGAAATTCGTAAATTTGCAAAATATGAAATGAGAGAATGATGAAGCGGTTCAAATATCGGGACATCGCAATAATGGTGTGCTGGTTTGTCTTGTTTGCCGGGACGTTCCTGCTGCTCGATCTGCAGTCCGTACCTACCGGTGATGATCTGGGGTATATGTTCGCCGATTCAGCCCATCATGCCTGCGACGGCAAACGGGCCCTGTCGCTGAAAGACATTACAGCAACCCAGGCCAGCCATTATATTCACTGCAACGGCCGTTTTATAATCCATTGGCTGACAATGTTCTTCCTCAACATTGGAGGACACCTCGCTTTCTGCATTGTCAACAGCATCATCTACTTCCTGACTATCTGCGCCTTTTTCAAGTTGTCTTTGCCATATTGCGGAACATCAAAATATCTATGGTCCTTTCCGTTATTCGCCACTTTGCTCTGGTTTTGCGTTCCACAGCCCGGCGTCACATGGCTGAGTCTCGTATCTTATTCGACAAACTACCTGTGGAGTGCGGCTGCTAATCTCTGGTTGTTCTATTTTTTTCTTTCGCAAAAAGCTGAGAAACATATCTTCGTCAGTGCTCCGATTGCTTTGCTGACCGGCTCACTCCAGGAGAGTTTCTCGTTACCGATCTCCTGCGCACTTTTCATTTATCTGATAATCAACAGGCGGAAAGCTGACTCAAAACTGAAGATATTCATCTTATCTTACTGGATAGGCACAGCAATATGTTTCTTTGCCCCCGGAAATCTACAACATGCCCGGCAGGGAGGTGGACTGGTAGCTGACGCCCTGTCTGTCAAACTTCAAGCCTTAGGCACTGCCTTGGTTCGCGTTGCTCCGATAATACCGGCTTTCTTCTTGTTGCTGATTTGCAGATGTATTGCCAACATAAAAAATGCACAGCGATTCATCAGCGCTAATCTGATATGGTTCTGCACTGTTATCTTTGCCTTGATACTTGCAGGAGTATCCTTCACATCTCCCCGTCAGCTGACGTGTCCCTCTATAGCCTGCGGTATCCTCATCGTGCGTCTTCTCATCTCACTTCGAACTACAAGCGATAAAAAAGATTGGCTTGAAGAAACTTCCAGCCCGGATGAAGTGAAACTTGATTGCAGAAAGATAACCAAAATATACAAATGGTTGACATGCCTCTCATGTCTGATCATCTATTTGGCAGTGTTCGCTGGAGTCTACAGTAAGCGTCAGATTACTTCTGAATGTTTCCGATCTCTTCATGCTCAGGCCTCAGCCGGAGAGAGAGTCATAGTGCACGATCTCAATTTCAAAAATCAGACCACTCACCGGAATATCGTGGTAAATGCCTTTGATTTCTCCAATCTGCCTGTCGTTTTTGACGGATACACGAAACGCGGACTGTCGAGGCTGTATAACGGGGACCGGAACTCAGGTCATCTGACAACGATTCTTCCCTCACATCCCGAAACTATCTTCGAACGCGCACGGACTTCAAAGATAGGTAAAGACCGGATTACGACAGCCTTTCTGACAACGGGTTACCGTTGCGCATGGATTCCGGAGGAAGTTCCGGTATCGCATCTTAGAAACGCCAACGGAAAGCCGGTTCCGTTTGAACGACTCAGATATAAAGGAGGGAATCTCCTTGTTGTTCCGGACAACTCCGCCACGCATATCCTAAAATGCAAGACAATCAACTGAGGGTCATTTCAAATTCAGGACTGAGTTGGATTCCTGCGGAGCGGAAGAGCCTGGCGTAATATTCGGCTTTCTTGAGGGGCGAAAGGGGATAGGCTCTCGAAGTTGAGGGCATTCGCCAGATCTCGAAATCACGTCCATAGATGTTGTTGCCGGTCAGCGAGCTGACATGTTCACCCATTTTCGGAGGTAATGTGCCGGTCAGTTCCGCAATAACACCGGCGGCCTTCTCGCCCGTAGTCGCGATAGCTTTCAGCTCCGGCATACGATTGATCAAAGCTCCGAGATCTACCGGCTCGACAATTTCAAGATATTTGTCCGAGGCATTTCCCTGGAGACGACGGATCCTGTAGCCCGTATCATGCAGAGCGATACCTTTCTGCTCCAGCAACTCCTTAATCTCATCAAGCTTGAAATGCTTCGTGTTCTGATCTATGAGAGCATCGGCCGATCCTAAGAAAATCAGGCCCATGACTTTCCAGAAATCATTGGTCTTGTTGGGGTAATAGAACTCCATGCTCCATCGGTGAGGACCGGGAGGAAAGGTTCCCATCACCAGCACTTTCGCATCCTGGGGCACAAACGGAGGAAACGGATGAGTCTCAACCGGCATTTCCTCATCGATATGTTTGTCTGTTTTTCTTTCTGCCATAGCTCTTTTCAGATCGTTTCTCTAATACGTTTAACTATTCAACAAATAAACGCGCGAACGGCTGTCAAGTTCCGCCGTCCAACATGAAAAATGCGCCTGATTGCAGTGAAAAAACAGTCTGTGACCTCAGATTTGCGGAATTGGGTGAAAATCGTTAATTTTGTTGGTTAATCAGCGTGAAGCGGAGCTTATATGGGCGTCTGATCAAGAGGACGTCTCATTAAATATCAAGACCGCCCGGGGCTCCGGTCGTGAGATTTTTGCAAGTTGAATGATCAGAGATTATCTCAAGTTGAATGATCAAGGAGATTGAATTGAAAGTTCGTCCGGAAATAGCCGGAAGACCTGACGCACTGCTCAAGGAAGTGGCGCGCAAGTCCGGTTTGCGGACAAAGGAGATTACTGACTGGCGCGTTGTGCGCCGTTCCGTCGATGCCCGCAAACCTCAGATATGGATCAATCTCAAAGTTCTCATTGCAACTGGTGATGACAAGAAAGTCACGCCCCCCTATGAACCGGTTGAATTCAAAAATGTTGCTGAGAGCAACCGTCAGGTAATTATTGTCGGCGCCGGTCCCGCAGGCCTTTTCGCTGCCCTGCGCGCGATCGGACACGGACTCAGGCCAATTCTTCTCGAAAGAGGTGAACCTGTTGAAAAGCGACGTGAGAGCCTCGCGAAGATCAATCGCGAGAGAAAGATAAATCCCGAATCGAACTACTGTTTCGGTGAGGGGGGAGCAGGTGCCTTCTCAGACGGCAAACTCTTCACCCGTAGCAAGAAACGCGGCAATGTCGAAAGTGTGCTCGCACTCTTGGTTCAGTTCGGCGCCTCGCCTGAAATATTGGTTGACTCCCACCCCCACATCGGAAGCGACAAACTTCCGGGAATCATTGCCGCGATCCGGGAGTGCATCATCAGTTGCGGAGGAGAAGTCCGGTTCAATACTAGAGTTTCAGATCTGATTATCGAAGAGGGGAGAGTCTGCGGGGTGATAACCGCTGACGGCTCACGATTCAACGGGCCTGTCGTGCTGGCAACGGGACATTCCGCGCGGGATGTCTACGCCATGCTCAAAAACCGGGGAATCAGGATGGAAGCCAAGGGCATTGCGATCGGTGTCCGTCTCGAACATCCTCAGAATCTGATTGACAAAATCCAATATCACTCGCCCGACGGTCGCGGGCAATGGCTTCCGGCAGCGCCGTACAGTTTCGTCACGCAGGCAGACGGAAGAGGTGTCTACAGTTTCTGCATGTGTCCCGGCGGCGTGATTGTTCCGGCGGCTACTGCCGATGGAGAGCTCGTCGTCAACGGCATGTCTGCATCGGCACGCGCCAGCTACTGGGCTAACTCCGGAATGGTAGTCGAAATACGTCCCGGAGACTTCCCGGATTATGCCGTTCATGGAGAATTCGAGATGCTCGAACTGCAGAAAGATCTTGAACGCAAATTCTTTGAAGCCGCAGATAACTCAATCGTCGCGCCGGCCCAGAGAATGAAAGATTTCACCGAAGGTAAAGAATCGTCCAATCTTCCTCCTTCAAGCTATCTTCCCGGCCTCAAGGAATCCAGAGTGGACCTTCTCCTTCCGCCGTTCATTTCGGAGAGGCTGAAGACAGGCTTCCGCAATTTCGGAAAGCGTGCACAGGGTTTTCTGACCAAGGATGCGACTGTCATCGGCCTTGAATCTCGTACAAGCGCTCCGGTCAGGATTCCGCGTGACAAAGAGACCCTCCAGCATCCCGAATTCCCTGGGCTATATCCCTCTGGAGAGGGGGCAGGACTGGCGGGGGGAATTGTCTCGGCCGCCCTCGACGGAATGAACTGCATCGATGCCCTCGTCCGGAATGAAAGTGGAGCTGCCGAAACCGACAAGCCTTCTCAAAACAATTGACCAATGGCAACCATAATCAACATAGAGACCTCATCGAAATATTGTTCTGTAGCTGTCACGATCGACGGTAGCGTCGACATGACGCTTACGGATGACAAAGACATGAACCACGCGAGATTTCTTTCTCCGGCGGTTCAGAAATGTCTCGACCATCTGAGAAGCACGGGCAGACGTCCCGATGCCGTCGCCGTGTCTATGGGCCCCGGTTCATATACCGGGCTGCGCATCGGACTGTCGTTCGCAAAGGGTCTCTGCTTCGCCGAAGATATTCCGCTGATCGGTATTCCGACCCTGAAACTCATGGCCGTCAAGGCTCAGTTCCGCAGATTTGACTGGGAGGGTGACGAAGTGCTCGTTCCGATGATCGATGCACGCAGACGGGAAGTCTACACTGCTGTTTATGATTTCGCCCTCAATCCGATTCTCGGGCCCCGGCCTCTGATTCTCGAACCCGATTCGCTCGAAAAGGTACTGAGAGACCGAAAGGCAGTGTTTATCGGAGACGGAACCTCCAAGGCGCAAGAGATCCTGAAGAAAAGAGACGAGGATCTTTGGCTCGGAGCTATGATGCCTGATGCTTCTGATATGCTTGCCCTGGCTGAGAAAGCATATCGCGAAGAAGATTTTATCGACACTGCCTACAGTGTTCCGGAATACCTGAAAGAATATGAGGCTGTCGTCGGCCGCAACAAAGTTCTCGAAAGATTAAAAAATGGAAACTAACAATAAGATCCTCCCCTATAATTCTGATATGGAACCGCTCAGGATGGCTGAGTATGGCCGTAATATCCAGAAACTTGTCGATGAATGTCTGAAGATTGAAGACCGCGATGAGAGAACCCGTTGCGCAAAGACCATCGCGAGGGTTGTCGCCACCCTCTTTCCCGATCATGTTGGAGAGAACGGTGACATGACCAAGATATGGGATCATCTCAACATCATGTCCGATTTCCGGCTCGACATAGATTTTCCGTGCGAGGTAACATCCCGGGAGAAGATGACTCCCGCACCCGCTCCCATTCCGCGTTACGGCAACCAGACCATCCGGCGCCACTACGGCCGTCTGATCGAAAGCATGATTGATGTTGTCTCATCAATGGAAGGCGGAAGAGAGAAAGACGCGATGATCTCCCTGATTGCCAATCACATGAAAAAGCAGCTTCTGATACACAATCCGGAAGGTGTCAGCGATGCGAGGGTGATCAACGACCTGAACAGCATGTCGAAAGGGAGAATCGCCATTGATCCGGAGACATACCGTCTTCACGAATTCCTTACGATCGCTCCCGACGAGACAAACGGAAAGAAGAAGAAAAAGAAAATCAAGACACGTTTCTAAAACCGGGTTTCACAATTCCAGACCGGGTTTCACAAATCTAAGCCCCATCAAAAAAAAATGGCAAAATTCATAGTCGAGGGAGGAAGGAAGCTTGAAGGCACGATCAGTCCGAAGGGTGCGAAGAACGAAGCTCTTCAGGTGATCTGCGCGACATTGCTCACTTCCGAGAAAGTGACAATCGGCAATATCCCCGAGATAGCCGATGTCCGTAACCTCATCGTGCTCCTTCAGGAACTCGGTGTCAAGACACGGTTCATTGACCGTGATACCTGTGAATTTCAGGCCGATGATATAAACATTGATTATATCTACACCGACAAATACCGTTCCCGCGCGGCTTCGCTCCGCGGCTCTGTAATGGTGACGGGTCCGATGGTCGCTCGTTTCGGCCAGGCAATCCTGCCGAAGCCGGGAGGAGACAAGATCGGGCGCCGCAGGCTCGACACACATTATCTCGGACTCCACCAGTTAGGCGCACAGTTCAACTATGATCCGGCCGACAAAGCTTATCATATCACGGCCCCGGAAGGCCTCACGGGACGCTACCTGCTCCTTGATGAAGCTTCAGTCACGGGAACGGCCAATATCGTGATGGCGGCCGTGCTTGCCAAAGGGCAGACGACAATCTATAATGCAGCCTGTGAGCCATACGTCCAGCAACTCTGCCGGATGCTTGTCAAGATGGGAGCGAAGATCGACGGAATCGGCTCGAACCTTCTGAGAATCGAAGGTGTAGAAAAGCTCGGACCTGCATCCCACAGGATGCTTCCCGACATGATCGAGATCGGCTCATTCATTGGAATGGCGGCTGTTACTGGGGGATGTCTGAGACTGAAGGATGTAGCTGTAAGTGAACTCGGAATAATGCCCGAGGCGTTCAGAAGGCTCGGAGTACATATCGAGGTCGACGGAGATGACCTGATCATCAACCAGCCGGACATTTATGAAATCGATACGTTCATCGACGGCTCGATCATGACATTTGCCGATGCTCCCTGGCCCGGACTCTCGCCCGACTTGCTCAGTATTTTCCTTGTCGTGGCCACTCAGGCCCACGGAAGCGTGCTGATTCATCAGAAGATGTTCGAAAGCCGGTTATTCTTTGTCGACAAACTGATCGACATGGGGGCGAAGATAATCCTGTGTGACCCGCACCGGGCAGTGGTCATCGGAAGCGGTAAATTCCATTCCCTCCACGCTACTGACATGGTTTCGCCAGACATCCGGGCCGGAATAGCGATGCTCATAGCCGCACTCGGCGCAAAAGGGACCAGCACGATCCACAACATCGACCAGATCGACCGGGGATATGAAGATATCGACGGACGTCTGAACCGATTGGGGGCCAAAATCATTAGAGTCAAATAAAGTGTCCTTCACATTAAAGCAAGACTCAGAATGATAAGAAAAGAAGATTTGATCGGTGTCGGCAAATTTCAGCGGACTCACGCGTTGAAAGGGGAGCTGAACGCCTTGATAGATATAGACCCGGACTTTTTCGGAGAGGATGACCAGCCGATGATCGTCGAGATGGAGGGTTGTTTCGTTCCGTTTTTCGCGGAATCGATCCGCACAAAAGGACAGACCTCGTATCTCGTGAAGATTGACCGTGTCGACACGGAAGAACAGGCCCGCCAGTTCGTCAACAAAGAGATTTATGCCGAGCGGAAAGAGCTGAAGGAATATATGGCCGAAACCGGAGAGGAACTGATCGACGGCAATGAGCTCGACGGTTACATGGTCTCCGACACATCTTTAGGCGAAATCGGCAGACTCCTGAGGGTAGATGACTCCACGGCCAACATCCTTCTTGTCATAGAGGGGCCCGACGGTGAGGAGATCTACCTCCCTATGGCTGAGGAATTCATCGCGGAGATAGATCCGGATGAACGTAAAATCATTATGAATCTGCCCGACGGCCTGATCGGGCTCAACAAAAAGAAAGATGACTGACAGAATCCGAAAGGCGATCAGAAATATACTCGCCACTCTCCTAATCTGCAGCGCCCCGTGTGTAACGGGAGCTCAGAATCAGGGTGGAGGCTCAGAATCACCGCTTGATGAATTGACATTTGTCGAGATGCTGAATTCAGTGGATCTCGGAAAGAACTCGGAAATTGTCCAGAAATTTCAGGAAAAGGAGGCGAAGAACAAACTTTATGCCGCATATCCACCGGCCTCTAAGGGGGGAGAATGCACGATTGAGCTGCTCCGGAACCGTGAGGTGCTCGTTATCACCATTCCCGCCAGACTTCTTTTTGCCCCCAATGACGTCGAGCTCAAAGAGAGCGCCTCAAAATACCTGACCCCGATCAAACGCTATCTGAAAGACCCGGATATGTTCAGGGTTATGATCGCGATGCACACCGATAATACCGGCTCGGATCAGTATCGTGAGGAGCTGACAGCCGATCGTGTCGACGCCGTCTATGAATGGTTCGAGGAACACGGTTCGCCTGTATCTTACCTGTTTCCTTATGCGCTCGGTGACGACATGCCCCTTGCTCCCAACACATCGATGGCAGACAGAGACCGTAACAGACGTCTTGAAATCTATCTCGTCCCCGGCCAGAAAATGCTTAATCAAGCAAAGAAAGGAAGAATAGAATTCTGACCGGAAGAGAAGGGAAAAAATCAAAGATGGAAAGTTTTCTAATTGCTTTCACAAGAAGAACCGATGCAGACGCCGTATTATATTGTCTATGAGGATAAGCTCAGGAGAAACCTGAAACTGATCACCGATGTCGAACGCCTGGCCAATGTCAAGATAATCATGGCTTTCAAAGCCAATGCCCTGTGGAAGACATTCCCGATTATCCGCGAATATGTCTCGTCATCGACCGCAAGTTCGTTGAATGAGATGAAGCTGTCACATGAATTTTTAGGTCATGATGTCCACAGCTATTGCCCGGTTTACACGGAAGAGACTTTCGGTGAATTTCTCGGAGGAAGTTCTCATATCACCTTCAACTCTCTGGCTCAGTTTGAGAAGTATTATCCCAGGATCAAAGATTATAATGCAGACCACGCCTCCGGAAAAGTGAGTGCCGGGATAAGGGTCAATCCGCAATGCAGCGTGATTGAGACTGACATATACAATCCGTGTCTTCCCGGATCGCGTTTCGGGGTCAGCCCGGACGAAGTCAGGGACGGTCTTCCCGAAGGGGTCGAGGGACTTCATTTCCACGCGCTGTGTGAGAGCGACAGCCACGATCTCGAGAAAGTGCTCGAAGCTCTCGAATCCCAGTATGGCCATCTTTTGCCTGAAATCAAATGGCTGAACATGGGGGGCGGACATCTGATGACCCGCAAGGATTACGATGTCGAACACCTTATCAAAGTGCTGAACCGTCTGCACGAAAAATATCCCCATCTCGAACTGATCATGGAGCCGGGGAGCGCCTTCACATGGCAGACTGGTGATCTGGTCACAAAAGTGCTCGATGTTCATGAAGATGCAGGAATCAAGACCGCCATCATCGATGCCTCCTTTGCCTGCCACATGCCCGACTGTCTCGAAATGCCATACCAGCCCGTGATTGCCGAAGCCTCAGGTCAGTTCGGCGAGCAAGGCGAACCGGAAGGACACGCCGTTAAATACCGGCTCGGAGGGAATTCCTGCCTCAGCGGAGATTTTGTCGGCGACTGGTATTTCAACAGTCCTCTGAAAGCCGGAGACATTCTGACTCTCCGGGACATGAACCACTACACGACAGTGAAGACAAACATGTTCAACGGAATCCAGCACCCGTCGATATGGCTGCAGCCTTCAGCCGGCGATCCGGTTCTGCTGAGGGAATTCACCTACGAAGACTATCGCTCCCGGATGAGCTGAACAAAAGAACCGATCCTGAATGGTAGATTACAATTATCTTGATCTTCTTAATGAACAACAGCGGGAAGCCGTGGTCTATACCGGCGGTCCCTCACTGGTCATTGCCGGAGCGGGATCCGGAAAGACAAGAGTGCTGACATACAAAATCGTGCACCTGCTCAGAATGGGCTTCGAGCCATACCGCATAATGGCCCTGACATTCACCAACAAAGCAGCGCGCGAGATGAAAGAGCGAATTGAGGCGCTGACCGGACCGAAGATCAGCGGACGTCTCTGGATGGGTACGTTCCACTCCATTTTCCTGAGAATCCTGAGGGTGCACGCCGATAAACTCGGTTTCAAGTCCTCTTTTACCATTTATGATGCCAACGATTCCAAATCCCTGATAAAAACGATAATAAAGGAACGTGGTCTGGATGACAAAAGTTACAAGCCTTCGACGATAGCCTCCATAATCTCCAACGCCAAGAATGCGCTGGTCTATCCTGAGGAATACATGGCCGATCCTCAGAACTATCAGGAGGACAAAAGAGCAAAGAGACCCGAGACAGGGATCATTTTCCGGGAATATGTAGAACGTTGCCGGAGAGCCAACGCGATGGACTTCGATGATATTCTGTTCTATATGAATGTACTGCTTCGCGATTTTCCGGACATCAGGCGCCATTATCAGGAATTCTTCCGGTTCGTGATGGTAGATGAGTATCAGGATACAAACTTCGCCCAACATCTGATCATTCAGCAGCTGACTCGCCTGAACCATAATCTCTGTGTCGTCGGTGATGACGCCCAGTCTATCTATTCATTCCGCGGGGCCAACATCGCCAACATCCTCGGAATGGAGGAGAAATATCCGGATCTGCGGATCTTCAAACTTGAACGTAATTACCGCTCGACCCAGAATATCATCAACGCCGCCGGTTCGCTGATCGAAAAGAACACGCGCCAAATGAGGAAGAAAGTGTTCTCGGAAAACAATCCCGGCGATCCGGTGCGCATCATGAGGACATATTCCGACATCGAAGAGGCGGCCATGGTGGTCAACATGATCTCGAATTCGGTACAGACCAATCACGATTCCCTCGAAGATTACGCCATACTTTACCGCACGAATGCCCAGAGCCGCGTCCTGGAAGAAAGATTGCGTGCAAGAAACATGGGATACAGGATCTATGGCGGACTTTCGTTCTATCAGCGCAAGGAAATAAAGGATGCGATCAGCTATTTCCGTCTCGCCCTGAATCCCGATGATGACGAGGCCCTGAAACGCATAATCAATACTCCGGCTCGTGGAATCGGGGAGACCACCGTCAAGAAACTGCAGGCCGCCGCAAACGCAGGAGGCGTCAGCATCTTCCGTGTCATCTCCGAACCGGACAAATATCCGGCCGGTTTCAACAAGGGGACCTTGGGAAAGCTCGACGGTTTCAGAAAGATCATCGATGAGTTCATCGCCGATGTCGAGAAAGGCTCGAACGCTTTCGAGATCGGTCAGTTGGTCTACAACCGCACAGGATTGCTCTCTCAGTTCCTGACCGACAACACCCCCGAAGCAATTTCAAGACAGGAAAACCTGACGGAACTTCTCTCGGGCCTGAAGGACTTTGTCGATGTCAGGCGCGAGACCGATGAAAGTGATGTTTCGTTGGCGGCATACCTTTCGGAGGTATCATTGGCCACCGACCAGGATCAGACCGATGAAGAGGCCGGTCCTAAAGTGACATTGATGACCGCTCACGCCTCAAAGGGACTGGAATTCAAGCATGTTTATATTGTCGGAGTCGAAGAGGAGCTGTTCCCGTCGGCGATGGCCCAGGATTCACTCGCTCAGGTAGAGGAGGAACGCCGTCTGCTCTATGTCGCGATGACCCGCGCAAAAGAGACGTGCACGATGACCTACGCCGGTTCAAGATTCAGGAACGGTCAGACAGTAATGACACGTCCGTCAAGATTTCTGGGCGACATCGATACGCGCTTCGTCAAAATAGTGTCCTCAGGCCGCATTGACGATGTCAGAAGCGATTTTATTGATCCGACGGCCCGTTATCGATCCTCGTTCAGAGGATACAAAAGCGGTGGTTATACATCAAAATCGGGACACGGACCGACTTCATCGACAAGTGGCACCTACAGTGCGTCGCGCGACCTCACCAACAGAAAACAGGCGCCGTTTGAGCCTGATTCAGCCTTCCGCATACACAATGCCGGGGAGCTGAGCGTCGGAATGAGAATACGCCATTTCAGGTTCGGACTCGGAACAATCACCGGAATCGTTCCGAATCCGGGCCAGGAAACCATAACTGTCAACTTCGATCAGGAGGGACAGAAAAAACTAATGTTGAAATTCGCTAAATTCGAAATATCGGAAAATAACTGACCAAGAAATCATGATGAAAAAGATAACACTCGGAATATTCTCTCTTCTCGCGCCGGCTCTTGCCTTCGGTTGGGGACAGAAAGGCCACGATACCGTCGCCTTCATCGCAGAGAATCACCTCACTTCGAAAACACGTCAGGCTCTCGACTCCATTCTCGACGGCCGTTCTATAGTTTATTGGTCAAACTGGATGGACAATGCATCCCATACTCCGGAATATGCCTATTCGAAAACATGGCATTACAAGAACGTCGACGCAAACGTGAAGTATGAGAAGGCAAAGAAAAACAAGGATGGGGATGTAGTTCAGGCTATCAACTCCCAATCGGCTGTTCTCGCAGATCCTATGTCTTCAAAAGAGGACAAGGCGCTCGCACTGAAAATGGTCATCCATTTCGTCGGAGACATTCACCAGCCCATGCATCTCGGTCATCTCTCCGACCTCGGCGGAAACAGGATCACCGTCAAATTCTTCTATGGCAACAGAAACCTGCATTCTCTGTGGGACACCGCTCTCGTCGAGCAGGCCCACAAATGGAGCTACACCGAATGGCAGAATCAGATTGACAGACTTTCGCCGGAAGAGGAAATAATGATAGTAGCCGGAGGCACACCCGACGATTGGGCGAAGGAATCAATGGAAATAGCCGCGAAGATTTATGAAGAGACTCCCGAAGGGTATAATGTCAGCTATGACTATATCGCCGACTGGACTCCTACAATCGAACAGCAGTTCATGAGAGGTGGACTTCGTCTCGCCGATCTTCTCAACACCGTTTTCGATCCGGAGTATTCTCCGAAGAACGCGATGAATCTCGTTCAGCAGAAAACAGAGAATGTCATCGTCGCTGAGTGACAGGGACATTAAGATGACATACATATTATCTGTTGAAAACATCTTCACGATAGAACGAAAATATCTTAATGGTAAAATATGGACAATTCGCTTCCCCGTCTGAATCTCCCTCAGGTCGATCTTAAACTTTCTCACGAAGACGGAATGGTCAAGGTGTGGGACAAGTTGCGGGAGAGTTATGTCGCGTTGACTCCCGAGGAATTCGTCAGGCAGCACTTTGTCGGATGGCTCGAGACAGACCGGGGCTTTCCCGCAGCGTCGATGGCCAATGAGGTTTCAATAGACCTGAACGGAACGAGAAAAAGATGTGATACAGTCGTCTATGACCGAACAGGAACTCCCCTGATGATCGTCGAATATAAAGCACCGGGGGTCCGGATAACTCAGGATACTTTCGACCAGATCGCGCGATACAATATGGTGCTCCGGGTGAGATATCTCGCTGTCTCAAACGGGATCAACCATTACTTCTGCAAAATGTCGCCGGACGGAACATCCTATAATTTCATCCGTATCCTTCCAACGTATTCCGAGATGACCACTCCCTTTTCTCAAAGCTGAGAGTGACCTCCTCAAATAAAACCAAGATACCGATAAATTAATTATATCGAAACTATGGCAGATTTCAGACGTAAACCTGAATGGCTGAAAATCAGACTACCACGAGGATTCAAGACCTCGCAGGTTGTCGGACTTCTGAACGAAAAACATCTACACACGATCTGCTCGAGCGGCATGTGTCCCAACCGCGCGGAATGCTGGGGAGCCGGAACTGCAACCTTCATGATCGGTGGCAACGTCTGTACCCGTGCCTGCAGATTCTGCAATGTGGCTACGGGAAAACCCGGACCGCTCGACGAAAAAGAGATCCGCGAAATTGTGGATTCAGTCAAGAAACTGAACCTCAAGCATATCGTGATCACATCGGTTGATAGGGATGACCTCCCTGATCTCGGTGCGGCTCATTGGGTAAACATGATAACAACTCTGAAGAAAGAGTGTCCCGGAGTCACAATGGAAGTGCTGATTCCGGACTTCCAGGGTCGTCTCGAACTCGTGGACATGGTGATAGCGGCCGGTCCGGAAGTGATCTCGCACAATATGGAGACCGTCCGCAGGCTGACGCCGACGGTCAGGAGCGCCGCGACCTATGACAGATCGCTTTCAGTCATCGGGCATATCGCAAAAAGCGGAATACGGTCAAAAAGCGGCATCATGCTCGGACTTGGCGAGACCGAAGCCGAAATCCTCGAAACGATGGATGATCTGAGGAATGTCGGCTGCGAAGTCCTCACCGTAGGCCAATATCTACAGCCGACCAAGAACCACTATCCGCTTCAGGATTACATCACACCCGAAAAGTTCGAGGAGTACCGCAGGGAAGGTGTCAAGCGTGGGTTCAGGCATGTCGAGTCGGCTCCGATGGTGAGATCAAGCTACCACGCGGAGAAGCACGTTCATTAAGAAGGATCAGATGAGTGACTTCGTTTTAAAACCTGAAGATGGAAAACTGAGTTTCGAATGGCTCGGAAGACGCGACTACGGGAGCGTGCTTGATCTTCAGCGGACGATTTTTTCAAAGAGGGTCGAGCTCAAACGGGATGGCGACGGTTCTCCACAAGACCGCATCCTTTTTGTCGAACACGATCCGGTGATCACCTTGGGTAAACATGCTCACAGGGAGAATGTCCTTTTCAGCCGCGAAAGCCTCGCCTCGAGGGGGATCGGTATCTTTGAGATCGAACGTGGGGGAGATGTGACATATCACGGTCCAGGACAGCTCGTTGTCTATCCGATCATCGATCTGGAGAGATACAGGATTGGCGTCAAGGATTATGTGAATCTTCTCGAGGAAAGCGTCATAAGGACGATTGCAGAATACGGAATCAAGGGTGAGCGGGTCGCCGGAGCTTCAGGCGTCTGGATCGGCAAAGGGACTGTCAATGAGAGAAAGATCTGTGCATTGGGTGTCAAGGTCAGCCGCTTCATCACGATGCACGGGCTCGCTCTGAACGTAAACACCGATCTTGATGCCTTCACCCTGATCAACCCCTGCGGCTTTACGGACAAGGGGGTCACGTCCATAAGCCGGGAAACCGGAAAGGAATTTCCGCTTCACGAAGTCGCCGTCAAGCTGGCCGGCCATCTTGAATCGTTGCTCAAGGAGCAAGACGGGAAGCAGCATTAAGCCTTGCCTCTTAATGAGCGTGCCGAAGCGTCTGAATGAGCCTGCCATTGCCGAATAAACATGTCGATGCGCAAGACAGAGCATGTTATTAAGCACATTGGCGGAGATTGCCGTCCGTTTGCGTGAAAAGTCTCTTTGAAAAATCAGAAATAATTTTTATTTTTGCGCAACAGAGACAGATCCGGAGCAGTCCTCAGGGAATGACTTGCGGATTGTGAATGATAGTACCTGAAAATCTATACCTGATATTGATGAAAACGAAAAAACTTCTTTTGGGAGACGAAGCTCTCGCGCTCGGCGCTCTGAATGCCGGACTAAGCGGAGCATACGCTTATCCCGGCACTCCCTCAACCGAAATTCTCGAGTATGTGCAGGCTCATCCTCTGACAGCCGAAAGAAATATACATTCCCATTGGTCGAGCAATGAAAAGACAGCCGTCGAAGAGGCTATCGGAATGTCATACGCAGGCAAACGCGCCATAGTTTCGATGAAACATGTCGGCCTTAACGTCGCCGCCGATCCTTTTGTCAATTCAGCAATGACAGGAGCGAACGGCGGTCTTCTTGTGATCGCCGCCGACGACCCGTCGATGCATTCATCCCAGAATGAGCAGGATTCGCGCTATTACGGCGAATTCGCAATCGTTCCCATTCTCGAACCGTCAAGCCAGCAGGAGGCATACGACATGGCACGCTATGGTTTCGAACTCTCCGAGAAATTCCATATCCCGGTTCTCGTCCGCCTCGTCACTCGTCTCAGCCATAGCCGCGCGACAGTCGAAGTCGAGACCGAACCCTCAGCCCAGAACAGTCTTTCGGAGCCTCACAATCCCCGCCAGTGGGTGCTGATGCCCGGAAACTCCCGCGTCCGCTATAAAGAGTTGCTGAAGGATCTTGAGGGCTTCGGGGAAAGCTCCGAAAACTCTCCGTTCAATAAATATATCGACGGCAAAGACAAGTCCATGGGCATCATCGTCAGCGGTCTCGCCTTCAACTATCTGAACGAGCTCTTCCCCGATGGCGTTCCGTTCCCCGTTGTCAAGATCTCACAGTATCCCCTTCCCAAGAAGATGCTCGGCAGACTTGCAGACGAATGTGAGAGCCTGATGGTCATCGAAGAGGGTCAGCCCTTCATTGAGAAACAGATCCGCGGTCTGCTGAACAAGGGACTGAAGGTTTACGGCAAGCTCAGCGGTGAGCTGGTCCGCACCGGTGAACTTACACCCGATGAGGTCCGCGAGGCTATACTTAAGGTTAAACCCGAGCTGGAGAGCCTCAAGAAAGAGGAGGGTCTCGCCGTTCCTCAGGTTACGGCTCCGCGTCCACCGGCACTCTGCCAAGGCTGCGGCCACCGCGATGTCTACTCGGCACTGAACGATGTCCTGAAAGAGTATGAGAATCCCAAAGTGTTCGGTGACATAGGCTGTTACACTCTCGGTTATCTTTCTCCGTTCAATGCGATCCACACTGTTCTCGATATGGGTGCGTCGATCACTATGGCCAAAGGTGCGGCCGACGCAGGCGTACATCCTTCTGTAGCTATCATCGGTGACTCGACATTCACTCATTCCGGAATGACCGGTCTGCTTGATGCGATCAACGAGGATTCTCCTGTGACTGTCATCATTTCGGACAACCTGACGACCGGAATGACAGGCGGCCAGGATTCACAGGGTACGGGTAAACTCGAGGACATCTGCATGGGCCTCGGAGCGAAGCGTGTACGCACGATCGATTCGCTGCCGAAGAACCATGACGAGATGATGAAGCTTTTCCGCGAGGAGATCGAACACCCCGGACTCTCGGTCATCATTTCACGCAGAGAGTGCATTCAGACTGCACGCAGACACGCAAAGAAAAAATAAACCTTCATCTCACAAGAAAAATATCATGAAAACCGATATAGTACTCGCCGGTGTCGGCGGTCAGGGAATTCTGTCGATCGCCACAATCCTCGGCGCGGCGGCTCTGAAGGATGATCTCTACATCAAACAGGCTGAGGTCCACGGAATGAGCCAGCGCGGCGGTGACGTTCAGTCAAATCTCCGTATCAGCAGTGAGCCGATCCATTCGGATCTCATTCCCCTTCAGGGAGCTGACCTCATCATCTCTCTCGAACCGATGGAGGTTCTCCGCTATCTGCCTTATCTGAACGAGAACGGATGGATCGTGACAAACACGGTTCCTTTCGTCAATATTCCGAACTATCCCGATATGTCCGATGTGGAGTCGGAACTGATGAATCATCCCAATGTCGTGGCTTTCGACATGGATGCTCTCGCAAAGGAGGTGGCTTCGCAGCGCGCAAGCAACATGGTGCTTCTCGGAGCAGCTTCTCCCTTCATTGACATCGAACCGGAAAAGATCGAGGAAGGTATCAGAATCATCTTCGGCCCCAAGGGAGAACAGATGGTCGAGACCAATATCAAGGCTTTCCGCGCCGGACGCGATAAAGCGCTTAACATGTCGGAAAAATAATCGGGAGAGTCAGCAATATGTTACCTATTTCTGAAAAAGATTTACACAATGTCATCAATGAGCTCGGCATTGTGGACATAACATCTGCGACTATCCGTCAGATTTGCGCTCTTGCGGCCGCTCTTGAAAAGCACTCGGGTGAGAATTTCGTTCACCTCGAGATTGGAAACCCGGGTCTCCCTGCCGAAAATATAGGTGTGGAGGCTGAGATACAGGCACTTCAGTGTGGCGTGGCCAATAAGTATCCCGCAATTGAAGGTATCCCGGCCTTGAAAGAAGCGGGAAAGGATTTCATCAAGGCCTTTCTGGATGTCGACGTTCCGGCAAAAACAATTATCCCCACAGTCGGCTCGATGCAGGGAAGCTTCACGCTCCAACTTCTTCTGAAAGAGAGGATTCCGGGAAAAGACACTGTCCTGATCATCAATCCCGGCTTCCCGGCCCAGAGACATCAAGCCAAAATCCTCGGAATGGAGATCGAGCAGTTCGACATATATGAATATCGCGGCGAGGCACTGAGGAACAAGCTCGAGGAAGTGCTTTCATCGGGTCGCGTGACTTCGATGATATATTCCAACCCGAACAATCCGGCATGGACTAACCTCACGGATCTCGAACTGCAGATAATCGGAGAGATGGCCACGAAATATGACGTGATCGTACTCGAAGATCTCGCGTATCTCGGAATGGACTTCCGCAAATATATGGGCGAGCCCTATAAGGCACCCTTCATCCCCACTGTTGCCAAATATACCGACAACTATATCCTGCTCATATCAGGCTCCAAGATCTTCAGCTATGCCGGCCAGCGCATCGCCCTTGTCTGCATGAGCGACAAGGTCTATCACCGTCACTATAAGGGAATCTGCGACTTCTATGAGATGCCAGACTTCGGTGACTGTTATATCTATGGAGTCCTTTACGCATGTTCTTCGGGCACAGCCCATTCCGCACAGCATGCTCTCGCCGCAATGATGCGTGCCGCGGTCGAAGGCAAGCTCGATTTCGTCGATCACTGCAGCGACTATGCGACCAGAGCAGAGCGGATAAAGAAGATCTTCACCGACAATGGGTTCCATATTGTTTATGATACCGATGTCGACCGTCCTATTTCCGACGGATTCTTCTTCACCGTCGGTTATAAGGACATGGACAGCGAGACCCTCCAGAGGGAACTCATCCGTTACGGAATCTCTTCGATCTCGTTGCCGACAACCGGAAGCAAGCAGAACGGAATCAGAGCCTGCGTCTCCAATATAACGGAAGAGGAGACATATCGTAATCTTGAAAACAGACTCAAAGCTTTCAACGATGAGCATTAATTATTGCACCCCCGAAGAGGCTGTCCGCCTGATAGAGGATGGCGATCACGTCTATATCCAGGGCTCGACATCAACACCGGAAGTCCTTGTCAAGGCACTTGCTGACCGTGGCAATGAGTTGCGCAACGTAACTCTATATTCCGCATTCGCAGTGACTAAAGGTCCTGCACCTTACTGCAAGCCTGAATATAAGGAGTCCTTCCTCGTTGACAGCTTCTTCGTCTCCAATGCCGTCCGCAAATGGATCGATGAAGGTTACGGCACAATGACCCCGCGCTTTCTCGGTGAAGTTCCTGCGCTTTTCAGAGACGGGACATGCAGGGTAGACGTGGTGCTCCTGAACTGCTCGATGCCGAACGAAGAGGGATATGTCAGCTTCGGAGTCTCGGCCGATCTCGCGACCTCTGCCGTTGAATGCGCAAGCCGTGTGATTGCCCAGATCAATCCGCATATGCCCTTCTCGTATGGCGATCCGGTAATCAAACTATCTGATCTGGCGGCTGTCGTTGAGGTTGACGATCCCCTCGTTGAGGTTCCGACAGCTGTTCCGACTGAGAAAGAGATAAAAATAGGCAACTATATAGCCGAGAGAATCCCGGATGGAGCGACTCTTCAGATCGGTGTGGGGGGAATACCCAATGCCGTGATCCGGGCGCTCGAGAATCACAAGCATCTCGGCCTTCACACGGAGGCCATGACGGACGGTGTACTTCCTCTGCTTGAAAAAGGTATCATCGACAACTCGATGAAGAAGGTGTATCCCGGAAAATCTATTGCCTCTCTTGCACTCGGTTCGAGACGTCTGTATGACTTCATGGATGGTAACAAGGACATCATATTCAAAGATGTTGCCTGGACCAACAATCCCTTTGTGATCGCTCAGAATCCGAAGGTTATGTCGATCAACTCCTGTCTCGAAATAGACCTGACAGGACAGGTTTGCGCCGATTCTATCGGCACAAGAATCTTCTCCAGTGTCGGCGGTCAGCATGATTTCGTCTATGGATCATCACAAAGCGAGGGAGGTCTCTCTTTCCTCGCGATGCTCGCTCAGACAAACAAGGGCATCTCGAAGATTAAACCGATCCTGACACCGGGTGCGGGTGTCGTCACAACACGATTCCAGACCAATTATGTGGTTACGGAATATGGTGCGGTCGACCTTCGCGGCAAGAATCTCGCGGAACGCGCAAAACTGATGATTTCAGTTGCCGCGCCCGAAGCACGTGAGGAGCTTGAAAGAGCTGCAGCAGAACGTTTCGGCTATTCGTTCCTGCGACTTAAAGACCCGAAATAAGGCCCCGAAGGCACAATAATAAGACAAACAGAGGTTATGATCAGGAATGACCTCTGTTTGTCATTTTTTGAGTTCTATACCTAAAACTTTTGAGCAACTCACTAATCGTTTAATTGAATATAATCAACTAAATTATGAATGAACATATAGAAATAGAGATATTAGGACCTGCTCAGAAGCATCATAAAAGGGCAGTGGTAGATGAGCTGAAAATGCTTTGGAAGGACACTTTTCACGATAGCAACGCTTATATAGATTTGCTATATGATAACTACATTGACGATGCTTTGATCGGGGTATGCCGGAATAATAATGGAGATATTATCGCGTCCCTGACGGCCATTCCCTATCGATTCAATTGCAGTTTTACCGATAAAGTCGTCGGATGGTACTTCTGCGGACTGTCTACCAAACCCGAATACAGGCGCCGGGGTCTCATGGAAAGGCTGATTATTGAGGCTCGACAATCTTTGAATAAGGAGGGTGAAGTCTTCACGTTCCTAATTCCGGCCGACAGACATTTAAGGGACTATTACGCCAAAATCGGATATTTGACGACTAATGGAAGAACAGTCTTAACGATTAAAAAATCAGATCATCACCGGAAATCTGTATCAGGTGATATTGCAGATCCCATCTTGGAACGCTTTATCTGGTCTGAAGCAAGCGAATCGGATCGAAGAGGAATCATTGAAAAGCTGAAGGAATTTGAGGCATTGGAATTCCGTAGAAGTATTGACGCAAACGCAATGACCTTGTGTCTTGCACACGATGACAAGGACTGGAAGATTGTACTGAAGGAAAACGAAATATCGAAAGGGGAGATCTACATCATAAAAAACGCGGAACGAGAAATGGAGGCGGTCGCTTTCGGTGCACTTGAAGATGGTAGATATGAAATCAAAAAGATACTCGGCAGAGGAATCACGTCCGTTGTTGAGCTGGTGAAACAATTGCACAGAGCTTTTGAATTGAAAATTTATCTGCCAAACGACGGATCACAATTTACCGACGTGCTTCTCCACGCACTGTCAGATTGGATCACTTCGGAAGAGTCAAATGAGTATACCATGATAAGTGCGACGACGACATCAGAGAAAAAGAAAATTATGGCAGGTGATACAGAAAATGTATCTGCTCACTCAGAATTTGAAAATCCAATAATTTCCGCAAATAGATCACAAGTTCTCAAATATTCGATTTTCATGAACGAGGCTTTTTCTAATCCGGAGTTAGCAAAATGCCACATCACTTTTATTGCTGACCTTCTATTGGATTGATAAAGGCTCGACAACGGTTCGACGACAAGTGTGTCATGGTCGAATATGTGTCCACATATCCAGGTCATCTCAACTGAGCACCGAATACATCATTTTTTATGAGTCGGGGCCTAAAGCTCCCAAGATCTTTGCGAAGATCAAATATTAGTGGACAGGAAAAGAAAAAAGTAGTTTTAAAGAGGGTAGAGGTCACTTTTAGAAACTCAAATCGCTAAATTTAGATTCATCAAATTATCCGCCATTTCAAAAATAAAAACTCAAATACATAATTCAAGTTTTTCAAAATAGCGTTCTTTGTATTTCATTAATCGACTTTTTAAATCACGCCATCGACCCAATTTTACTTTTTAAACTTTACTTAATTAACATTTAGTAACACTTAATACAAAATGCTATATTTCAGAAACTTATATTAAATAACTCGTTGATGTTTAAATAATAGTTCCTCATAATTGCATCCACGTCTTTCTTGTCGCTTTTCTCTCCTACATTATGTGCTATTAGTAGTGATCTATGCTTTATCTTAAAGTATCACTCTAACTTTTCAAATGCTCACTATTTAAAATACACAATTTGAGAAATAAAACATTTCATAAAATACAAATATTGAAATACTGAACTTAAATTTTGAAATCACAAATCAATTTTGTAATTTTGTATTGTGAAATTTGTGCACTGATTTTTCAAAATTTCCGTAGTTTGCTCAGGAATTTCCGAAAAATCAAATTTTCAGATAATCAACTACCATCATCTCCAACCTATGGAAGACAGAATTTCGATCAGACTGAAGACATTTATCGACAGCCTCAAAATAACAGATTCCTCATTTGCTGATAATTGCGGAATGTCACGTTCTACCCTCAGTCTGCTTCTTGCGGGAAAGAGCAAGAAAATGAGCGATCAACAGATCGCTCAGATACATCGCGCTTACCCTGAACTGTCGATTGTCTGGCTGATTTTTGGAGAAGGACCGATGCTGAATAGTGATCGGGAGGGTCAGACGCTAAGCCGGGAATCCGAAAATGGTCAGAAAGCTCCAATTTCAGAATACGAAAATCCGGAGAATACGCTTGGTTCCCCGGAATCTTACGCAGAGCCAAATCTCAGAGCCTTAAATTCTGCTCCTGATACTATTAAAAACCTGAATTATATCAGATTAGAACTTGAACAAAAAATTCAAAATCTCGAATCAGATATTTCAAAATTGAAATCAACACCCCGAAAAGTCACGAAAATCACCATTTTTTATGATGATTCGACCTTCGAGACCTTCAAACCCGAATAACCTTCTGTGACATCCGAACGGTCCATCTCCAATACCCGAATTGCCCTTCTCTGACACTCGAGTATCCTTTCCTCTCCCAGGAGACATAGCTGATCCATTACCACTGAGATCAGGCTGAACAATAAGCGGGGTAAGAAAAACGTTTTTGTGATAATAGCTTTATTCGAAAGCAACTGTTTATGTCCGGAGCTGACTGAATATTTCAGTGGCTTACATTGGCCAGAAAAAGTTGTCTTTTGAATAGTATTTGCACTTTAGGATAGTATCTTCACTTAAGGATAGTATCTGCTCTTTAATGACTATGGTCCAATTTCCCATTCGTTCATCGATCCTTATGACGCTCGGTCTCACCGCCGGATCTGCGCTCGGCGCTTCCGGTGACAGGCTCGTCTTCGAAGGTCTTTCACTCCCGGCAATCGGCGTTGAAGCTCCGGCTAATACCGGCCTGGATATGCTTTACGTTTGCTATAATACAAACGATTCTTCTGTCAAATTTCCAACTCAGAATCCCGACACAAAATGGTATCGTTATTCCAATTTAGGTGGTGGTTATGCAGAAGAGATTACTACCGGTATTTCCTATTCCGATGGGTTCTCGGTTCTCGAAAGCCCTCAGGTCGACATGGGCTATATCATTGAGGACGGAGACCGCAGGGCATATTTCTGGATTGTGGGCTACAGCGACAAGCGTCTGACGCTGAAAAGCGTCAGGGCCGCCGCCGAGCAGGACTGTGACTTTTCCGTTCTTGAGGTTGATGGCAAAGGTGAGCCGCTTCATTATTTCACGATCAACGGTCAGCAGAAAGTGCTGAGCAGGGATATCGAGGTCACCTACAATACCCTGACCTTTGATGAAGAACATCTCCAATATATACAAGGAGAGACCACCAGGACATTCGAGAGTCTGGAGACATTTATGAGGGTCAATCCTCCGGCCTATTGCCAGACGGTCTTCACTATCTCAGGTGACAGATTCCTTAAAGAATGGAACTGGCTCCAGTCTGTTTCTTCCGAACCGATTAATCCGCATGCGGTCATGGTCTACACCACGGCCGAACAGGAAGAAATGGAAGAGAGTAATGATAAGGCAGAGTCGAGAAAGAAACGGTCCGCTGTCCGTAAAGGAAAGAAAAAGGCAGAGGATGCAGACTCGTCTGAGGCTGAAAACCCCGGAAACGGAGACGGTGACGAACAGAATCCGGACGTAAATGACGTTCCAGGATCGAATATCATTGGTACGGGGACCGACGGACTCGGCGGTTCGGCACCGGCCGATATTTCGTTCCGCGCATACGTCACCGACGGTGTGTTGCACTCCGAATGGCAGATGGCTGAAAATCCTGATTTTGATCCGATTGATTATCATTTCTTCCAGCAGGATCTTGACTATACTTTCACTGAAGAAGGAACCTTTTACCTGCGGTTTATCGGCAGCAATGCCGACGGATCGTGTGAGGCTGTCGGCGATACTTACACCGTCACGATCGGTGCTTCAGAGCTGAGAATACCTAATGCCTTCACGCCCAACGGCGACGGAGTCAACGACGAATGGAAAGTCGGCTATAGATCTTTAACAAAGTTCGAATGCTGGATCTTTGACCGCTATGGGAATGAGGTGGGCCATCTGACCTCTCCCGACCAGGGTTGGGATGGAAAAGTCAGAGGCAAGGAAGCACGGCCCGGTGTATATTATTACGTTATTGAAGCACAAGGTGCAGACGGCAAGAAATACAAAAAAAGCGGCGACATCAATATCCTGAAGTATGTAGGTGGAACCAAGACTGAGACCGAAGGTTAAAAGAGAACCGGAAATTGAAAGACAACCGAAGGTTGAATTACGACAGTGGTTGAATGACGACAGTTGGTTGAATGACGACTTAAGGTTGAAAGACCATGAAAGTTGAAAGATGTTGAAAGATGAAGAACGAGAAAGACACAGTTATAGATATAGACATAGAAAAAGAGACAAACGAAACAGATGACGTTGAAATTATCCCTGCTGACTCGATCGAGGTCATCGGGGCGAGAGTAAATAATCTGAAAAACATAGACGTAACCATTCCGCACAATCAGCTTTGCGTAGTCACCGGACTCAGCGGTTGCGGTAAATCATCGCTTGCTTTCGACACAATCTTTGCCGAAGGCCAGCGCCGATATATCGAGACATTCTCTGCATACGCCCGTAACCTTCTCGGCTCAATGAGCAGGCCGGACGTGGATTATATCACCGGGCTGAGTCCGGTGATCAGCATCGAGCAGAAGACGGTCAACAAGAACCCGCGTTCCACTATCGGGACTACCACTGAGATATACGACTTCTTCAGACTTCTCTACGCACGTCTCGGAGAAGCGCGGAGCTATATTTCCGGTAAGCCGATGGTCAAATATACGCGCGACAAGATCTTTGACCTCATATCCGGACAATATGACGGAAAGAAGATATACATCCTCTCTCCGCTTGTCAAGAACCGCAAGGGACACTACAAAGAGCTGTTCGAAAACCTCCGCAAGAAGGGCTATCTGAACGTCCGCGTTGACGGGGAACTGAGAGAACTCAGCTACGGGATGAAGCTCGACCGATATAAGAATCATGACATTGAGCTTGTGGTGGACCGGATGAGGGTGAGTTCCGATGATCCCCAGCGACTCCGTTCATCAATCGAGACGGCTTTGAAACAGGGCGACAAGCAGATGATCGTCATGGAAGCCGAGACTGAAGAGATCCGGCATTTTTCACAGATGCTGATGGATCCGGAAAACGGATTGTCATATCCCGAGCCGGCCCCGCATAATTTCTCATTCAACTCCCCGCAGGGTGCCTGCCGGATGTGCAAGGGATTAGGTTACATAAACCTGATCGATGAAGACAAAATAATACCTGACCGGAACAAATCTATAGCCGACGGGGCGATCGAACCTCTCGGCAAAGCTACCAAGACCCTTATTTTCTGGCAGATCGAGACAATTCTGAAACTTCACGGACTGACTCTCAAGACACCCGTGAAAGATATACCTCGCGAGGTCATGAATGACATCCTCAACGGTACCGACACACGGCTCGTTCTCGAAAATGAGGCGATGAGTATCTCGAATTATCTGACCAATTATGACGGCGTGGTCAAATATATCGAGAACCTCCAGTCCGAAGAGGATAACGCCGAGGCGAGAAAATGGAGCGGACAGTTCTTCTCCAGGGTGACTTGTCCTGAATGTGAGGGTCAGCGGCTGAACAAGATCTCACTTCATTACTTCATAGACGGCAAGAACATCGCCGATGTCGCGCGCATGGATATTGCCGAACTTTATGAATGGTCAAAAGATCTCGAGCAAAAGATCGAGCCTCAGTTCCGCGTCGTCGCGACCGAAATATTGAAGGAGATTAATTCCCGGCTGAAGTTCCTGCTCGATGTCGGGCTGGAATACCTCTCGCTCGACCGCACGAGTTCTTCACTGAGCGGTGGCGAGAGCCAGCGAATCCGCCTCGCGACACAGATCGGTTCACAGCTTGTGAACGTCCTGTATATCCTCGATGAGCCCTCGATCGGGCTGCACCAGCGCGATAACGTCCGTTTGATCGACAGCCTGAAGTCGCTCCGCGATGCGGGAAACACCGTCATTGTCGTCGAGCATGACAAGGACATAATGAACGAGGCAGATTACATTGTCGACATTGGTCCGGGTGCCGGCAGAAAAGGGGGGCAGGTAGTCTTTCAGGGGACACCCTCCGAAATGCTCAAGACGCATACCGTCACCGCGGGCTATCTTAACGGAGAGAGAGAAATCCCTGTTCCGGAAGTCAGAAGGCCCGGAAATGGTCTTGAGATCACCATCAAAGGGGCCACCGGTAACAATCTGAAAAATGTCGACCTTCATCTTCCGTTGGGCAAGTTCGTGTGTGTCACGGGAGTCAGCGGTTCCGGCAAATCCTCCCTGATCAACGCGACACTTCAGCCTCTGCTCAGCAAGCATTTCTATAGGTCACTTCAGGAGCCTCTGCCGTTCCGCGAGGCCGAAGGAATAGACAATATAGACAAGGTGGTCACAGTCGACCAGTCACCGCTCGGGAGGACACCCAGATCCAACCCGGCAACCTATACCGGTGTCTTTACCGACATCAGGAAACTTTTCGTCGATCTTCCGGAATCAAAGATCAGAGGTTACAAGCCGGGAAGATTCAGTTTCAATGTCTCCGGCGGACGGTGTGACGTCTGCAAAGGCAACGGCTACAAGACGATCGAAATGAACTTTCTGCCTGACGTACTCGTTCCTTGTGAGGAGTGCCACGGCAAAAGATACAACAGGGAGACGCTGGAGGTACGCTTCAAGGGCAAATCCATTGCAGACGTACTTGAAATGACAGTAAATCAGGCTGTTGAGTTTTTTGAGAACGTACCCGTTATCCTGAAGAAAATCAAAGTCCTGCAGGACATCGGTCTGGGTTACATAAAGCTCGGACAGCCATCGAGCACGTTGAGCGGAGGTGAGAACCAGAGGGTTAAGCTCGCCACGGAGCTTGCGAAAAAGGCAACCGGGAAAACCCTTTATATCCTCGACGAGCCGACCACGGGTTTGCATTTTGAGGATATCAGGATACTTTTGGGCGTCATCGACCGCCTCGTTGAGAAAGGCAATACCGTCGTTGTCATCGAGCACAATCTCGATGTCATCAAATGTGCGGACCACATCATTGACCTCGGGCCTGAAGGCGGCCGCAACGGCGGAAAGATCATAGCTGAAGGAACTCCGGAAGAAGTCGCCCAGACAGATTCTCCGACCGCATCATTTATCCGGCAGGAACTCGAAACGTCGCGCCGGTTGAAAAAGCAAAATGCGAAAGCTGCCAAAAAGTCCAAATAATCATATCGTAATCACGATTATGTTAAGTTGAATCACATGAAGAATATGAAGGAGGCTTTTCTGTTTGATCTGGATGGTGTCCTGATCGACAGCGAAAGCATATATACCGGAATATGGGCTGAGATTGACCGACGGTTCCCTACCGGTGTCGAGAATTTCACCGATGTAATCAAGGGTTCGACTCTCGAAGCAATTCTCGACAGATATTTTCCGGAACCGGATGTCAGGAAATCTGTCGAAAGCCTGCTTTATGAACTCGAGAGCAAGATAAAGTATGAGTTCACTCCTGGCGCCGAAGATCTTCTGAAGTACCTGAACGAATCCGGCCATCCTGTCGCTTTGGTCACGAGTAGCAATAAGCTGAAAATGAAGCATCTTTTCTCTCAGATTCCGCGACTTCAGTCTTATTTCGGATTTATCGTGACCGGCGATATGGTAACACGTTCAAAACCGGATCCGGAAGGTTATGCCCTTGCAGCCGGGCGTCTTGGTGCCTCGCCTGATATGTGTGTGGTGCTCGAGGACTCTCTCCAGGGTGTGAAGGCCGGAGAACGACTCGGTGCGAAAGTTATCGGTGTCGCAGGTACTCTCCCTGCCGAAACACTCTCGCCTCATTCCGATATGGTCATATCCTCACTCAAAGAGCTCTCCCCTACTTTATTAGAATCTTTATAATACACTGTTTATGAACAATATACCTCTCGCAGAAAGAATGAGGCCCACGTCGCTTGACAATTATGTCGGTCAGAAACATCTTGTCGGCGAGGGGGGCGTGATACGCCGGATGATCGACACCGGAAGAATCAATTCATTTATTCTCTGGGGTCCTCCGGGGGTCGGGAAAACCACTCTTGCACGTATCATTGCCAAAACCGTAGACGCCCCGTTCTACACTTTGAGCGCGCTGACTTCGGGAGTCAAGGATGTCCGGGACGTTATCGACAGATGCAAGGCCGAAGCCTCTTCCCTATTCGGTGTTGACCGGGCGCGACCCATTCTGTTCATTGACGAAATCCACCGGTTCAGCAAGTCCCAGCAGGACTCCCTTCTCGGGGCTGTTGAACAGGGTATCGTCACACTGATCGGTGCGACAACGGAGAATCCCTCTTTTGAGGTGATCCGTCCTCTGCTCTCGAGAGCCCAGGTCTACACTCTGCGTTCCCTCGAGACTGAAGACATGGAGACGCTCTTGAATCTTGCTCTGTCACAGGATCCCATACTTAAGAACAGGGAAATAGAAATCAGGGAAAAGAAAGCGTTGTTCCGTTATGCAGGCGGCGATGCAAGAAAGCTTCTGAACATCATTGACCTGATTGAACAGTCAGTGCCGAACGGAGAAAAGGTCATCATCGATGACAAGACCGTTTCAGACCGTCTTCAGGAAAATCCTGCGGCCTACGACCGGAACGGCGAACTTCATTATGACATTATCTCAGCCTTCATCAAGTCGGTTCGCGGAAGCGACCCGGACGGGGCTCTTTATTGGCTCGCAAGAATGGTCAAGGGGGGCGAGGATCCTGAGTTTATTGCCCGCAGACTCGTGATTTTAGCGGCCGAGGACATCGGTCTTGCCAATCCTAATGCCCTGCTGATGGCGAATGCCTGCTTCGACTCGCTGCGGAAAATCGGATGGCCCGAAGGGAGGATAATCCTGGCCGAATGCACCGTTTATCTGGCCACTTCGGCCAAGTCGAATTCAGCCTATATGGGTATCGCGAACGCTCTTGAGGAAGTCGGGAAGACCGGTGATCTGCCCGTTCCCCTTCATCTCCGCAATGCACCGACAAAACTGATGAAGGACCTCGGATATGGAGCGGATTATAAGTATGCCCATGACTATGAGGGTCACTATGTCGACCAGCAATATGTTCCGGATGGTGTTTCGACGCACCAGTTCTGGTACCCCGCCTCGAATCCGACCGAGGACAGGATAAAAGCCTACATGGCCTCGCTTAAATCACCCCGGAAAGCCTAAAGTCTTTGTGGAAAGGGGTGTTAACTTATTTTAAGTGCGTCGGTCTGATTTAGTCATCTTTTTTTGCTATCTTTGCAGGAATCTCTCCCTCTCCTCCTATTACCATGAAAGAAAGACGATAATATGGCAAACTCTGATATTGAATACGCAGATATAGCCCCATATCCCGACGCGCTGTTCAAGGAAAAGATGGCCGGACTCGTCAAAGAGCCGGGGCTGATAAATGCCTTGAACTATACGATGCCGAAAGAGGATGTGCCGTCCCTTATTTCCGAACTGCTGAAGATCGACAACAAATATGACTTTCAGCACAAGATCATGTATCCGTTCCTGGAGATGCTCGCAAAGACCACGACGGACGGAATCACCCTCGGCGGTATCAAATATCTGAACCCGGGAATGAACTATACGTTCATCACCAACCACCGCGATATTGTTCTTGACGCCTCTTTTCTCAATCTGACTTTTCTGAGACGCGGAATCCCGACATCGGAGGTCGCTATCGGAAACAACCTTCTGATATATGACTGGATCACGGATCTCGTCAGGCTGAACAAGAGTTTCATCGTCAAACGCGACACCGGCGTCCGCGAAGCTCTCCTGGCTGCCAAGAAACTCTCAGGATATATCCATTATTGCATTCTTGAAAAACAGGAATCTGTCTGGATAGCCCAGCGTGAGGGCCGCGCAAAGGACTCTTCTGACCATACCCAGGAGTCTCTCGTCAAGATGCTTGCTCTCGGAGGCGAGGGGTCTTTCATGGAAAGATTGAAGGAAATCAACCTGATGCCTGTTTCGATCAGCTATGAATTTGACCCGAATGACTATCTGAAGGTCCGCGAATTCCTGATGAAACGTCGCGACCCGCATTTCAAGAAGTCGCAGAGGGACGACCTCTTCTCGATGGAGACAGGCCTCATGCAGTTCAAAGGCAAGGTTCATTTCCAGCTGACTCCCAGAATCAATGCAAAAGTCGACGAAATCGGAGAATTCCGCGATAACAATAAGGGTGCAAAATATATCTGTGCCCTCATAGACCAGGCTATTCACCGAAGCTATGAGATCTTCAAGATCAATTATGTAGCTTTCGATCTTCTCCATTCGACAAACCGGTTTGCCAACAAATATGACGATGCCGACAAACAGAAAGTCGAGGAATACTTTGAACGTCAGCTCTCAAAAGTAGATATTCCGGACATCACACCCGAAGAATATGATTACATGAAGGAGATGATGCTCATCATGTATGCCAATCCGCTGAAGAATAAGCTTCGTGCAATTCTTGGTGCAGGTCTCGAATGAAGCGTCAGGGTATGAATTCTGTTCGCTGTTGGTATTCAATATAATAAGGCTTTCAATTATTACCAAGGCTACAAATAACACAGGCTTCCAATTATGAGACTCCCGCTTCTGATGATGGGCGCTTTATTCCTCGTTGCGCTGATCGATGATTTCTTCATCTGGAAAATCGGCGGCAGCTTCCAACACAAGGATCGAAAGCGCTGGAATATCCTTTGGTGGTGTCAGGCCACCTTATGCTATCTTGTCCTGCTGACAGTCCTCTGCCTTCCGCGCCGGTCGGCAGATTCGGACATTCATCTGAACATGTGGCTGCTATACAGTTTTATCACTGTTTACGCGGCAAAGACGGTTGTTCTCATCTCGGGAGTATGCGGCTACATTCCGCGGATCTTCGGAAAGCGCAAATCAAACACGCTGCTTTGGCTCGGCCTTCCATTAGGTTCACTGACATTTCTCGCGATGTGGTGGGGAGCGCTCGTCACCCGTAATCAGATCGAGGTCCGGGAGGTCAACATCGTTTCCGACCGCATTCCCCAGCAATTCAACGGCTTCACTATCGTTCAGCTGTCTGACATGCACGTCGGGACATGGGGAAATGATACGGCATTCGTATCGCGTCTCGTCGATTCTGTCAACGCCCGTACCCCGGACATTATCTTCTTCACCGGAGACATTGTCAACCGCCAGACTCCCGAGCTCGAACCATTTCTGAAACCTCTTTCGCGCCTCCGCGCGCGTCACGGCGTGATTTCGGTTCTCGGAAACCATGACTATGGAGATTATATCACATGGGATAATCCGAAAGAGCGTGATGAAAACAATGCGTTGCTCGCAGAATGGGAGAAATCCATCGGTTGGGATCTTCTGAACAATGATCACCGCATCATCCGGCATAACGGCGACTCAATCGCCGTCATCGGCGTCGAAAACTGGGGTGAGCCTCCATTCCACCAATACGGACGTCTGTCCGAAGCTTATCCTCCTGAAAAAATCCTCTCGTCGAATACTGCTGATCCCGTTTACAAAATCCTTCTGACCCATAATCCGGAGCACTGGCGTCAGGAAGTTTCGGAGAAGACGAATATTGACCTGACGCTCTCGGGCCATACTCATGCGATGCAGACACGCCTGAAATTCGGGAAGAAGGAATGGAGCCCTGCAGTGTTCAAATATGAAGAATGGGGAGGACTCTACCGGAAACACAATTCCGCCGGAAAGCCTTCGGAAATATATGTCAATATTGGTTCGGGTGAGGTCGGAATGCCGTTCAGGATCGGTGCCACACCGGAAGTGACCGTCCTGACCCTCTGGAATTCCTCTGCCAAGGATTACATCTCCCCCACCGAGGCTAAATCAGTAGATAACTGACACGGGATATGCAGATGAAGGAATTTGAAGGATCAGAACCCTCCTCGGACAGATCGAACATTGCCGTTATATCACTGGGATCAAATATGGAGAATGCCCGGTCCCGTGTGGTAGAAGCCATTCATTGGTTGACGAATACTTTCAGTAATGCATCGGTGTCTGAGGTCTATGAGACTAATCCCGTAGGTGGTGCCCTGGGAACATATTTCAATGCCGTCGCTCGGATCGAGACCACACTCCCGTTGGACGATCTCAATGAATCCCTGAAGGATTACGAACTCAAGGCAGGACGCACTGAAGAATGCCGGATATTGAAAAAGGTACCTATTGACCTGGATATCGTCATCTTCAACAAAGAGATTGTGCGACCTTGGGAATATTCCCAGATGTTCTTCAGGAAGGGCTTTGAGTCACTTTCCTGATTATGCCCGGAGGGGAATAACGTTAATTTATCAGATAAAATTCATGAAAATCACCTGCAAGGCCCTCCTGCTACTTATGCTGGGTGCGGGCAATTGTGCTTATTGCAACGCCCTTACCGGAAACTGGCGCGGTGAATTATCGATCGGCCCGAATAAATTGCCGCTTGTCTTCAATTTCAATGAAGACAACGCCGGAAAAACGGAGGCCACAATGGATTCACCTCAGCAGAATGCCAAGGATATTCCGTTTGAAGTCCTTTATTGTGCCAATGACAGCCTCAGTCTCGATTGCAAGAAGATCGGGGCCTCATTCAACGGCAGGATTCTTGAAGGTGCCATTGAAGGAACCTTCGTGCAACGCGGCTACTCGTTTCCGCTCACATTGAAGCCAGAAGATGATCTTAAAACCCGAAGGCCACAGACTCCTCAGCCACCGTTCCCCTATACTGAAACCGACACTGTCTTCTATTCCACAGACGGAACAAGGATGGCCGGAACGTTAACGGTTCCCCGTGATTATTCCAAGACCTACCCGACAGTCGTTTTCGTCACCGGAAGCGGACCTCAGAACAGGGATGAGGAAGTCTTCGGCCACAGGCCCTTTGCTGTTATTGCAGATTTCCTTGCAAGGAATGGAATTGCCTCTTTCCGTTATGACGACCGTGGAACGGGCCAATCCCTCGGAGATTATAAAACTGCCACAATCAACACCTTTAAAGAGGATCTCGAGAATGCTGTCTCGTTCGTCAGTAGCTTGCCTCAGGCAGGAAAAACCGGCATTTTGGGCCATTCCGAAGGTGGGACGTTAGCTGTTCTCGCGGCGGAAAGCGTCAGACCTGATTTCATCATCTCTCTTGCAGGCATGGTGATCCCGGCCAAGAAAACACTCCTGGAACAGAACAGCCGTTCTCTTGATCAAATGGGAATCACCGGAAAAGACAAAGACGACACATTGGCTCTGATTGGGATACTGTTTGATGAGATCAGGAACCAATATGAGGACGGAACCGCGATGCCGATTGATATTGACAAGATCTGCAAGGATAATTCGCTTTCCGTTCATCCGGGCGTTATTGCCTCAATGAAGAATATCGAATCGTCAAGGAGCCCCTATTTCAACAGCATAGTGAGTCTCGATCCGACAGATTCCTTGAAAAAGATTTCATGTCCCGTTCTGGCCATCAACGGCACGAAGGATGTTCAGGTCAATGCCTCTGAAAATCTCGGAGCATTCGAAAGTAATGTGCCCACGGCCGAAATACGCCGGATGGAAGGCTTGAATCACCTGTTGCAGAACGCAGTTTCCGGTGATGTTTCGGAATACGGTTCGATACAGGAAACCATATCCCCGGAAGTGCTGTCCATAATCAAGAATTTTATCCGGAACCTGAATTAAGACCCTGTTTATAAGAAATTATCATTCGATATATTATCAGAAAATACACCCGGAATCAGGATCAGGCTTCCTGGTTCCGGGTGTATAATTGTCAATACCGGTGAACTCGATCAGCGGATGAACAGAAGTTCGCGATATTTCGGGAGGGGCCAGATCTCGTTATCTACCATGAGCTCGAGCTTGTCGATATGATAACGGATCTTTTCCATTCTGGGAACGATCTCGTCATGATAAGCGATCGCCTTCTCGCGGACTTTTTCGAGTCTGTTGGCTTTACGGCGAGCCTCGGTCATATCCTCGACCTCCGATTTGATCACGGCCATGTGGTCTGCCATCTGCTCGATAGCATTCATATCCTGGCGGGCTATTGTGTCGGCTTTGTCACCGTTGAAAAGCTGCTTGATCTTGAAGACGTTGTCCAGAAGCACACTCTGATAGCGGGTGGCGGCCGGAAGCACATGATTGATCGCCAGATCACCCAGAACACGGCTCTCGATCTGGATCTTCTTGACATACATCTCCCATTTCACCTCATTCCTTGCCTGTAGCTCTTTGGCAGTCAGGACACCGGTGCGGGTAAACATCTCGATGTTCTTGGGATCCTGATAGGCATCATACATTCTCGGAGCCGAGGTCTCCACATCAAGACCTCTTCTCGCAGCCTCCTCTTTCCATTCATCGGAATAGCCGTTTCCGTCGAAATGGATGTTCTTGGATTCCCGGATCAGTTTGCGGACCTCTTTCAGGATCGCGGCGTCAAGCTGCTCGCCTTTCGCAAGTCGTGCATCTATCCTGTCGGCAAGCATATTGAGCGAATCGGCCACCACGGCATTGAGGGCAATCATGGCCGATGCGCAGTTTGCTGAGGAACCGACGGCTCTGTATTCAAACCTGTTACCGGTAAAGGCGAACGGACTCGTGCGGTTGCGGTCGGTATTGTCTACGAGCAGTTCTGGAATCTGGGCTATGTCGAGGTGCATCTGGTCCTTTCCGGCAAGAACGATCTCCTCATTTATCTCTCTCTTATCGATGGCATCGAGAATGTCACTCAGTTGTTTTCCGAGGAACATCGAAATGATTGCCGGCGGGGCCTCATTGGCACCGAGACGATGGGCGTTTGTGGCGTTCATGATCGAAGCCTTCAGGAGCGCATTGTGTTTGTGGACAGCGGCCATGACGGCGGTCACGAAGGTAATGAACTGAAGGTTCTGCGCTGGTGTCTTGCCGGGTGCGAAAAGCTGTGTTCCCCTGTCTGTTCCGAGGCTCCAGTTATTGTGTTTACCGCTTCCGTTGATTCCGGCGAAAGGCTTTTCGTGAAGAAGGACCCTGAAGTTATGGCGACGGGCCACATCAGCAATCAGCGACATCAGGAGCTGGTTGTGATCGTTCGCGAGATTTGTCTCCTCATAAATCGGAGCGAGTTCAAACTGGTTCGGGGCTACCTCATTGTGACGGGTCTTGACAGGTATCCCGAGTTTGTGACACTCAGTCTCGAGATCGAGCATGAAGTGTTCGACGCGCTTCGGAATGGCACCGAAATAATGATCCTCGAGTTGCTGATTCTTCGCTGACTCGTGGCCCATCAGAGTTCTGCCGGTCATCACGAGGTCCGGACGGGCGGCGTAGAGAGCCTCGTCAACAAGGAAATACTCCTGCTCCCAACCTAAATAGGAATTCACATGCTTCACTTCCGGATCGAAATATCGCGCGACTCTGGTCGCTGCCTTGTCGACGCTGTTGAGCGCCTTCAGCAGCGGTGTCTTGTAGTCCAGGCTCTCACCGGTATAGGAGATGAAGATCGTCGGGATACAGAGCGTGTCATCCAGAATGAAGGCGGGAGATGAGATATCCCATGCCGAATAACCTCGTGCCTCGAACGTGTTGCGGATACCACCGTTCGGGAAACTTGAGGCGTCAGGCTCCTGCTGAACAAGAAGCTTGCCGTCGAAATCCTCGACGACTCCCCCCTTTCCGTCGTGGTCAATGAACGCATCATGTTTCTCGGCGGTTCCATCCGTCAGTGGATGGAACCAATGGGTATAATGACGCGCCCCTTGATCAATGGCCCATTGCTTCATACCCTTCGCGACACTGTTGGCGAGGGTGCGGGAAAGAGGTTTCTTGTTGTCGATTGCGTCTACCAGGGCAGAATATGTCTCTTTGGGAAGATACTCGAACATCTTCTGTCTGTTGAACACCTGTTTCGCATAATACTTGTCAACTCTCTCGTCCGGAAGCTTTACTTCCACCGGCTTCCGAGAGGTTGCAGTCTCTACACTTTTAAACCTGAGATCTGACATTTTCTTTTGAACCTTTTCATGATGGAAGGAATTGCTCAACCTTTCCATCTTTATATATGATTATCTTTTTTCTGATTCCTTCAAACTCTTCAAATTCCACCTTTCAGGTCAGAACTGATGTTTGCATGATTCTTTCTTTCAGTGGGCGGTAGAAAGAACGGTGCTCATTGCGCTCGTGAGAATTACATTTATTGAGCGAGTGAAAAGATTACACTGTCGCTCATCATGATTCCCTCCTCGGTCAATGATACACATCCCTCCTTCTCCGATAACTTCCCCTCATAGGCCTGTCTTTGAATCCTCTCCGACAATTTATCTGATTCCTTCTCTCCGAAACGTAAACGGAAATCATTCAAGCTGAATCCGTCTTTCAATCTCAGACGGGTAAGCAGATATTCCTCAATCAGCTCCCCGGTAGAAAGATTCTCCTCGGTGAAGAACATGTCGGTTGCCTGTCCGGCGCCTTGAACCGTTGATTGGCCACAGTATGCCTTCAGATAGCCTTTGATATCCGGAGGGTTAGCTCTTCTGATACTCCGCCCGTTATAAGAATGAGCCGAGGGCCCGAGCCCGAGATAAGGTGCGCCTTTCCAATATAAGGAATTATGGCGGGATTCGAAACCCGGAAGCGCCCAGTTCGATATCTCGTAATGCACATAGCCTTCGGACCTCAGACGCGAGGAAAGGTTTCTGAACATCTCGAGCGAGGTTTCTTCGTCTACCGGTCTTATCCGGCCTGTATCCTTCAGCCGGGTCAGGGCTGTTCCCTCCTCATACATCAGTGAATAGACGGATATATGCTGAGGCCTCAGACGTATCAGGCAATCGAGATCTTTGACGACCCCATCTGTCGTCTGTCCGGGGAGTCCGAAAATCAGGTCGGCAGATATGTTGTCAAATCGGTCTTTCAAGACTCCGAGCGCCCGGAGCGCTTCGACACCGCTATGACGTCGGCCGACCGACTTAAGTAAGGCGTCATTGAAACTCTGGATTCCGAGACTGGCACGGTTGAAACCGATGTTCCGCCACAGACCGGCCGTTTCCTCAGTTACATCCTCGGGATTGATTTCGATGGTTATTTCAGCATCGTCGGCCAATTTTCTCCCAAGAGACTCACGGAGCATTGACATGAGCCGTGAAAGATGTTCCGGAGGCATTGCAGACGGTGTTCCGCCGCCGAAATATATGGACACTACCTCATCAGGAAGCTCCGCAGATCTTGTGCGGAGCTCCGCCGTAAGAGCCTCAGTCAGGGCCTCCCAGTCAGCGATGCGCACGCCTCCGCTGAAGAAGTCACAATAGAGACACTTCTTTCTGCAGAACGGAATATGAAGATATAATCCACCGCTGATAAGATCCATGATACCTTAGAACCCAACAAAATTACAACTTTTTTTTGGAAGATAACCAATTTATGACTACCTTTATGATTTGAATGGATCGGATCCTTTTGTGATCCGGCCGTGATGACTCTGACCAAAAAGCAATGGAAAAAGATTATACCAAACAGATAGAGGAAGCTGCTGAGCAGGTTTTTGACGCAATGAAAGGGCGTACTTCGGAAGCCGACATGAAGCGGCTGAAGGATGCTTTTGAGCTTGCGCGCAAGGCCCATTCGCGCCAGAAAAGAAAAACCGGTGAACCGTATATCTTTCATCCATTGGCTGTCGCCCTGATCGCAGCCCGTGAGCTTCAGTTAGATGCGAATTCAGTCATCGCGGCCTTCCTTCATGATGTTGTCGAGGACACCCCGATCACAAATGAAGAAATTCAAAAACAATTCGGAGATGATGTTGCCTTCATTGTGCGCGTGGTGACAAAGCAGAAGAAGGATAAGTATGAAATGTCGAAACAGCTCGACAATTTCAAGCAGATGCTCAATTCCGTGCAATATGACATCCGGCCCCTCCTCGTTAAAATAGCAGACCGCCTCCACAATATGAGGACTCTCTCTTCAATGAGAGCCGACAAGCAGATGAAGATTGCCGGAGAGACGGATTATTTCTATGCTCCGCTCGCGACAAGACTCGGGCTCTACAACGTCAAGACCGAGCTCGAGAACCTGAGCCTCCGGTTCCGTTGCCCTCACGAATATCACGAACTTGTCTCTAAAATCGAAAAGGACAAGAAGGAGAACGGCTCGCGCCTTAAGGTATTCACGGACGAAATAAGCGGAATCCTCACGCGCGCCGGAATTAAATGCCGGGTTTACGTCGAATATCGTTACCCCTATTCCCTATGGCGCAAGATGCGAAAATATGGCGATGATTTCGATCATCTGAAATATCGCCATTTCATTGAAATTGTGTTCAAAGGTGAAGAGGGAGAAAGCGAGAAGTCTACTGCCCTCAGAATATACTCGCTCCTGACGGACCGTTTCAAGGAAAAGCCCGGCGGACTCTCAAACTATATCGACAATCCGAAGGAAAACGGCTATCAGAGTTTCCACCTTAAACTGCTTTCAGATTTCGGACGCTGGCAGGAAGTCCACATTTCTTCCGAACGCATGGTTCAGGATTCCCAGATGGGATGCCTGGCGAACCGTGCCGACAGCAACAGCATCAAGCGATGGATCGATAAATTCCGCGCTACACTGAAGGATATTTCCCGTCAGACCCACAACACGGGTGATTCATTTATCGAGAGCGTGGTCTCTTCGTTCTATAACGACGACATCATGACTTTCTCGCCCCAGGGAAAGCCTATAATCCTTCCTCAGAAAGCGACAGTGCTTGACTTCGCCTATGAAATTCATTCTCAACTCGGCACCCATGCGAAATATGCCCGCATAAACGGCAGACTCGCATCTATCAAGTCTCCTCTCCACAGAGGTGATATAGTCGAGATCTACCCCGACCTCAATTCCCACCCCGAACCGGATTGGCTGGATCACACCGTGACCTACAAGGCAAGAAAGGCAATACGGAATTACCTGAGCAAGATACCGGCTCCGGTCTATCATCGCTGTCCCGAGTGCAATCCTCTGCCCGGCGAGGAGGTGATCGGCTTCAAGGAACAGGACGGGACGATAACGGTCCACAAGCGAGATTGCCCGACTGCGATCAGACTGGCTTCTCAACTTGGAGACAACATCTATTCGGTTGATTTCAAGGAGGATTCCACATTATATCCCGTAAAGATTGAGATCAGATGTGTCGACCGTTTCCACATGATAATCGATATTGTGGAGTGTATCTCAAACCAGCTGGGTCTCTCGATCGGGAGCATCAACACAAAAACACACGATGCAATTGTATCGATCGATCTGAGTTTCGCGGTCCATAGCTTCGCCGAGCTTCAGTCGATAATGAAACATCTGTCGTCGATTCCCGATGTCGATGAGGTAAAGCTCATCTCCAATCAATAACCCCTGCCCGGACACATCCCGCACATTATTGATTCAGCTGAATTGCCTTTTCCACAAGGTGTTTTCCCATTTCATAACACTTCTCCTGATCAATGGGGAACTGGCGCTTATGCTGAATTTTCTTCGCCTCCGGATCAAAGTAATTTGCGTCCATCTTTGAATAGTCGGCAAACTGCAGTGTGTTGTATGAATTGTACTGTTCAGCATAACCGAGTACATGTTCAAGGTTATCGCGGGTCATTCCTAAGGATACATCGTAACCCCCCATCTTATAATATTGCTCATCGGAGTTCATCGTAAAAATGATGCCGGACGGAATAATCCGTTTACCGAGGATTCTCACAAGCTTTCCATCCTCAATCTGATAGGACGAGAGAGGATACAGGAATCTTTCGAGAAAT
>CAYMTQ010000007.1:0-47679 GCA_964393395.1 uncultured Sangeribacter sp.
GGCGAAGGCAGTCAATTGTCATTCCTCACATTTCAACTTACAAAGTTAGTTATTTCCCCGAACAATCGTACATCAAAATATGATTATTGGGCTAATATAAGCGAAGAAATCGGACATATTGACCAAATAAGAGAAGCCGTAAGGACTCATCCTCATTCAGCTTCTCTTATTATTTAACATTTCCGGACAGCAATTTGTTTTCGTTTCTTTACCACCGGATTATGAATTATCACGCTGTGGGGGAAGGCAAATTACCCTCAGCCGGAATATGATTTTTCCATATCCAGACAATTTCCACGTTCACCTGATGTAATGAGGCATCTCTTCGGGCAGCTGGATCGAAAGCTCAACGAGTCCCATGATCTCTCCGTCTTTTTTCCAGGGTGTCTGATAAATGATTTTATCACGCCCGTTCTTCGTGATCCGGTATGTGTTCGTTTCACCGGTTTTGAGCATGTGTCTGATCTGCTCTACAGCTTTCGGAGGGTGATAGCCGAGAAGATCGTGACCTATTATATCGCCGTGTTTCGCAAATGTTTCACGGGATTTTTCATTCATATATAAAATCTTCGCTTCTTTGTCACATATCGTGACGGCACATCCTATTTCATCGGCCCAGTGAAGAAGCTCCTGAGGAATTTCAACCATATAATTAAGTATTTTTTCAGATTGGGACTTGGGATCCGAACATCCTTAGCTTTTTATGAAATGGGCTCTTATTTTCTCACGGCATCGGCGATCTTGCGTGCAAGTTCCCTTGCGGCATCTGCAACCGTCTTGTCCGCGCTCTGCTTCATATCTATGTGGCCTTCGCTTTCGATTCCCATTTTTGCCATATAACCGTTCAGTGCTCCCGGAACTGCCGTAGACCATGTGAAGGAACCGAAGGTCCCGATCACTCGATCCTTTATCTCTCTGGTTTCAAGAGCGATCATAAACTGCTCGATCGGCGGGAAAAGATGCATGGAATAGGTCGGGGATCCGACAATCAATCCTTTGTATCTGAAAACATCGGTGATCATCTCGTCAAGCGATGCGAAGGAAGCATTGTGAACGCGGATTTTCTTGATTCCGCATGATGCCAGTTCGGCCGCCATAATCTCTGCCACAACCGCCGTATTTCCATACATGGAACCATATACGATAGTCACCCCTTCTTCTCCCTCATAGCGGCTGAAGCGGTCATACAGATCTACCACCCTGCTTATCTCATCGTGCCAAACGGGACCATGGGTCGGGCACACATAATCTATTTCAAGATTCTTCAGCTTCTGGAGGGCGCGCTGGACAAACTTTCCATATTTTCCGACAATGCACGCATAGTAGCGTTCCATCTCGGGGAAATATGGTGTAGTGTCCATCTCGAAATCAACCACACCTCCGTTCAGGGCTCCGAAACAGCCACATGCGTCACCGCTGAAGAGCACTTTACGCTCGGGAATATATGTGACCATGGTCTCGGGCCAATGGACCATGGGTATCAGAGAGAAACTTAGGGACAGATCACCGAGACTGACGGTGTCACCTTCCTTTATTTCCATGAACCGCTCCGGATCGGTGATTTTATAGAATCCTCCGATCATTCCTATAGTCTGACGGTTTCCGATAATCTTAATTCCCGGAAAAGCTTCGAGAATTGCTGGAATTGAACCTGAATGATCTGGCTCCATGTGATTGATGACAAGATAATCAATCTTTGTCACGCCGGCCAGGGCGAGATTATCCATGAAAGCGGGAAGATGTCCGATCTCGACCGTGTCGATCAGAGCGTTTTTCTCCGATCCGTGTACGAAATATGAATTGTAGGTCACTCCCTTCGGAAGCGGCCACATAGCTTCAAAGCGGGGTGTCGTCCTGTCATTGACCCCGACATATCTGACATTGTCGCAGATTTCTCTGACGTTAAGCATTGCTTTCTGTTTTTTGATTCGTTATGCAAAGTTACGAAATATTGACGAAAAGTCGGCAGGGCCATCAAAAACTCTTTTTCCTCGGCAGGGGTTATGTCTGTTCCAGAAATTTTCATTAATTTTGGTCTCAGAAACCGAATACATTATTTCACGGCAGACAGAAATCATGTCACTTTCCGTGGACTAAAACCTAAACTCATGAAAGACAATCGAATCCGTCTTGGTAATGAATGGCCTGAAATACCATCTTTTAAAGAAGGAATCCGCAGGGCTCCCGACCGTGGCTTCACACTGACCGACGCGAAGGCTGCGACTGCTCTTAAAAATGCACTCCGTTATCTGCCTGAAGAGCTCCACGAAAAAGCAGCTCCGGAGTTTATGGAGGAACTCCGCACACGCGGACGTATCTACGCATACCGCTGGCGTCCCGAGGGTGATCTCGCGGCTAAGCCTATCGATCAATATAAAGGAAAATGTCTGGCGGGTAAAGCCTTTCAGGTGATGATCGACAACAACCTCTGCTTCGACATCGCCCTCTACCCTTATGAGCTCGTGACGTATGGCGAGACCGGCCAGGTATGCCAGAACTGGCTTCAATATCGCCTGATCAAGAAATATCTCGAGGAAATGACCGAGGATCAGACTCTTGTGATCGAGAGCGGTCATCCTCTTGGTCTCTTCCCGAGCAAACCCGAGGCCCCGCGCGTGATTATCACAAACGCGATGATGGTCGGCCTCTTCGACAATCCTCACGACTGGCACGAAGCAATGCAGATGGGTGTCGCCAACTATGGTCAGATGACTGCCGGAGGCTGGATGTACATCGGTCCGCAGGGCATCGTTCACGGCACTTTCAACACTCTGCTGAACGCCGGCCGAATGAAGCTCGGTGTTCCTCAGGACGGAGATCTCCGCGGACATCTCTTTGTTTCTTCAGGACTCGGAGGCATGAGCGGAGCTCAGCCGAAAGCTGCTGAAATTGCAGGAGCCGCCGCAATTATCGCCGAGGTGGATCCTTCACGCATCGAGACCCGCAAGAGCCAGGGTTGGGTTCAGGAAAAGACCGATTCTGTTGAAGAGGCTTTCCGTCTCGCACACAAGGCAATGGAGGAGAAGAAGCCGATCTCTATCGCCTATCTCGGAAATGTGGTCGACCTTCTTGAGTATGCAGTCGAGAAAGGCGAGCACATCGATCTTCTCAGTGACCAGACAAGCTGTCATGCGGTATATGAAGGCGGCTATTGTCCCGCAGGCATCTCCTTCGAGGAGCGCACCCGTCTGCTGAGCGAGGATCCGGAGAAGTTCAAGGAACTGGTAGACAAGTCTCTGAAACGCCATTATGAGGCGATCAAGGCTCTGGTTGCTGACGGAACCTATTTCTTCGATTACGGCAACTCTTTCATGAAGGCTATCTATGATGCAGGTGTGAAGGAAATTTCAAGAAACGGTGTTGACGAAAAGGATGGCTTCATCTGGCCGTCATACGTTGAGGATATCATGGGCCCGATGCTCTTTGATTTCGGATATGGACCTTTCCGCTGGGTATGTCTCAGCGGTAAGCACGAGGATCTCGTGAAGACCGACCATGCCGCAATGGAATGTATCGATCCCAACCGCCGTGGTCAGGACCGCGACAATTACAACTGGATCCGCGATGCTGAAAAGAACGCCCTCGTTGTCGGCACTCAGGCCCGCATCCTCTATCAGGATGCCATGGGACGTCTGAAGATCGCACTCCGATTCAACGAGATGGTACGCAACGGCGAGGTCGGTCCGATCATGCTCGGTCGCGACCATCACGACGTCAGCGGTACTGACTCTCCCTTCCGCGAGACCAGCAATATCAAGGACGGTTCAAACGTTATGGCCGATATGGCTGTTCAATGCTTTGCCGGAAACTGCGCACGCGGCATGAGCCTCGTCGCACTCCACAACGGCGGAGGCGTCGGCATCGGCAAGGCTATCAACGGTGGCTTCGGTATGCTCTGTGACGGTTCGGAACGTGTCGATGAGATCCTCAAGAAAGCAATGCTCTGGGACGTGATGGGCGGTGTTGCACGCAGAAGCTGGGCCCGCAACGAAAACGCGATGTCCACCGTCGAGGAATGGAACGACACGATGGCCGATGCAGGCTTCATGATCACGGAGCCGTTCATCGCCTCTGAAGAGCTTGTTGAAAAGACTGTCGCTAAGAAATGATTCCCCGGTATGAAAGGAAATCTTGTAATACATAACGCCCATATCTTCACACCCTGCGGTACAGAAGCCGCCAAGGGTGGGAAGATGGGGGATATTATGGAAATTAAGAATGGAGCTGTCGTTGTATCCGACGGCTCCATCACGTATGTAGGCGCCGACCTCCCGGACAGTGAGTTGGGAACTGAAGCGGAAGCATGGACCAAGGTTGATGCGAAAGGTAAAGCTGTGATTCCCGGTTTTGTCGATTCTCATACGCACATGGTCTTCGGAGGCTATCGTCCGGATGAATTCTCATGGCGTCTGAAGGGGGACACCTACATGTCCATAATGGAGCGCGGAGGTGGAATCCAGTCCACTGTCAACGCTACCCGCGACGCATCGCCTGAGGAACTCGAGGCGAAAGCACGCATCTTCATGAAACGCATGGCCGACATGGGAGTCACTACCGTCGAGGCAAAAAGCGGGTATGGTCTTGACATCCCCACCGAGGAAAAGATGCTCAATGTGATCGACAGGCTCTCGAAGGATGAAGAAGCACCGGTGGAAGTTGTCGCTACTTTCATGGGGGCACACGCCGTTCCGAAGGAATATGCCGGTCGCACTGCGGAATATACCGACAAGGTGATCACCGAAATGCTCCCCCGTTTCAAGGATAAAGCGGAATTCTGCGACATATTCACTGAAAAGAATGTCTTCGAGATTGAAGATTCCCGCCGTCTGATGCAGGCGGCCCGCGACATGGGATATAAGCTCAAATTCCATGCCGATGAAATCGTCACTCTCGGAGGAGCGGAACTCGCCGCTGAACTCGGTGCCGTTTCTGCCGATCACCTTCTCCACGTTTCGGACGAAGGTGTGAGGATGATGGCCGAAAAAGGTGTCGTCGCCACCTTGCTTCCGCTGACTGCATTTGCTCTTAAGGAACCGTATGCTCCTGCGCGCAAATTCATCGAAGCCGGCGCCGCTGTCGCTCTCGCAACAGATCTGAATCCCGGAAGCTGCTTCTCGGGCTCGATACCTTTGACAATCGCTCTTGCGTGCATCTATATGGGAATGACGATCGAGGAGACTCTGACCGCACTGACCCTCAACGCGGCCGCATCACTCGATCGGGCTGACAGAATCGGCTCTCTCGAAGTCGGCAAAGCAGGAAATATCGTGATGCTCGACTTCGACACGATCACAGCACTCCCCTATTATGTCGGGATGAACTGCGTGAAGACTGTCTGGCGAAACGGTGTCCGTATAGCAGATAATATCTGAGATAATTAAGCATTACAAATCCCTGACCTTCACGTTCCTTGTGAGATAGGCAAATAATCAGAAATTTCATAATTCAAATAACCAATCATAAAAATGGAAAAACTTGAAACGTATGCCATTGGCTCATCCCCTCTGACCTACGATCTTATAGAACGCATCCTGAACGACGGAACACATCTGACTCTGTCCGAGGAGGCAATTCAGAAAATTCAGCATTGCCGTGATTTTCTGGATAAGAAGACTGAGGATTCAGAGGCTCCGATTTATGGCGTGACAACCGGATTCGGTTCTCTCTGCAACCGTTCCATCTCTCCCGAAGAGCTGTCTACACTTCAGTCAAACCTCGTGAAAAGCCATTCATGCAGCGTCGGCATCCCGGTTGACAAAACTGTAGTGAAGCTGATGCTTCTTCTGAAGGCTCATGCACTTTCAATGGGCTTCAGCGGTGTCCAGGTCGAGACAGTTCAGCGTATACTTGATTTCTATAACAATGATGTTCTGCCCGTTGTCTATGACCGCGGTTCTCTCGGCGCATCGGGTGACCTTGCTCCGCTTGCAAACCTTTTCCTTCCTCTGATCGGCGAGGGTGAGGTTCTTTATAAAGGTAATGTAATCAAGGGAAGCGAAGCTCTCAACATATTCGGCTGGAAGCCTATCACTCTGAAGAGCAAGGAGGGTCTGGCACTACTGAACGGCACTCAGTTCATGAGTGCCAACGGTATCAAGGCTCTGATCGACGGCTGGCACCTTGTGAATTGCTTCGACCTGTTCGGCGCAATGTCACTCGAGGCTTTCGACGGCCGCATCGAACCTTTCTTCGACTGCATACAGCAGGTTCGCCCTCACCCCGGACAGATAGAGACCGGCAAGGTCTTCCGTAATCTTCTGAAAGGTTCCGAGATCATTGCCCGGGAGAAGAAACACGTTCAGGACCCCTACTCTTTCCGTTGCATTCCGCAGGTTCACGGTGCAGTGAAGGATGCCATGAATCATGTGACGGATGTCCTCCACATCGAAATCAACTCCGTTACAGACAACCCGACTGTCTTCCCCGACGACGATATGGTAGTTTCCGGCGGCAACTTCCACGGAGAGCCTCTTGCCCTTGCATTCGACTATATGGGCGTTGCTCTTCATGAGCTCGGAAACATCTCGGAACGTCGAGTGGCTCAGCTTATCCTTGGACTGCGTGGTCTTCCGGAATTCCTTGTTGCTCATCCCGGCCTCAATTCCGGCTTCATGATTCCTCAGTATGCCGCAGCTTCAATGGTCAGCCAGAACAAGATGTATGCATGGCCCGCATCGTGCGACAGCATCGTCAGCTCGAATGGCCAGGAAGACCTCGTGTCTATGGGTGCGAATGCGGCGACAAAACTCCATAAGATCATCGATAACCTGAAGTATATCGCAGCTATCGAACTCATGAACGCCGCACAGGGAATCGATTTCCGTCGCCCGCTGAAGTCTTCTCCCTATATCGAGAAGGTAATGGAGGAATATCGCAAGCATGTGAAATTTGTTGAGGAGGATGTCGTTATGACAGACTATATCTCAGCAACTATGAAGTTCCTCGACGGATTCCAGATCAATATCGAAGAAGAAGTTCAGGTATAAAGAGCCATATAAAAGGTCTAATAAACTGATTCCGGGGGCTTGACATGAAGAAATGTTAAGCCCCTGATTTAGACCCCGTCCCACAAAAAATGTTAGATCCCGTGTCGCAGATATGCCCCGAAAAAGGTGGTCCTGAACGGGGCTAAAAGGATGGGATCTTACAGAATAGAGTCACCTCGAAATGAGCGAAGAAAAGAATTCAACAACCTCTCGTGGCAAGGAGGGTGAAAAACTCGTTGCCGATTACCTGAGAAGGAAAGGGTATGTTATTCTTGAGGAGAACTGGCGCCCCGGTCCCGGATCCCATCTTGAGATAGACCTTATTGCCTCGAAGGATATGGTCGCAGTCTTCGTCGAGGTCAAGACCCGGAAGAATAATGAGATCGATCCGCTTGAGGCGATAGACCGCAAAAAGATCGTCAATATATGTAAAGCCGCCGACACATTTCTGAGACAACAGGATTTTCTGTTTGAATATCGTTTTGATATTGCAGGAGTCAGCGGGATCGAAAGTGGAAATCCTGAGATCGAATATATTGAGGATGCCTTTATGCCCCCGTTCGCAAACAGATAATAGGCGGTAAAGGGGATGTTTCATAATTGACACGAGCAACAAATGTACGGACATGGCGTGCCATGTCCGATTTGGTAGTCAACATGTTAATTGACACGAGCAACAAATGTACGGACATGGCGTGCCATGTCCCATTTGATAGTCAACATGTTAATTGACACGAGCAACAAATGTACGGACATGGCGTGCCATGTCCCATTTGATAGTCAACATGTTACATTTCTGACATTGCACGCAATGTCCCTATAATTCGACGATTCCATCATTTTGATACACCCTCATCAAAATTGGTACATCCTCCTGTGCTGTTACCGGTAATTCATATATTCGGGTAATTTAGAGCCCATTTCATAAAATGTTAAAAATTTTATGAAATGGGCTCTTATATCTGTCTCAGCGTCTTGCGAGACGCACGACATTCTCTACATGATGGGTATGGGGGAACATGTCGACGGGCTGGACATCCGTTACTTTATACTTCACATCGAGAAGCTGGAGGTCACGCGCCTGGGTCGCAGGATTACAGCTTACATAAACAATCACTTCGGGTTCTGCGTTAAGGACGGTCTTGACAACATCTTCGTGCATTCCGGCTCGTGGAGGATCTATTATCATGATATCGGGACGTCCGTGTTTAGCGACAAAATCATCTGTCAGGACATCTTTCATGTCTCCTGCATAAAACAGAGTATTGTCAATTCCGTTTACCTGCGAGTTCAGCTTTGCATCTTCAATGGCTTCCTCGACATATTCGATACCGACAACCTGACGCGCACGACCTGCGACAAAATTTGCAATGGTTCCCGTTCCGGTATAAAGGTCATATATCAGTGGCCTCTCTTCTTCATTCCTTCCCTGAAACGCGAAGTTGCGTGCAACCTTATATAGTTCGTATGCCTGGGCGGAGTTTGTCTGATAGAAGGACTTTGCGTTGACTCTGAACCTGTGGCCTTCCATCTCTTCCTCGATATAATCCGGTCCGCTGAAAGATTCAATCTCAAGACCCGAAAGCGTATCGTTCAACTTAAGGTTGACAGTATATAGCAATGAGGTTATTTCCGGAAATTCCTCTCTTAGTGCTTCGAGCAGAAGTTCCATTCTGAGGTGATCTTCCTCGCCGAACTGGATGCAGACCATGATCTGTCCGGTCGATGCAATGCGTATCATCACCGTCCGGAGAAGGCCTTTGTTCTCCTTAATGTTGTAAAAAGAAAGTCCGTTCTCTTCCGAAAAACGGAAAATAAAGTTACGGATCTTATCCCCGATTTCGGACTGGAGATGACATTCATCGATGTGAAGCACCTTGTCAAATGCTCCGGGAATGTGGAATCCCAAAGCATGGCCGGAATCTTCGAATTCTTTTCCCGAGCGCACTTCTTCCCATGTCCGCCAGCGTCGGTCCGAGAATGTGTATTCCATCTTGTTCCGGTATCTCCAGACCTTTCCGGAACCAAGTATCGGCGAGATTTCAGGTAGTTCGATCTTTGCCAGACGGGTGAGCGCATCAGTGACCTGCTGCTGTTTGTGTTTCAGCTGTTCGGAATAAGGAATATGCTGCCATTTGCAACCTCCGCAGACAGTGAAGTGAGAACACTCAGGCTTGACACGCATTGACGACGGAGTTATGAGACGTTCTATATGACCTTCGGCATACGACCGCTTCTTTTTATCTATCTTTACGTCGGCAACATCTCCCGGAGCACCGAAAGGAATGAACACGACAATCTCGCTTTCATCTTCCGGACGCAACTTCACACGCGCCAATGATTTGCCCTCAGCGGCAATACCGCTGATCAAGACATCTTTTATAATCGGTAATTCTTTCTTTTTTCTTCCCATAGTCTTTTGACTCCCTTCCTCACCTTATGATACAGCACGGAACGTTCACACATCCCGGAACGTTGAACGCAGACTTTATCTCGGAACGTTCAGCGAAATTAGCAATTTTTACTGACATCTCAGCGCAAAAATCCTCATTACCTGGCCTGCGGTCCTCCTTAGATTTGAGTAAGCTGTTTTCCTTTTCATTGAATCCTCAAGATTTACGGGACCGGGAACAATCGGAAGTACGGCTGTGAAGCCTTTCTTCATCAGCTCGTCTATGTCTACTGTGGATACCATGCCTCCGAGAGCGATAACCGGTATTTGCCGTTCATTTGCTCTTTTCAGAATTCCCGAAGGTGCCTTGCCCATACAAGTCTGTCGGTCAATACTCCCCTCTCCGGTGAAAACGAGATCGGCTCCTTTCAATATCCCATCAAAATTAAGGCAGTCAAGAACGACATCAATCCCGGACTTCAATCGGGAATTCAGATACGACAGGAACGCAAATCCAAGGCCACCGGCAGCTCCGGCTCCGGCAATCATTGATTTGTCAGTACCGTTATGCAGTGAGACTATGTCAGCAAAATGTTTCATGTTGCGATCCATCTGTCTCGCAATTTCATGAGTAGCCCCTTTCTGCGGCCCGAACACAAGACTCGCACCCTCCGGACCGGTCAAGGGGTTTACCACATCACATGCAAGGGTAAATTCTGCCTCATTTAGCTCCGGTATAACATTTGACGAATCAATTTGATTTATTCTTCCCAAGTTCAATCCCCCCGCTTCAACTTCATTCCCGGCGCCATCTGAAAATCGAAAGCCAAGAGCTCGCAACATACCCGTTCCACCATCATTGACAGCGCTTCCGCCGAGTCCCACTATAAATTTCCTGTATCCGAGCTTAAGGCTTTCCTTGATCAGCTCACCTACACCGAAGCTGTCAGCTTTACCTGCATCCCTTTTATCCTTAGGCACAAGTGTCAGACCGCATGCTTCGGCTGCCTCAATTACGGCGGTATCACCATAAACTCCCCATTCGGCAACGACCGGCTCGCCTAAAGGACCTCTGACAGTATGTTTATGTTCTATTCCTCTTTCACCGGTAACAATGGCATTAAGAAGCCCCTCACCGCCATCTGAAACAGGGAGAATTACAACCTGTGCATCGGGGCAATAATCGCGGATGCCATCAGCAATAGCATTCCCGGCATCGATACTATCCAGAGAACCCTTGAATGAATCAGAAACAACGACGACTTTCATTGTCTTTTATATTTAAAAAGAGGATTACACAATAATATATTAGAGATCAATAATATATTGGCAATCAATAATATATTGAGAGTCAATAATATATTGAGAGTCAATAATATATTGAGAGTCAATAATATATCATGCGTTAATTATATAAGGCTTATAATATAAGGAGCATATAATAAAATAAGCAGTATCAATATATTATTAAAAAGAGCGAGACTACCCGACGAAGTGGCAGTCTCGACTTTACCTTTTTTTATAGTGCAAGGATGTTGCGACGAAGTCAACATCGGCACTTCCCATGCCACAAAGTTAACACATTTCTCCCACCCCACCAAATTTCTCGTCAATAACGCTTGGCGTTTGCTCCTCTATTACCACCCATCAATTTGCAGGTCGTCGGTATGCAGTCGTCCATTGCGTTCAGAGCCTCCGGATATTTGCCTAACTCCGGACTCACCTGCGACAACAGCAGCTTGTAACCCTCGACCGCCACAGCCGCATCCGTCCCGAACGTCTTCGCACTCTCCCGCGCAAACCCCTCGATCTGCTTCAGCCCCTCGCCCGTAACGCCCGCCACCGCGCTCAGATCGTGCATCTGTGCATCCAGCTTTATGGCCGCCCCGGTAACGCTTGTTATCCCCGAAGCTATGTTTTGAGCCACATCTTTCGCATAAGAGAATTTCGCAAGTGCCTGCGTAAATTGCTCGCTCACGCTCCTCGCCCCCTCGATCTCAGCCCGGAAATCACCCGCAACAGCGCTCATCCCGCTTATCTGAGCAGAAAAATTCCCCCCTACGTTAAAAATATAGTCAAATACGCTCGACATCAGGCTTTTTTTGTTATATTTGTTAGAGTCTATTCAATTTAATCTTGTTTGCTATGCTTTCCGTGCTCTGCTTTATCATTTCAGCCTTTCTTTTCCTTGGGCTTATCATATTCACAATCTGGTTCATCAAAGGCCTCTGGAAAGGAGGAGGAGGCCTTCCCTGGCTCTAACTCTTACCCTCGCCGAATAGTCCGGCGATTAGCTCTGCCCGGTTACGGTTCCGCCAACGCTCCAGCCCGATAGCCTCCCCATACAGCCACGCCCATTCATACTCCGACCCTCTTCTGGGCCCTCTATCAGCCCCCCCAACGGCTGTAACTGCCGTTGCACCGCCGTGCAGGTCCGCAAATCAAATTTCCTCAGAGTGACCGCAAAAAATAAAAGCCGACATTCTCAGCGATATGCGCGTGGAGCCCAAGGACGAGTTCGAGCGCAATTTTAAGCGCAAAAAAGTCATGATTATCGACGGGATGCCACTACAATCCGTGTTGTAATTCATTACTTTTTTGTATCTTACAAATTTACATTGTCAACGACACTTGTCCTCACTTTTTTGTTATATTTGTAGTGAGAGAAAGACTTCTTTATGGGTAGCTTGTTAAATATACTTTTCGTTGTCTTAGTAAATATCATTGGCTGGGGATTGCTCATTTCCGGTGTTGTTGGCTTCTTATACGTTGCCTATCGGCTTACTTTTCGCCCGGTCAAAAATGGCCGCCTTCCCTGGCTTTAACTCATGCAGTCTCAAAATAATAACACAATAGCCCGGCTTTAATATTATGGATCATATTATCAGCATACTCGGAAAGATTTTCGGTGCTTTCTTGCTGCTAGGTCTCATAGGTTGGATGCTGGACTTCTTACGTGCCATTGCCGGATTAGCAAAAGGAGAAAGATTCATGTTCTTTATTCCGTTTAGATTTCTTTCGTCCAAACGTAACAAGCATTCTTAAGGCTCCGTTCCCGTGCTCAAGAGTCTATCATCCGTTATCACCAAAGATAGTTTAAGAGGGTCGTATTAAAGAGGATTGTGAATTGTAAGGTGCTGATACACAGAAAGAGAGGCGACTGTCGTCGTCTCTCTCCTACGATTCCACTATAAACTATATCTAACTTAAACCGCATTCAATCTTTCTCGCGAAATCTTGAATACTAACCATATTGCTTTCGTTCTTGCTTTTGTACTATTAAAACGAACAGAGCAGTCTTAAGTTCTCAGGTTAAAACCTTTTAACATTAAGAGCAGGCATCCCTCCTGAAATTAATCCTGAACAACATTTTTATACACAATTAACATTTTTGAGTCACCGAATTTGACAGCTCACGGTAATACCCCGTCCAACAAAAAATGTTAAATTCCGGGTCGCAGTTGTGCCCCGAATTTTTGTGGGACGGGGTCTTACTGTGATTGCAAAAAATTTCTTCAGATTGATCATCAAACAGTTACACGGAATTGAGCAAGCGGTAGTTGCCCCGGTATGGAAGGTCGAAAGCTATAAAGGAACTTGCGAAAAATAACTGCCCTTTGATTCGCGAGGGATGGTCGCTGTTTGAATACGTCAGCGAAACTGATTGATTTCGGGGATGTATTCGAAACCGGACTCCCTTAATTTTTCTTCAAGAGCTTTCCGGTCTATCCCTTCACCGGCGCAAAATTCATCGAGGGTTTCGTTGTTGTCGCGTAAACGCATATTGACCATGCTCATCAACATGAATGGGTCTTTCGGAAGATTGTTCATAGTTGCATTTTTTTGTGAGGTGTCTATCTTTTACTATTTTTGCATTATGATTTCGTTATTCAAACGCCTGTCCAATCGTATTTGTTTTGTAAAGCTCACACTCCTCGCGGTGTTAGCCTGCGTAATGAATATTCAGGAAGCTTCCGGATGTACATCGGCAATCATCAGTGCTGAACTGAACCCTTATGGCCGGCCGCTTCTTTGGAAACACAGGGATACTTCAGCAACAGACAATAAGGTTGAATACATACCCTCAAAGGATGGTTCGTATGCCTATACTGCCCTTTTCAACGCTTCTGACCGTAAACTTGAGGAAGCCTGGTGTGGAATGAACAGCGAAGGTTTCGCCATCATGAACACGGCCTCTTATAACATCAAGAATGATGATGTGCCGGAAAAGTTGATGGACCGTGAAGGCATCATAATGACACAGGCTCTCAGAAGTTGCAGGACCGTTGAAGATTTTGCGTGCCTTCTTGACAAACTGCCGAGACCGCTGGGAGTTGAAGCCAACTTCGGAGTTATCGACAGTACCGGATCCGGTGCTTTTTTCGAGACAAACAATGACAGTTATGTACGTTATGATCTCAAGGATGCACCTGACGGGATGTTGATCAGGACCAATTACAGCCACTCCGGAAGGCCCAACGAAGGATATGGCTTTATCCGGGAAGCTAATGCCGAAACCTTGCTCGCTCCCTATGCCGCCTCACATGACATCACTCCCGAGCTCTTGACAGAACACGTCAGCCGTTGCTTCTATCATGATCTCTACAAGAAGGATTTTGCACATGAAGAGGGCTCAACGAAATGGGTGATCGATCAGGATTTCATTCCACGCTTCAAATCAACAGCTACTGTAGTTATCGAGGGATGTGTTCCATCGGCAGAAAACGCTTCGAATCAAATCGGAAGCAGGGAATACATCATGTGGACGGGATTGGGCTATCCACCTGTCTGCGACATATATGCAGTACGGTGTCGTCCGGGAGGTGTTCCCGATGAACTCCGGGGAATTTCGGATAACGGTCATTCCGCAGCCTCAGATCTTTCAAAAGCGAGAAGAAGCGAAGTCTTCCCTTTCAAGAAAGGCAACGGAGACAAGTATATAGATATGGAGAAGCTTGTCAATAAAGAAGGAACGGGATACATCCAGACTCTCGTTCCCCAGAACCTTGAGGTGTACGAAAAAACCAGGAAGGAGAGGAATTCAAAATAAGTGATTGGATGAAGGTTCGTAAAGATGTCTGAACAAGCTACACATCTGCAACGTTCGGAGCGATTCCGACTGAGTCAAGGAGCATTCCTGTCCAGACTTTTTTACCTCTTCGGAACATATCCGGTTGTGATTGTCCTTGCTCTGACCGGAACGGCCGTTATTCTTTCCATGACAGTCGACATCATGTTCCTGATCATCGCACTGATGATTGTTTTCATTCTTGCTCCCGCTATCTTCGCGTGGCTATATATTTCAAAGGGAATGAACCCCGAAGCTACCTTCAATATAGCATGGCATGTTCTCCGGATAAACGAAGAAGGAATAGCTGTCGATATTATCAAACCAGTCTATAAAACCCGGGAAGAAGAAGAAGACCCGGAAGCTATTCCGCCCAATGCAAAAGCACAACTTTTCTCGGAAAAAGCAAATCATGGAGAACAAACCGAGAATGAAAGTGAAACAATAGAATCATGGATTGACTCAAAATCCATCTTCATTCCACTCGGGCGGATGAAAGATGTACTCACAGGTGGAGACGGATTGACAATCCGGCTCAAAGATGGACCCGGATTCATTGCGGTTCCCCACTCCGCATTTTATTCCCCAGAGGAATATGAGGCCTTCAAAAAACTCCTTATGAAATTAATGCCACAGTATCATGAAAGCATTTAAAAGACCGGTGGCTATTAAATCGTATGCGTCGAGGTCTTAAATTCCCATTCAGACAAATTGAAGAACGATGATATTAAAAGATAACGAAAATTACTGTTACGCGCTCGAAATGGAAGTCAGGGATTATGAACTTGACTGCGAGCAGATTGTGAATAATGCCAACTATCTTCATTACATCGAACATACGCGACACAAATTCTGTCAGGAAGTCGGCGTACCCTTTATAGAGTTACACAAATCAGGAATAGACGCTGTCGTGAGGAAGATAGAGATGGACTATATATCCTCACTCAGAAGCGGTGACACTTTTATCTGCTATCTCGGAATGGAAAGAAAAGGTCCGCGCTTCATCTTCCGTCAGGATATTTTCACCTCTTCCGGATCTCCAATATTGAAAGCTACAGTCACAGTTGCTGTTCTCAAAGATGGCCACCTAAGCCGCGGCGACGAACTTGCAGATCTTTTTAAAGATTATATCAAATAACCGTAACTTCTGAATACCAATATCTTAAATTTTCTGATCTATCGGTTAAATCTTGATGATTCGGTTTTAGTATTGTCGACCTATCAGATTAAATATTTCCGTTCAATCGGTAAATTTTGTGGAATCTAAATCATGAGAACCAAAGAAAGTCTAACCGCAGTGGCCATGTCCTTCATAAAAGGGATGACCGGCAATATAGTGAAGGAACTGCTTTCGCGGGGATATGGGCCGGAAGACGTTTTCGGTCCGCATTCTGCGACAATCGATGGTCTCGGATGGCTCCGTGAGATTAATATGGCTGAGGTGATGAACCGAGCTGAAGAAGAATTCAGATTTATGGAACGACATCACATCACTCCCATATTTCTCGACAGCCCGGAATATCCCACACTTCTTGCCGAATCCGGCAATCCTCCGGTTGTACTCTACATGCTCGGAGAAACAAATCTAAATGCGGAACACTCACTGAGCATAGTCGGAACCCGAAAGTCAACACCGATTGGCAATAACTTCTGCGACAAGCTCACGAAAGAGATAGCCCGGGACTTTCCCGAGACTTTGATTGTCAGCGGCCTGGCTTACGGTATTGATGCCGCGGCGCACAACGGAGCCTTGAAACATGGACTTCCTACAGTCGGGGTGCTCGCTCATGGACTCGATATGATCTACCCTGCCGCACACCGCGGACTCGCATCAATGATGATACAAAACGGTGGAGGTTTGATTACGGAATACCCCCGTGGTACGCGACCACACCGTAATCATTTTTTGGAAAGGAACAGGATTGTCGCCACAATGACAGAAGGGGTGGTCCTTGCGGAGAGTCCCGTCAAAGGTGGTGCGATGTCTACCGCCTCAATCGCATTTTCCTATTCCAGAGAAGTAATGGCTGTTCCGGGACGTCCGTCAGACATAAACAGCCAGGGTTGCAACCTTCTGATAAAAACAAACAAAGCACACTTGTTGGAGTCCTATGCCGATCTTTGTGATGTTTTAGGGTGGCAAACAATTAATAAACAAGTAACTACATCAAAAACACTCTTCCCGGAGCTTGACGGCGACACTAAAAATATATATGAATTCCTTGCTCAGACAGAAGTTCCGCAGACGATGGACGCCATTGCTTCGGGAACACAACTGAGTATTGTCAAGGTGATGACGCTTTTGACCGACATGGAATTTGACGGCCTTGTCATACGCCATCCTGGTAACCGCTTCACTCCCGGGATTTAGACCCCGTATCAATCGATGAGCCGGTACCTCCGAAATGTATCTTGTTCATGTCGGCTGCAGACAGTTTGACTGCTGATGTGAGCTCAGGTTTTGGAATTTTCTTCATGGTCGATTTCATTTTGTGGTAAGGAGGTGTTTCACAAATCATTTAACTTTTGCAACTCACTCAATTGATTATCTTCACTGTTTATTACTTCTCACTGTTACATGCAAGAGTCTTGAAGAACCCTAAAATTCTGTTCAACGAGAGGACCGCCACAATATAGGCGCCGATCAAGACCGCTAAATCACCTTTAAGGGGTAGAATCTCCGAGACAAATCCACCTCCAAGATAACAGAAGAAAAGCGCCCATAAAGTCAGCTGTACTCCGACACATAGTGTGCACCAGTGATGGGCAACGAACTTTTGATAAGTTATGGACCAGAGAGTATAAGGAAGACAGAGGATATTGCACAATGCCAGCGCCGGCCACAGGTGAGGGAATATCAACAGAGTGATCAAAGACACGCCGAAATAGCCGAACCCGACCTCACTCCATGAGAACACTCCGAAAAGTTTGGACGCTTTCGTAGTGGTGATTACGTCACAACCTCCTCTCTCCAGAACTCCACAGACAGCATCCGAAGTCGAAGTGTGAATTCCGAGACTCTTCTGCAGGAGCATGAAAGAGAGCCAGAGGCCAACCAGATTGAAAAGCGTCAGCAAAACTGTCGAAACATGTTCCCACAGGCCACGGGTGATAAAGAAATATCCCGCGACAAATACTGCAAACAACACAAGAAGATAGCCTGAAGCGTTAGAGATCAATGAAGTCAACGCATGAGACTTATATTCCGGCTCGGATGAATGTTCGTCAGGAAATGCAAGAAGGACAACACCATTCAATCCATCCCTGAAGACATCAGCCTTAACTGTCTTGACAACACCCCGTTCATCAAAAACCACGGGGCCATCCTTCTGATAAGACTTCACGATCACGAAAGTACCGTTGTTCTTCTGGGCTAAAAATGGAGGAGTCAGTTTCTCCAACTCCTCCAGATCCTGCAATTTCCACCCTTCATTTTCCACTCCATACTCTTTCAGGAGATGTGAAAGTCCATAAAGCGAATTGAATGTCATATTCCGTACCTGAGTGTCGGAATACGATATTGTATGTGGCACTCCAAGTTCCTTGAGGAATCTGGAGAAAAGGGTGTTCTTTCGTGTCATTTCAAGAATTTTTTAAAACAAAATTCAAAAGAGGTGTCTCAGCTTTAGAGATAACTTTCCACTTTCGAGAGAAGATCGTTGCCATCTATCTCACCGCTGTGCCTCCATGCTTCCTCACCGTTAACATAAACGATGAATGTCGGAACACCGTTAACCTCGACTGAATCGGCTGCTTCCTGATTCTGGTCTATGTCAAGCTGAACGACCGAAGCGCGGTTACCGAGAAGTTCTTTCACTTCCTCTACGACAGGTGCCATTTTCTTGCAATGAGGACACCATGTTGCGAAAAATTCGACAAGAACCACTTTGGATTCCTTGATTGCATCTTGATAAGTCATAATTTCTTAAGTTAAGTGTTTTTCATAATCGGACTCAGGGAATTCTAATCTCAGTTTCCGGAATATGACCGGCACCAAGACTTGATCTCTGAATTTATCAGTAAAACAAACGGACGAGAAATAAGTTGGTCAGAATTTGCAAGAAAAAAGGGGGTTTATTTTGACGGAACAGGTCTGTTTGTTAATTTTGACATCGTAATGAACAATGGCTCTTTTTAATGACGAACGGTTCTTTTCTGTCACCAAGGATAATGATTCCGAATGCATCCCGACGCAAAAGTTGGCATGACTATTCGCGTAAGGCGATTTACCTCGTGACCCTGATCAGAAACGACCGGACGCAGCCGTTCTCCGAGTTGACTGAAAGTATAAAACCCACAGATAATGGTGAAATAATCCGGGAAGCGCTCTCGGAATGGACAGAGACATTTCCGCAGATTGTAATACTCGAGAAGGCAGTTCTGCCGGATTATATGCACCTCTTGATCCATGTTAAGGAGGCCGACTGCGAATTGCTTCCGTCTGTTATTTCGGCATTGAAAGAAAGGTGCGCCGAGTTGAAATATAAATACACCGGGGCGAATGATGAAAATGGAGCTAATGATACGATCGATTATGAACCCTTATTCTGCGGAGGATTTGACGACAGGATCATAAGAAGAAAAAGTGATTTTGATCATGCTGTGGATTATGTCAGAAAAGCCATTGGAAGATACAGCTTTCTGTCAAGACCTGACTGTTTTTCAAAACGATACAGAATATTTTGCACGCAGAACAGAGAGTTTGAATGTACAGGCAATCCCTTCTTGTTGAAAGAGACTGAGATAACAGCAGTTAAAGTAAGCAGCAAATATACACCGGAAGAGCTTCTGGAAAGGAAGAAGGATTGGTTACGGACTATCATCAACGGAGGCGTTATCGTATCTCCCTTCATTTCAGGCAAAGAACTCAGGGTCCGACGGTGGGCACTCGAAAACGGCGGCCGTGTGATTCAGCTTCTGCCGAACGGTTTCGGAGAGAGTTTCACGCTGCCCGGTGAGTTTTCAAGGCCGATGTCGGAAGGAAGACTATTGCTTGTCGCCCCCACAACCTTTGACACAGAAAGAACGAGACCATCGCGTTCACTCTGTGTCGAGATGAATGCGACGGCCTCGGAAATAGCTTCGAGAACTTTTTTGAAAATTTAGATCTAAAAAGTTTGCTCTAAAGAATTTGAGTTCTAAATTTAAGAGCCCCGGCTTTCAGGAATTGAAGTTTAGAGCTCACTTTAAAAAATAGTTGATAGATTACTCCGGTCTGGCGATACCGTCTTTAGCGGCACGTTTTGTCAGACGTTCGATTCTTTCTTTTGTCTCAGGGTGGGAAGAAAACATTTTCTGAATATAAGAATTGCTTTTACCGCCCTCCATGCTCTGAAGTTTTTCGAAAGACATGATCATTCCCCAGGGATTGCGACCGTTGGCCACAAGGAAGTCATAGCCGTAATCATCGGCTTCTTTTTCCTGTTTCTGGGAATACTTTGCGCCTGCAAGGGACTCGCCGAGAGTGCCGAGCTGGGAATCGGTCAGGGCAGCGAGCTTACCTCCTGTAGCAGAGATAGCATCTTTCAGGGCACCCGTAAGCAACTCCTGCTTGAACTGTTTCTTCGAATGATGTTTGGCGACATGGCCGATCTCATGACCGATGATACCGAGCAATTCATCGTCTGACATGATGTCCATCAAAGAAGAGAAAACGCGGACGCTGCCGTCGGGACAAGCAAAAGCATTGACGTCTATCACTTCATATACCTTGAAGTTCAATGGTATTCCGTCAGCAGAAGTCAGACCGGAGGTCAGACGGTTAAGACGCTTTGTATACTCGCTGTCGGGACCTGATACTTTGTTATGTGTATCCATCCAATCAACAGATTCCTTGGCATAGCCGGCCATCTGTTCGTCTGTGACTGTGAGAGCCTTGACACCCTTAACTCCTGAATTGATGGCCTTTCCAAGATTGAACTGAGCCTGAGCGACCGGAGAAAAAGTGAAAGCAACGGCCGCTGCTGTTAAGATTGCAAATTTTTTGATTGACATTTTCTCTGTTTTCAGTTTTTAGGACTACAAAAATAGTAAATCCCCGCGAGACGGCAAACTCACTGAAAGTCTATTAACAGTATGCTTGATTCCGAATGATGTTTTAACAGTCGGAATATTGTCAGATTCAGGGGAGTTTATTAATTTTGAAGTTACAACTGTGGCGAAAATCCTCCGTTAAATCGCCCGCAACCGGAGGATGTTCCAAATCACAAGTCAGTTACAATATCAACTGACAGACATACATCATAAACTGACCGACATGCACCCTTTCACTCATCTTCATGTTCACTCCCAGTATTCGCTTCTTGACGGCAAGGCATCCATTCCGGAGCTTGTAGACAAAGCCGTAGCCTGCGGAATGCGAGGCCTGGCACTGACTGATCATGGAAACATGTATGGAATCAAGGAGTTCTACAACTACGTCAAAAAGAAAAACTCCTCACTTCCGGATGACCAAAAGATCACGCCAATAATCGGCTGTGAGATGTATGTCGCCCTGAACGGAATACTCAGCAAGAACAACACTGCCGAAGATAAAGGTGCGCATCTGATCGTTCTGGCCAAGAATGAGAAGGGTTATCACAATCTGATTAAACTTGTCAGCCAGGCATGGACCGACGGTTTCTATTTTCGTCCGAGAACTGACCACGAGCACCTTGCCAAATATCGTGAGGGCCTGATCGTATGTTCCGCATGTATCGCAGGCGAAGTTCCCGCGCTTGTTCGACAGGGACGTCTTGAAGAGGCAGAAAAGGCACTTCTGTGGCATAAGGAAACATTCGGTGAAGACTATTACATCGAGCTTCAGAGACATCAGACCTTCAAACAGAATGCCAATACAGAGGCATACGAAATTCAATCAAAAGTCAACCCCTGGTTGATCGAAATGGGACGCAAGCACGGAATCAAGTGCATAGCGGCCAACGACGTGCACTTCACGAACGAAGAAGATGCCGAGGCCCATGACCGTCTGATTTGCGTTTCGACCGGTACGCTGGTGACAGCCCCGGGACGTATGACCTATTCAAAACAGGAATGGTTCAAGACAACCGAAGAGATGTCCCGGATCTTCAGCGATATTCCGGAAGCGATTGAAAACACATGGGAAGTGCTCCAGAAAGTAGAAACCTACTCGATTGACCACCCCCCTATCATGCCGACATTCGAGATTCCGGCCGATTTCGGAACGGAAGAGGAATATCGCAACCGTTTCACCGAAGAAGATCTCTTCAACGAGTTCACCCGGGATGAAAACGGCAACGAAGTCCTTTCGAGAGAGGACGCTGAAGCCAAGATCAAGCGTCTCGGAGGTTATGACAAACTCTACCGTATAAAACTCGAGGCTGACTATCTCGAGAAGCTGACGATGGAGGGAGCTCACCGGATTTATGGGGAGAATCTGGCTGAAGACGTCGCCGAGCGTCTGAAGTTCGAGCTTTACATAATGAAGACCATGGGTTTCCCCGGTTACTTCCTGATCGTCCAGGACTTCATAAATGTAGCCAGAAAGAAACTCGGCGTGAGTGTGGGACCGGGACGTGGATCCGCAGCAGGCTCGGCAGCAGCATATTGCCTCGGAATCACACAGGTCGACCCCATCAAATATGATCTTCTGTTTGAACGTTTTCTGAATCCCGACCGAATCTCACTCCCCGATATCGACGTAGACTTCGACGATGACGGCCGATATGAGGTGCTGAAATATGTGACAGAGAAATACGGAGCGGAAAAAGTGGCACATATCGTCACGTACTCCACCATGGCAACAAAGAACGCCATCAAGGATGTGGCCCGTGTTCTCGGCCTCCCCCCGGGCGAGGCAAACCGTCTGACCCGCCTTGTCCCGGACCGTCTTCCGGAAGTTGACGGGAAATCGCCGAAAATCAATCTCAAGAACGTCATAAAATATAATCCGACTTTTGCGGCGGAGAAAAACAGTCCGAATCCCCTTGTCCGCGAAACGATCGAGTATGCTACCCAGCTCGAAGGCAATGTCCGCGGAACAGGCGTGCACGCATGCGGTGTCATAATTTGCCGTGACGACATAACAGATTGGGTACCAGTCGCCACTGCCACAGCTGCGGACGGAACGAAAGACATGACGACCCAATATGAGGGCTCTGTGATTGAGGAGACAGGACTGATCAAAATGGACTTTCTCGGTCTGAAGACACTTTCTGTAATCAAGGAAACACTCCTTAATATCAAAGAGGCACGCGGAATCGATCTTGACATCGACAACATTCCGCTTGACGATCCGGCTACCTTCAAACTGTACTGCGAAGGCCGGACTACCTCGACGTTCCAGTTTGAATCAGCCGGAATGCAGCAGTCGCTGCGCAAGCTTCAACCCTCAAAATTTGAAGACCTGATAGCGATGAATGCTCTTTACAGGCCCGGACCGATGGATTACATTCCCTCCTTCATTGCCAGGAAGCATGGTCAGGAGCCTATCGAGTATGACATACCGGTAATGAAAAAGTATCTCGAGGAGACATACGGCATTACGGTCTATCAGGAACAGGTGATGCTTCTTTCCCGATTGCTCGCCGGCTTCACGCGCGGCGAGAGCGACGTGCTCCGAAAGGCGATGGGAAAGAAGATGATCGACAAGATGAATGCGCTGAAGGTCAAGTTCCTCAAAGGTGGCACAGCCAACGGATATGAGGAGGCGACCCTCAACAAGATATGGGCCGACTGGGAGAAGTTCGCGAGCTACGCATTCAACAAATCGCATGCAACCTGCTACTCCTGGGTAGCATATCAGACCGCATACCTGAAGGCCAATTATCCGGCAGAATACATGGCCGGAACCCTCAGCCGCAATATCTCGGCGACTGACAAGCTGAAGGTCATCATGGCCGAATGCAAACGCATGGGACTCGAAGTAAAGAATCCGGACATCAACGAAAGCCGCGACAAATTCAGCGTTTCCAAGTCCGGAATAATCCGTTTCGGTCTCGGCGCCGTCAAGGGTGTCGGAGTCAACGCAGTCCACGCTATAATTTCAGAACGCAAAAAGCATGGACCCTATAAAGACATCTTCGACTTTGTCGAACGTGTCAACCTTTCAGCCTGCAACAGGAGTGCAATCGAGAATCTTGCGCTTGCAGGGGCTTTCGACAGCTTCGGTCTTGACCGCGAGATGTTCGTCGCTCCGATGTTCGACAGCACATACACAGACCTCCTTGTCAAATACGGCCAGGGAATCCAGAATGACAAAAACTCACTTCAGGCAAGTCTTTTCGATGATTTCGAGGATGAGATAGAAACCAACAAGCCCCCGATGCCGACCTACCAGAAATGGCCGTTGCTTGAGCTCCTTGATAAAGAAAAGGAACTCGTGACGATATACCTCTCTGCAAATCCGATGGATCCATATTATATGGTGCTCAACTATGAGTGTAATGCCACGATGGACACCATCGATGATCATGTCCGACTCGGCGAAGAACTGAAAGTCGGCGGTCTGGTTGTCTCCACCCTCGAGAAGATGACAAAAAAAGGAAAACCATTCGGGGTTGTTGAGATCGAGGACTTCTCAGGCAAACACGAATTTGCGTTCTTCGGCCGGGACTATGAGACAGTTTACCCTAAGTTCAGAAAAGGAGAGGCTGTTTTCATCAAGGGCCAGATCGTTCCGCGCATGTTCCGCGAAGGAGAGACTGAATTTAAGATTCAGCACGTCGAGCCCCTTGACCGCGTGAAGGGAAATGTGGCGAATTCAATCGTAATCCGTCTTAACCCGGAGTTTGATGACCGGACAGTCTTTGACGGATTGAGCGAGCTGATTTCTGACCGTGCATGCGAAAAGGCCAGGTCGGAAGGTGAGACAATGGGAGAACTTTCCCTGAACATCACTGATCCGGAAACCAGATATAACTACAACTGCGTCCTCCGCCGACAGGCACCGATCTCGAGAGAGCTTGTGGAGTATCTGACGATGAATGAAGTTGAATTCCGCGTCTCAACGGCTCTCTGAGTCAGGCTCACTTATGCTTAATATGACGGCGCGTTACAAACATTACTGTCGGTTAAGGCACCTGATATGTGTGTGTCTCGGAGTACTGTTGCTTGTCTCCTGCGGTTCACACAAAAGTGTCAGGCATCACAAATCTTCCGGAGGACGAGGAAAACAACATGTCGAGGTGGTGATTCCGAAGGGTACCTCCCCCGAAAGACTGGCGATAGTGAACGAAGCAACGGAGTGGGTCGGCACACCATATAAATACGCCGGACAGGAAAAAGGGCACGGAACAGATTGCTCCGGGATGGTAATGAGTGTCTATGATACTGTTCTTGACATAAAACTTCCCAGAAACTCGGCTAAACAGGCTGAATTCTGCAAAGAATTGAAAAAGAAAGATGTCCGGCCCGGAGATCTCGTCTTTTTCGCAACCGGCAAGGATCCTGACAGAATATCCCATGTAGGAATCATGCTGAATGATGACGATTTCGTTCACGCATCGACCTCCAAGGGAGTCGTGATTTCAAAAGTCTCAACTCCTTATTACCAAAGGACATTCATGATGTACGGACGGGCATTTAAATGAGCCGGTGAGAACGATGTGCAATCATTTTGGTTACTGAGGATCATGACGCCATAAAGCGCTCGGGATGACTCACCACTCAATTCATCTCAAAAAAACTTTTCTCAAATTTGGTTGTTTTTTGAGAAATCGGTAATTTTGAACCAAAGACAAACACAAACATTAAAATTTAATAAGCAAAATGGCATTACAGTTTACAGACCAGACTGCACGCGAAGCAATTGAAAGCGGAAAGCCTGTCGTTATCGACTTCTGGGCAACATGGTGCGGACCCTGCATCAAGCTCGGACCCGTAGTTGAAGAACTCGCAGAAAAATATGAAGGTCAGGCAGTGATCGGAAAACTCAATATCGATGAAAACGATGAGATCGCAGCTGAAAACCGTGTCCGCAACATTCCGACCGTTCTTTTCTTCAAGAATGGCGAACTCGCAGACCGCAGTGTCGGCCTCGTGAAACTTTCCGATCTCGAAGACAAGCTCAAAAAGCTTCTCTGATTTTTCGCGACAGCTTCCGGTGCTCTCCGGAAAAGACAGACGACTATTGCCGGATCATCAGATAAATTGATGACCGTAAATATCATTCAGGAGGATGTGTCATAATTTGACGCATCCTCCTGTTTTTTTACCACTACTCAATTCACAATATTTAAGATTGTCGGGTCGCAGTATTAAAATATTTTAATTTTGAGATATTTTCGGGGTCGGAATGTAATATCCGGCCACGCAAATTCATTTATGTGATAGAAAATAACCGATAACCCGGTCAATCTTCTTTCATCGCGGAAAAATTTCCCCGATATATCCGGGATAAAATATAATAGTTCATGAAAACGAATCTTCTGAAGATGTCATGTTGCGCTGTTCTCGGAGCGGCCGCAGTATGGGGAGTCGCATCCGACAACAGCAACTCAGCCATCCGCGATGGCAGTAGCTTTGTCAAGGTTGCAAATACCCAGTCATTTGAAACAGATTTCACTCAGGCAGCCGAATCAACAATCAACTCGGTTGTCTGCATCAAGAATTTCACCACCCCGCGCGGTGGCGGACAATATGGAAACGGAGGTGGAGGCTACGATCCTTTCGGAATGTTTGACTTCTTCTTCGGACCTCAGCAACGTCAGCAGGAACAACCCAGAAGCCAGAAGAAAAAACAGGAACCGGTCCAGAGCGGTCTCGGATCGGGTGTAATCATTTCGGCAGACGGATACATCGTGACCAACAATCATGTGATCGACGGAGCTGACAGACTTGAAGTCCTTCTCAACGATAACTCCACTTATGACGCACGAGTGATCGGCACCGATGAAGCCACAGACCTTGCGCTCCTGAAAATCGACGCAACCGGCCTCGATGCAATCTCATTCGGAGACTCCGAGGCTGTGAAGGTCGGAGAATGGGTTCTTGCTGTCGGCAATCCCTTCGGATTCAACTCAACAGTAACCGCCGGCATTGTTTCAGCAAAGGCAAGAAGCCTCAGTCATAATTCAAGGAATGGCCAGATGGGTATCGAATCGTTCATTCAGACTGACGCAGCTCTCAATCCGGGCAACTCCGGCGGCGCTCTCGTCAACCTCAAAGGAGAGCTTATCGGCATCAACTCCGCTATCTACTCCAACACAGGTTCATACAGCGGTTTCTCCTTTGCCATCCCGACGACAATAGTGAAGAAGGTAATCATCGACCTCAAGCAATACGGAACGGTTCAGCGTGCCCAGCTCGGATGTACAGGAACAGAACTGACAGCAGCTATCGCGAAGGAAAAGGGAATCACAGCGACCAAGACCGGCTTCATTATCGCAGAGGTCAGTGACCGCAGCACAGCCAAAGAACTCGGACTCAAGGAAGACGATGTCATCGTTGCCATCAACGGAACGGAAGTCGGCACACATGCACAGCTTGTCGAACAGCTCAGCAAATACCGTCCGGGTGACAAGATTGCCGTTACCTACTACCGAAACAACGAACGAATCACCAAGTCAGCGACCTTGCGCAACAACCAGGGTTCGACCGCCATAACCAAGAAAGGTGACTTCGCGAGTCTCGGATGTGCATTCAAGAAACTCTCCGATGAAACCCGCAGGAATCTGGAATTGTCAAACGGTGTGCAGGTTACAGGCCTGACCAACGGACTTCTGAGAGAAAACGGTGTCAAGGAAGGATTCATCGTGACCGAAGTCAACAACAAGCCCGTCAACTCTGCAGACGACATCGAGGATATCTATAATCGCGTGATGAAGTCATCAGATCCGGACAAACTCCTTCTTCTGAAAGGTGTCTATCCTACAGGAAAACGGAGCTATTATGCGATCGACCTTGCAGGCGACGAATAACGGAAAATGATCGCAAGGGTTATGATGCTGTCAGAATACCTTCATTCAAAATACCGTCAACCCAAATGCTGTTTACGTATTTCAGATTTTGAACGTTGACATTGATCCCTTGCGATAGAAACCAGGCATAAGACCGTCCCGGACAAAACATTTTGCAGTCCGGGACGTTCTTTATATGCGCAATTTGCCGACACGCAAAGAATTTTGTATCTTTGCAATAATTTTTGGAAAGCATTTTATGAGACAACTTAAGATAACCAAATCAATAACCAACCGAGAGAGCGCCTCGCTCGACAAATATCTTCAGGAAATCGGCAAGGAAGAGCTGATTTCCGTCGCCGAAGAGGTTGAACTCGCACAGCGGATCAAAAAAGGAGATCGCAAGGCACTGGAAAAACTGACCAAAGCCAATCTCCGATTCGTCGTTTCGGTTGCCAAACAATATCAGAATCAGGGTCTTAGTCTCCCGGATCTGATCAATGAAGGCAATCTGGGTCTTATCAGGGCTGCCCAGAAATTTGATGAGACGAGAGGCTTCAAATTCATTTCATACGCAGTCTGGTGGATCCGCCAGTCCATTCTTCAGGCTCTCGCCGAACAATCCCGAATTGTCCGGCTGCCGCTCAATCAGGTTGGCTCGCTCAACAAGATCAGCAAGGCGCTTCAGCAATTCGAGCAGGAGCACGAACGCCGTCCGAGCCCCGAAGAACTTGCGAACATACTTGATCTTCCCGTTGAAAAAGTCATCGAGACCATGAAGGTCCAGGGTCGGTCCATCTCTGTCGACGCACCTTTTGTCGAGGGAGAGGACAACTCGTTGCTCGACGTCCTTGCGAACGACGACAGCCCTTCTGCCGACGCATCACTCAACCAGGAGTCTCTTTCCCGCGAAGTTGACCGTGCTTTGCGTCAGCTTTACGACCGCGAACGCGAAATCCTGAAGATGTTCTTCGGAATCGGTTGCCAGGAAATGACACTTGAGGAAATCGGAGCACGCTTTGACCTCACTCGTGAACGTGTCCGCCAAATCAAGGAAAAGGCAATACGCCGACTTCGCGGACAGAAGAGCAAACTCCTTCAAAGCTATCTCGGAGAATAACCCGATGATAACTGAAAGAGCATGAAGCTGAGTTAATTTGCATTTTCCTCCAACGAGCACTTCAAATACACATTATATGAAATCCATTGCGAAACGTCTGATAATCTCATTCGCTGTCGCGATGGGTTTTGTCTTTTCCGTTCCGGCGTCGGCCAATCCGGTGAATGAAGATCAAGGCGGAAGAAACAAAGAAATGGAATCGCTTGTCCCCCACGCCGGGCGCGACCTCTCCACTACACATTTCACATGGGGCGTGGAGTTGGGAAGTTCGATTGACTTAGGGGGAAATGATATGTCGAGCATCGACCTGTCTATTGTGACAGGCTACAAGAACAAGGCTATTCAACTGCTTGGAATAGGAGGTGGTTTCCGACGGTCTTTCGGCTCGAACAACACATTCATTCCTGTTTTTGCAGTTATCCGCACATCATTCACTTCAAAGCCTTCCCTGCTATTCATGCACTTTCAGGCCGGCTACAGCTTCAACTCCATCGCCGACTCACATATCAAAGGAGACATCTGCGGCTCTCTCGGACTCGGAATCAACCTCAGTCTCGGGAAAAAATTCAACAGCCACATAATTGTGGCCTACGGGTTTCAGCACTTTGATTTGAGGCATCGTGTTGAAACGGGACTGAATGCGAGGAATGTTCCCTTGGCCCAGCTCTCTTTTGGAATGACAATGTAAACCTGACATAAACCTATAGTTACAAAGTTAACCTATCATAATCTTAACATGAAGCATTTTATCATGGGATCAATAGCAGCTCTTTCACTGATGACGTTTGCCACACCGGCCGACGCCCAGAGAGCAAACCCGGTGCTCAATACATCGGGACGTCCTTACGGGACAATTGATTTCTCAGTCGTCACACCTGCCGACTATGAAGAGGCAGTCATGCAGGGTATCGCAGATCAGAAGCGTATCATCGATCAGATCGTTTCAAATCCTGAAGCACCGACATTTGAAAATACTATCGCGCCCTATGACCGTTCATCGCGCACACTGACACTCGCCATGCTCGCTCTGAGCAATGTCGAGCATGCCACAGGCGACGAAGCGTTGATGAATCTGATGGCCAAGGTATCCCCTATTCTCGCTGAGGAAGGTGCCAATATCGTTCTCAATGAGAAACTCTGGGACCGCATCAAGAAAGTATATGACACCCGCGGGAGCAGGACAGATCTGTCTCCCGAAGACATGAGGCTCCTGACAGAAACTTATGATTCTTTTGCGAATAACGGCGCCAACCTCAAAGGAAAGGACCGTGAAAAATACAAGAAGCTCTCAGCCGAACTGTCTGAACTCACGACAAAGTTTGCCCAGAACCTGACAAACCACATGCAGGATCCTGAAATGCGTCTTTTCGTTCCGGAATCCAGAACTCAGGGAATCCCGGAGTCTCTCAAGATTGCTGCAAGAAGCGAGGCTAAAAGTGCTCTTGAAGCAGAAGGGAAGCCTGACAATGAGGAACTTTATCTCTTCACTGTCTATGCTCCGAGCTATGCTCCCTTCATGAAATATGCCCAGGATCGAGAGATGAGAGAGAAGCTTTTCCGCATTTATGGAAGACGCAACGTCGGTGGCAAATTCGACAACCGTCAGATCCTGAAGGATATCGCCAATGTGCGTATGGAGATCGCTCAGCTTCTTGGTAACAAGAACCATGCCGAACTCACCCTTAAGCACACAATGGCTGCTAACCCCGAAGGTGTTTATGAGATGCTCAATCAGCTGAAAGATGCCTATACCGAACCGATGAAGAAAGAAATCGCCGAGGTCGAGGCTTTCGCGCGAGAGACCGAAGGTCCGGACTTCGTGCTGATGCCTTGGGATTACTCTTACTGGAGCGATCAGCTGAAACAGGCCCGTTATTCGTTCAATGACGAAGACATGAAGCCCTATTTTGAGCTCAACAACACCATCAAGGGTGTCTTCGGTCTGGCAACAAAGCTCTATGGCTATACATTCAAGCCTAACAAGGATATTGCTGTCTATCATCCTGATGTGACTGCATACGAGGTTTATGGACCCGACAACAAGATTCTGGGTATTCTCTATACCGACTTCTATTACCGTCCCGGAAAGGCGCCCGGAGCATGGATGACCGAATATCGTCCCGAAGTAAAGGATGACGAAGGTAACCGCGATCTGCCTCTGATCTCGATTGTCATGAACTTCTCGAAGCCCGTCGGTAATGATCCGGTTCTTCTGACACCGTATGAGGTCGAGACATTCCTTCATGAATTCGGCCACTCGCTTCATGGTCTCTCAAGCGAAGCAAAATATGAATCCCTGTCCGGAACAAACGTATATCACGATTTCGTTGAACTTCCTTCTCAGTTCAATGAGAACTTCCTGACACAAAGCAAGTTCCTCGATACATTCGCCAAGCACTACAAGACCGGAAAGAAGATGCCCAAAGATCTTGTCGACAAGTTCGTGAAGGCCTCACAGTATGCAGCCGCATACGCCTGCATGAGACAGCTCGGATTCGGTTTCCTCGACATGGCTTATTATACGCGGACAGAACCCTTCCGTTGTTCTGATGACATCGCGGAATTCGAGTATGCGGCAATTGAACCTGTCAAGATATTCGAGCCTGTAGAAGGAGTGCTTCTCTCACCCTCGTTCGGTCACATTTTCTCGGGTGGTTATTCTTCCGGTTATTATGGCTACAAATGGGCGGAGATGCTTGATGCCGACGCATTTGAAGCATTCCTTGAAAACGGTCTCTTCGACAAGAAGACAGCCGGCAAGTTCCGCAAGATTCTTCAGAGCGGCGGCACTGTCGATCCCATGGAACTCTATATCGAATTCCGTGGCAAGAAGCCCTCAATCGATGCTATGCTGAAGCGCGACGGAATAAAGAAATAATTACCTGTTCCGCAAACATCATATCTCAAAGATACAGGAAGGGTTCAGAAGAACCCAATTGAAAAAGTTAAGACAGAAGATAAGAAAAACAGCAAACGAGTGACCCTTTCGCGTGTCGCTGTTGTTAAAGCTATAGCTTTCACCCGGGAAAGTAGTTTCCCGGGTGAATTTTTCAGAATACACCGGCTATTCCAATCTATATCAGATGATGAAAAGACAGTGCCGACATACATCAGGATATTGCGATGCAATCACGAAAAGACTGCAACAATCTGCGGTTTTACCCGCTGTGATAGCATTGCTGAGCTGTCTGGCTCTGTCGGGCTGCCGGAAGGATCATCATATCGTGATGGTCAATGATGATTATGATACTGTTACCGCTTTCACCGATTCTGTCGAGGAACCGGAGAAAGTTAAGGAACCGGAGAAACTTGAATTCAACTCAGCTACAGAAGCAGTCACTTATATGCGCGAATCGCCGGACAGTTCGCGCTACATGAGCGGAATTCTTCCGAGAATGGCAGAGGACGAACTCAGCTATACCGAGAAACTTCTCAATTCAAAACACCCCTACTTCTTCATTGTAGACAAAGCCGAGATGGAGCTCGTCGTGTTCGACAGATTCGGTGTCGAGATCAGGAGAATGGGGATGGCCTGTTCCAAGAATTACGGCACAAAACACAAGCAGAGAGACAACCGCACGCCCGAAGGATTTTTCTCGGCCAAGGCGGTGTATAACTCTGAAGAATGGCTATATACGGATGATGACGGCAAGACATCGGACGTCAAAGGACAGTTCGGGCCGCGATTCATTCGTCTGAATATTCCCGTGACAACTCAGATTGGTATTCACGGAACAGTAGCACCCTGGTCGATAGGCCACAGGAGAAGCCACGGCTGCATCAGGGTAACGAACGAGAATATAATGGACATAATCCAGTATGTCGATTCAGGTATGCCTGTCATCGTCTCTCCGGGCTACAGAGATATGGCTGTCAACAGAGAAGAAGGCTATTATGTTCCGTCGGTCGCAACGCGCAGGACAGGGCCGAAGGCTGATCCGGACGGCAAGAAAACGGTGAAGAAACAGGAATCCACTGATACACTTTCCAACCCGGCCGAAACAGTTTCGGGCGAAGAAGTGCCAGACGGAACCGGACATCACACGGTTACTCAGGACAGTACCGTAATGAACGCTGTTCACATTTGATGAATCAAACATTTTATGTTATCTTTGCATATTGGAAGGACGGCTTCATCGTACCCGCACTTTCAAGATCCCGGTGGCTCTGAAATTTTAAGAAAGGGTCTCAGGACCCGTTGTTCTGAAATTTTAGAGAAGGGATCAAATTAACCGGAATTCTGATTTAATATGAACTCATCCCGGATCATAGGCGTCATAGTGCTTGCGCTGGTGTGGTGTTGGCTCGTCTGGGCTATGCTTACCACCGCCGGAGGCTTCACTGCCAAGAACGTTTTTCTGATTGTCGCCTCCGGAATAATCATTTTCGTTCCGCTTTGGAAGAAATATTTCAGAAAGCCGGAAAAATAAGAAGGGGTTACATAAAATGCCATTTGGAATGAGTCAGGAAAATGTTTTGACCATATCAGATAATTCAGTTACAGGCAAAGGGCCCGAAAGCTCGCTTTTGGCAGAAATCAATTCACCGGCTGATCTCCGCAAATTATCCCAGGAAGATCTTCCGCGCGTCTGCGAAGAGCTGCGGCAATTCATAATCGACAGCTGTTCTGCGAATCCGGGCCATTTCGGATCAAGCATGGGGGCGGTCGAGCTCATTGTCGCGCTTCATTACGTATTCAATACCCCCGAAGATCATCTCGTCTGGGATGTCGGACATCAGGCATACGCCCATAAGATACTGACCGGAAGAAGAGATGCTTTCCCGACACAGAGGACACTCAACGGACTCAGCGGATTTCCCTCACCTCTTGAGAGCGAATATGACACCTTCATGGCCGGCCATGCTGGAAATTCCATTTCCGCCGCGCTCGGGATGGCGATTGCCGACCGTAATACACCTGGACACGAGAAGCGCAAGACTGTGGCTGTCATCGGTGACGCTTCGATCAGCAACGGAATCGCATTCGAAGGTCTCAATAATGTTTCTAACAATCCCAACAATCTGCTGATCATCCTGAATGACAACGATATGAGCATCGACGACAATGTCGGTGCCCTTCACAGGTATCTTTCCGACATCACCACTTCAAAGGGCTACAATAAATGGCGTCACAAGACATATCAGTTCTTCAGAAACAAGGGGTTGATTACAGATGACAAGAGAGGTCGCCTGCTGAGACTTAACAACTCTTTGAAGTCGTTCATCTCCGGAGGCCAGAACATTTTCGAAGGACTGAACATCCGGTATTTCGGACCTTTTGACGGACACGATGTGAAGAAAGTGGTCAAAGTGCTTCAGGAAGTCAAGGACATGGAAGGTCCGCGCATACTTCATCTGCGGACAACCAAAGGTAAGGGATTTCCTGAAGCTGAAAAGAACCCCGCGTCGTGGCATGCGCCCGGAAAATTCGATCCTAAGACGGGGGAAAAAGTGAAGAAGTCAGACACTCAGGATCCTTTGCCGTGGCAGGAAGTATTCGGGCGCACGCTCGTCGAACTGGCCGATAAGGATGAACGCATTGTTGGAATCACTGCCGCCATGCCTTCTGGTACTTCAATGAGCCATCTCCTGAATTCACATCCCGACAGGGCTTTTGATGTCGGAATTTCTGAAGGTCACGCGGTTACTTTTGCCGGGGGACTGGCCGCCGGAGGAAAACGTCCCTTCGTGGCCATCTACTCCTCGTTCCTTCAGCGCGCCTACGACAACATTATTCATGACGTGGCCATTCAGGGTCTCCCCGTTACATTCTGCATTGACCGGGCCGGCCTCGTCGGAGAAGACGGAGTGACTCATCACGGTCTGTTCGATTTCTCATATCTCAGATGTATTCCGGGACTCAAGATTGCGTCACCGGCAGACGAAAAGACCTTGCGCGACCTTATGGCCCATTCTCTTGAACAGGATTCTCCGATGGCGATCAGGTATCCGAGAGGGAAAGCCACGACTCCGGACTGGAAGACCCCCTTCGAACCCATTGAGGAAGGAAAGGGTTTCCTGTATAACGGAGATGGCAAGGCAAAGACAGCCGTGCTGACCATCGGACCGGTCCGCGAAGATGCGCTCGCCGCGATCGATCTTTGGCGTGCCCGGGGAGGAAAAGCTGACCTGTATGATATGGTCTGGCTGAAGCCGATCGACAAGGATCTTATAAGAAAGATTGCCGAAACACACGAGAATATCATCACCGTTGAAGATGGAAGCATCACCGGCGGATTCGGATCAGCCGTCACGGAGGTGCTACACGATCTGAAGCTGAATCCGGATCTCAAGATTCTCGGAGTACCGGACAAATGGATTCATCAGGGAACTGTCAGCCAGCTGAAAGAGAAGTGCGGATATGGTCCCCTTGATATTTTCCATGTCATAAACGAGATGGAGACGGAGAAATGACATTCTTTTTTACGACGAATCTATTTCAACTTTTTTACATAGAATCTATTACAAGAAAAAAAAGTGATTTCTGACGGAGCACAAAGATGAAAATAGTCATTGCCGGTGCAGGGGAAGTTGGCTCGCATCTTGCGAAACTTCTAAGCAACGAAGATCAGGATATAATTCTTCTCGATTCGGACCAATCGAAGCTTGATGTAATTGATGCTAATTACAACTTGATGACATGGTGCGGGTCGACATCATCGTTTGATGCCCTGCGCAATGTCGGGGTCGGCGAAGCTGACCTTTATATTGCCGTCACACCTTTTGAGACGCGGAACATCACTTCTTGTGCAATAGCAAATAAACTCGGAGCGAAAAGGACAGTCGCCAGAATCGACAATTCTGAATTCCTGATCAAGGAGAATGGCGAAATTCTAAAGGAACTCGGAGTGAATGCGCTGATATATCCTGAAAATCTCGCCGCCGAGGAAATAAATATCGGACTTGCCCACAACTGGGCCCGCTACTGGGGAGAGCTACGTGAAGGGAGACTGCTTCTGATAGGGGTGAAGATTTATGAGGATTCACCTCTTGCCGGAGTAAAGATGAAGGATCTTCCGGTGAAGGCTCATGATTTCCATGTCTCAGCTATCAAACGAAACAGTGAGACCATCATTCCGGGAGGTAACGATTCTATCGAGCCCAACGATATTGTCTATTTCATCACCACTCCCCCGTTCGTCAATGAGGTCCGGGAATTATGCGGAAAAAAGAAGAAGGTCATACGCAAAGTTCTCATCATGGGAGGAAGCCGCATCGCCATGCGGTTTGCGAAACGTTTTCATGACAAATACAACATCAAGATCATCGACCTCAACCGGGAACATTGCGAGGAAATGGCGACCATGCTCCCTGACTGCGACATTGTCCACGGGGACGGCCGCGACATCGAGGTGTTGCGCGAAAACAACATCTATCTGTATGATGCCTTCATGGCCTTGACCGAAAGTTCCGAAACCAATATTCTCTCGTGCCTGACGGCGAAGGAGTTCGGAGTCAGCAAGACTATAGCAGACGTCGAGAACCTACAGTTCCTGAGTCAGGCGGAGAACCTGAACATCGGAACCGCCATCAACAAAAAACTTCTCGCCTCTTCGAAGATTTTCCAGATGCTCCTCGACTCCGACACGGAGACTTCGAAATTCCTGACGCTCGCGGATGCGGAAGTGGCCGAACTGGAGGTTATGCCGGACGCGAAAATCACCAAAGCTCCGGTGAAAGATCTCCGGTTGCCATTCGGAATGACGCTCGCGGCAATGGTGAGGGATGACGAAGCGAGACTCGTCGGGGGTAATACACACATACAGGCGGGAGATTATGTAGTGGTCTTCTGTCTGACGGGAACGATCAATAAAATCGAGAAGTGGTTTAAGTGAGACACCGCAAAGGTTGATTGGTCAGGCCTAAAAGAGTAATAAGCGACTAAGTAAGGAGAAAAGATCCGTGCTTTCTTTCAAGAAAAAACAATATATCAATTTCCCGATGCTGCTGAGGGTCATCGGCTGGCTTCTAATGATTGAGGCCGGCTTCATGACCATTCCCCTTATTGTCGGTTTTTTCTCGGGTGACAATGGAGGCTGGCCGTTTCTGACGTCGATCGTAATAACTCTCGGCGCAGCATTTCTATTGATGAGCATCCGGCTCCATTCCAGGGACATGGGAAGACGCGAGGCAATTCTGCTGACCGGCCTGATATGGGTGATTCTCTCTTTGTTCGGAATGCTCCCCTTCCTTTTTTCCGGTACGCATCTATCAGTCACGGATGCTTTCTTCGAGACCATGAGCGGATTCACTACTACGGGAGTATCAGTCCTTCCTACTCTTGACGGCATTCCAAAGTCAATATTGCTGTGGAGGTGTATCGAGCAGTGGATCGGCGGTCTCGGTATCATACTCTTTACACTTGCTGTCGTTCCGATGCTGAACACCCAAGGGGGGATGTTGATGTTCAATGCCGAAGTGACGGGTATCACACACGACAAGCTCAGGCCTCGCGTCAGCTATACAGCCAAGTCACTATGGGGAATCTACATCATATTGACTGCAATACTGATCCTGTTGCTGAATGTGTCTGACATGGACTTCTTTTCGGCCGTGTGTTACGGACTGTCGACTATGTCTACAGGAGGGTTCGCCACATCAGACCAGACCGTTGCGGATCTCCACAGCATTTATATCAAGATCGTGATGACAATCTTCATGACATTGGGAGGCATCAGCTTTACACTTGTCTATAAGATAGTTCACGGCAAATTCAAGGAGGCTCTGAAAAGTGACGCGCTCAGATGGTACCTCTATTTCATTGGAGGCGGATATGTGCTGCTGACTCTCAGCGCATGGCTGTCGGGCCGCGTTTTCGAATGGGACGACGTTCTGATCGATCCGCTTTTCCAGGCAGTCAGCATACTCTCATCAACCGGAATAAGTGAGCCGGATTTTGTCCAATGGGGTCCTCTGGCAGCAATAGTGACGGTTATCATGATGCTGATCGGAGCATGTGCGGGGAGCACATCAGGTGGTGCTAAGGTTGACCGTGTTCTCGTGCTCTTCAGATTTCTGAAAAATGAGTTCTATCGGTTAATTCATCCCTCTGCAGTCACCACGGTCTGCATCAATGGCCGGGGAACAAGCTATGTTGTAGTCCAGAGGGTTCTTGCGTTCCTTTTTCTCTATATCCTTGTCATCCTTGTTGCGGCAACATTGCTCAGTATCATGGGACTTTCGATCGAAGATTCATTTTACAGTGTTGCCTGCGCGATCTCCAATGCCGGAATGGGTGACAATCCGACGGGCATCATGATCAACTATTCGACCATGCCTAAGATCGCTAAATGGATACTGGCAATGGTGATGCTTGTCGGCCGTCTCGAGATATTCACGATCCTTATTCTTCTGACCCGTACTTTCTGGAGGAAATAAATGCTCCGGAATGACAATTCCGAGAATCAAAATTACTTTGATACCTTCACATATAACTGAATAACCTGCATGGAAAGAGATACCTATATAGACTTTCTCAGTGGCTTTGGATTTCTACTTCCCGAAGGATTACCGAATAGAATATCTACGTTGATAAAATAAGGTCTTAACTTTATTTTAGAATTTTAGTGATAAACCTAAACTGACGCCAATGGTCTAATGTTTAGAAAAAAGAATGAGAATTCCTTAAAACTTAATGATATGAAGAAGAACTGGATACTTTTCGCTGCCCTTCTGGCGACTTCATATATGGGTGCGTTCGCCGACGATTTTGTCGACGACATATATTATGATCCTTCCAAAGCAAAGGCTAAGACATCGAAGAAGACTCAGTCTTCCAACTACATAAGCGACTTCAACTCGATGGATGTGGATGCATACAACCGTCGCGGTCAGTATTATTCCTCTCCCATCGACACAATCGGTGCTTATGCCGAATCGGGAGAAGACTTCGTCTATACTCAGAAGATCCAGAAGTTCTATAATCCGACAATTGTAGTTGAGAATTCAGATCTTCTTGCCTCTGTTCTTGAAAACAGCTATGGCAATGTCGAGGTCATATATAACATCAATGGACCTGCCTTCTCATCGATCTACTCCCCGTGGGGCTATGCACCGGCTTCGTGGTATTCTCCCTATTACTACCCAACCAACTGGGGATGGAGCGTGGGATGGAACAATCCTTATTGGTACGCTCCTTCCTGGTCATGGAACTGGGGGCCGTCCTGGAGTTTCTCCTGGAATTGGGGACCGTCCTGGGCCTGGGGTCCATCGTGGGGTTATGGACCCGGCTGGGGCTGGGGTCACCATCACCACTATTACAGACCGGCCGTTGCCTACACACCGGGGCGCAACCGACCGCTTAATTACGGTTGGCAACCTCCACGCAGGGGATATACCTACGGCGGAGGACACAGTGTCGGTCGTCCCGCCACTTCTGTCAGCCGTCCGGGTAGTTCACACCCCGTGACGGTACGTCCCGGAGGACAGGTGACCCGACCTAATCATCAGGGCGCACCTTCGACGCGACCAATCTACAGTATCGGCGGTAACCGTGGAATGACAGGCAACAAAGGAACTACGACGTCGACGCCTGCCGGCAACCGAGGAACTTCAGCAGGCTCGGTGGTGAACAATAACAATTCTGTCAATTCCGGAAGAGGAATGACCACAAACCGTGGCTCAAACAGCACTCAGAGTGTATCGAGACCCTCGCGCAACTCATCAACTTCCGTCAGCCGTCCCTCCGGATCCTCAGGCAGAAGCTCTTCTGCAGGCAGCCGTTCTTCAGGTTCGAGAGGTGCAAGTTCCGGAGGACGCGGAGGACGCCGTTAACCGATTTTTAAATTCAGAGAGCGTCTCTAAATATTTCAGCAGAGTGCGTCTGATATATTTCATCAGAGTCTGTCTCTAAATATTTCAACAGATCGCGTCTCTAAATACATCAGCAATGAAAAAAGCCATATTTCTTTCAGCAGGCCTGACACTTTCATGTCTGACATATAGTCCTGACGTCTGTGCCCAGGGTGCGATAGATGCCTTCCGTCTGGCGCAGCCTGACATGAAGGGCACAGCACGGTTCATGAGCATGGGAGGAGCCTTCGGCGCTCTCGGAGGTGACCTTTCGTCCCTTTCCCAAAACCCGGGTGGCATCGGCGTTTACCGAAACTCGGAGGTAGGAATAACATTCGACCTCGACTTTCAGAATTCAAAGTCAAAAACCAATCTCGGTTCCTTCAGTGAGGACAAGACGAAATTCTGGGTCAACAACGTGGGGGCTGTCTGGACGCTCAAACTCAATTCGTCGGCTGTTCCTAATATCAATCTGGGATTCACTTATAACAAAGCGGCCTCTTTCTCCCGACGTTATAAAGGTTCCATGGGACTTGCCAATTCACTTTCAAATTACATCGCTGCCGTATCCAACTCCGGCGGTGTAACGGAAGAAAGTGTTGCGAAGGAAAACTGGAACGACCCGTATGACAGCAGTGCCCCTTGGATCAGTACACTCGCTTTCCAGAGCTATCTGATGTCACCTTACTATTATACGGAAGGCTCCAACAATGAGGAGTTTCTTGAATGGGAGGGTCAATGGACCGACGGCACTTCGGGAATAGGCACGTTTGACGTTCAGGAAAGCGGAAGCGTCGATGAATATAACATCGCTCTCGGGGGCAACATCAGCAATGTGGTCTTCTGGGGTATGGATTTTGGAATCACATCACTTTCATATAACCAGACTTCCGACTGGGGCGAGAACCTTCAGAATGCCTTTGTCAACGGACAGGTCGTCGATAACAACCAGTTCCTTTTCTCCAACAAATATCACGCTTCGGGAACTGGCTTCAATTATAAGATCGGCGTTATCGTCAAGCCGATCCAGGAACTGCGCCTCGGGTTCGCGGTTCACACGCCGACTTGGTACAATATGTCCGAGTCCTTTATAGCAGGTGTCCGTTTCCCTAATCCGGATGAAGGATGGACAATGCAGACGGTCCAGACCAACAATGGCGTGAGGGGAAGCGATACATTTAATTTCCGCACCCCGATGAAGCTTATCGCCAGCATTGCCGGCGTTGTCGGGGGCCGGTTCATTCTTTCAGCCGACTATGAATGGTCACCATACGACAAGATGAAAATGAGCGAAAGCTCAGCATACGATTACGGGTATGACTACGGATATGGTGATTATTATTGGGGAGACATCTGGGATGGCTATTGGCGTCCGTCGCCTCAGCAGCCTGCAACGAGATCGGAAGTCTGGGGTGATTACGATTCGTTCTACAATACCAACAAGGATATCAAGGAATACTACCGTTCGCAGCATACTTTGCGTTTAGGTGCCGAGTATCGGGTCACAAGCAGATTCAGTGTCCGTGCCGGATACAGTTTCGTAAGTTCTCCGACCACAGTCAAGGCTTATGATAATAAGACAGAGATCTTCCCCTCAGGAACAATGACTGACTATCGTCTGAACAACACGACGAATTATATCACCTGCGGTCTGGGTTATAAGGTAGGAAGTTTCTATGTCGATGCGGCTTATGTCTACAAACATCTGTCTGCGCAGTACAGGCCTTATCCCGCTTATCCGGGCGTCCAGGAAAGCTCACCGAGAGCTGACCTCGGTTTGAACGATCATCAGATTTTCCTTTCCTGCGGATTTAAGTTCTGAGAAACGGGGTCTAAGACTCCATCTCATAAAATTGAATTTTGTATTGGCTAAACCCGGGAGGCCTGATTCGGGTTAGTCTTCGACCGGTTTGCAAAACATCAGCACAGGACGGGACTTCGCTCCCGCCTTGGCGCCTATCAGCCAATTCTCACCACCGGAGATGATTCCGGTCTTTCTGCACAATTGTTCGGCGGTCATGGGATAATTCCTGACCGCCACATTTATTCTCTCTCCTTTGAGTTTCTTGAGCTCTGAAGAGCCAGGAAACGAGTCGATCATAAGTACACGTCCCGGAAATGTCCGGTAATACCACATTGAGGTGAACAGAGGAGTCGATGATGAAAACTTCAGAAGTCCCGGAAATTTTGCACACACTGCACCCCAAGCCCCAAGCTTCATCATTCCGGCCGAGGGGATATACAGATAATGTCCAGGCTCTATTTCTGCAGGCTCTGACACCACCGGAGCGGGCACGCGCGCGAATTCTCTCGTGCATCTGAAATCGGATATGATTCCATGTTCATCAATATCTACGGCAGAGAGCTCTATATCGTTCTCATTAACAGAGGAATCATGATCCCAATATACCAGAATTTCCTTGCACTCCCCTTTAAAACATACGGCAGAGATCCGGACAGTCCCCGGCAATTCACGCACAGTCTGTTCGATATCGAGCATCGGAGAGAGTTTAAGCCAGACTTTTGAATGTTTGCCCCTCCATAAAGGAAGAAGTGAACGGACATCAGGAAGACAGTCTTTCAGCCCGTAAACCCTTCCTCCTCCCGAATCACGTCTGTGCGGATCAATAAACACTGTCTCCCCCTCTTTCAGAATCTCTTCAATAATCTCGACGGAATCCCCACAAACGACTCTCATATCTGAAAGGCCCATTGCTTCGGAATTCCATTTAAGGCAAGCAGCCTTGAATTCATCAATCTCAATGGCAGTCACGCGACATCCTGCCTTTGCGAACGACATCGAGTCGATTCCGAGACCTGAAGTCATATCAATCAGTTCTGAGGTATCCTCCAACAACGTAGTGTGATAACGCGCCACATACTCATTTGTAGATTGCTCACCGGCGACAACCGAAGGAAAGACAAACCGCTTATTATCTGTAAAGTAAGACAGCTTGCGTGAGAACTTCCGGCGACACTCAATCTGGGTTATGGCGAGATCTACATTAAAATCGAAATGCTTCCCATGGCTTTCCAACCTGAGACGAGCCGGATCGGCCATCTTATTTCTTCTGACATAGTCAAAAAATTCCTCCGTCAGATCCAAGCGTGCTGTCATGATAATATCGGACTGTGCGAAACGTTATTTAAAAGCAAGATTTTCTTGCTGACGTGATCCAAAATTACAAAATTTAAACCAAATAAGACTCCATCTACCTCAATAACGATGTTAACACTCCCTCGTATTGTCAACATTTCTTGAAACCGGGTGTCATTAACTCTTCGAACAGAGAACTTTATAAATCACCAGAAGAAAGTATAAGAAAACATGAAAGATTTTGCCGCAATAGATTTTGAAACAGCTAACAGACACAGCTCAAGCGTTTGCAGTGTCGGGATTGTTGTCGTGAGAAATGGAGAAATTAAGGAAAAGTATTATAAACTGATTCATCCTGTCCCTAACTATTACGCACCGGGAAATGTTGCCGTACATGGACTGACAAAAGAGGATACTGACGATGCCGACACTTTTCCGGAAGTTTGGGCTGAGGTTGAGCAGTTGATCGAAGGACTGCCGCTTGTCGCTCATTTCAGCCGATTTGATGAAGGTTGTCTGAAAGCGGCGTTCCGGAGATTTGAGATGCCATACCCTGATTATAAATTCTACTGTACCTGCACCGCTTCAAGAAAGGTATTCGGTCGGAGCCTGCCGAACCATAAGCTGCCAACCGTTGCCAAACGATGCGGATTCGACCTTCAGCACCATCACAATGCCATCGCCGACGCCGAAGCAGCCGCCTTCTGCGTGTTAGGCATCGAACGCATCTCCGGCCGCCCCTTCGAAACCCTCTGATCGCCACCATTGCAGAGGTCAACTATTCTTACCTTGAAATGTTGTATAATTGAACAACTTTTCTTAATTTTGCAATATGGTCAGAGAGATTATTGCATATAAGGATTACTACCGTGACTTCATGTATAAGCTAAGCGAAAAAGAGCAACTGAAGATACGGAGAGCCCTGCTTTTATTCTCCGATACAGAAAGAATCCCTTCTCACTTTATAAAATATATTGAAGATGATATATACGAATTTCGTGTAAATTATGGAAATAATGAATTCCGCATCTTTTTTATATATGATGGTGAAAAACTGGTAATTCTTTTCAACGCGTTCAGAAAAAAAACTCAGAAGACACCGAGAAGTGAGATAACTAAAGCTAAACGACTTAAAAAAGAATATTATGAGGACAAAAATGCAGACTTACAGTGTTAGTGAAGAACTCAATCAGACATTTGGTGCTCCAGGTACTGAAAGTCGTAGACGTGCTGAAGATCAGGCTTGGGAGGAATATAACGCTCAAATATTACTTGATGCACGTAAAGAATCCGGAATGACCCAATCCGAACTTGCAGAAAAAATCGGTGCAGACAAAAGCTATATTTCCCGTGTAGAGAGAGGTCTCACCATACCTTCTATTTCGGCTTTTTACCGCATAGTTTCTGCTATGGGACTAACGGTGGAACTAAGATAGGAAATGGTCCTGACAATGTCTGCATAACGGTTTATTTAAACGTAGCGAGACGCACCATATTTGTTTGGTGCGTCTCGCAGCATATGATACCTGTTGATTAGGAACAACGCCCGCGTCAGTTCGATACAGGACGGATAGGAATTCCTAAGTATCTTGACTGCATTATTTGATGTTGGGTTTCAAGGGAATAATATCCGCGTGATGCATTATACTTTCCTGACCCCCTGGATATCCAAATTGATCCTACGATTCCGGGAAGGCCGCTTACCTCATTGCCATACCGATAACCCGTATAAGGGAGAAATATAAAGTTACCGTTTGGACCCGTCACTTTCATTCCGGCTACTCCATTCAAGAATCCGTCCCGCCATTCACCGAAGTCTAATAATTCCTTCATCTCATAATATGTCGGCATCCTCCACGTAGATCCCCAATTGGCACGTGCAGCATCATATTCGGGATTCCCGGATATTTCATCCATATCTTGAACCAACCAAGTCGAACAGTTTTCTTTTGTGGGCTCTTCTTCGACATCTGTCTCACCCCACTGATAATAGTCTCCATATTCTTCCGGACTGTTGGCACCTATATTGCATGTCGCCCATTTCACTCCGCTCGGCAACCCAAGATCGACATACTCATATCCGTTTATTTCCCCTTTTACCGACTCGGACTCCAGATACTCGATTGCATCAAACTCGCCGGGATGGTATTCCTGAAGTATTTCGCCTTCACAAACAACGCGTAGGACCTTTTGTGGTTTTGCCACGCATGTCAGTGCTATCAGACAAAAAATGGCTATCTGTGATATCTTTTTTTTCATGTTTCTTTCAAATTAATACCCTGTATTAACTCCGGGAAGGTGTAATATTTCGATGGAAGAAGGTTCAAGTTCTTAGCCATAGAAACCTTTCCTTCACTCGGAAACAGGACGGATGGAGTATGTTTTTGATCGGTCTGCAGTATTAGTTTTATTATTAGTTTTATAGAAGAGTAAATACGTTGCTTTAGAATTCGTATCACCGGGAGTGGAAGTCCATTGATATGCTGCTCCATCCTCATAGGAGTCAAAGGGGAAAAAGATCTGATTACCATTAGGACCCGTCGCAAGCATACCGGGAGCCCCTTTATCGTTACGATAGACAATTTTACAATTTGATAACAGTTCCTCAGCTTCCTCCTTAGTCGGCAGTCGCCATGTTGATCCCCATTTGGCGCGGGCCGCGTCATAGTCCGGGTTGCCTGAGATGTCATCCAGCTCGACCCCTGTAGTCATGCATTTGTTGTTAGTTGAAGACTTGGGTTCAGTATCACCCCAGAAGTAGACGTTGCCGTATTGATTGCGTGCTTCCGCACCCATGTTGCATGATGCCCACTTCAGACCGCTCGGAAGTCCTAAATCAACATATTCGTGACCGTTGATCTTATTATCCACAGGATCCGCAACCTCCACATAATCAACATTTGAAGCAACGAATTCGCCCACCTGTTGGCTACCTTTGAAGATCCGGATAACCTTTGTCTTTTCAGATTGGCCACTCAGAGTTATGAGACATAGGCAAGCGGTAAATATTGTTTTTACAAACTTATTGGTGTTCATTGACGTGATATTTCTGGATTATTTCACAAATTTGATCTTGTGGATGCCGTCTCCGCACGATGCTGTGGCCACATAGATGCCATTGGGCAGAGAACTAAGCTCAAGGATGTCACCACCGCGCATTTCGGCTGACATCACCTGCATGCCGAAAAGATTGAAGACTCGGACTTCACTGACCGCTGTAGTGTTTGTGTCGAGATGCAGGGCCCCGGACTCGGCATCCCACCATATTGATGAGCCGTTGACTTCTGTCAGACCGACTCCGGAAAGGAGATCCTCGCTCACCGAGAAACGGCTGAAGTCGGAATAAGGAAGTTCGATGACGGCTGAGGGATCCTTCTTGCTCTTCACAAACATGGAGTTGTCACCGAATTCGATTCGGTTATATTCGTCGAGAGACACCTCCTTATTCTCCGCTGCGTTGCCGGTGAAGATCAGCCGTGGAAGCACCTCGTCGGAATAAGACCGGTTGAATCCGACGCAACAGAGAATGGCCGGAAGTAATATGAATGGTCCGGAACACCGGAATGGACTGAGTCTATCCATAGATCTTGTTTATTAATTTGCTTGTTTTAGGTTAGTTATTGATTCGTCGGATCTTCATGAGTTTTTGTCAAATGACAGTCGTTCTGACTGGTGAATCATTAGATACCGTTTGGTCTGTTAACCGCAAGAATCAGTTGATCTTTGCGTTTTGATCAGCGCAAATATAGAATGATATTGTTATATAAGAAAATATTTTAACCAATATTTTCCCTTTTAAGCTATTTTTTCTGGATAAAGGATACCGTTTAATATCTTTATTTTAGCCGGAATCTTTTGTATCTATCTTCCCTATCCTCTTAACCACCAACCCATTAAACAATATCACTTCAATAAATCCGAACTCCGCACATCGTTCTACCTTCACCTTCCTCATTTTTCATATCGTCCATTTATGGCAGAATCGTCCAATTGTTGGGACATGGCACGCCGTGTCCGGAATCTAACAGATTGACTATCAAGTCGGACATGGCACGCCATGTCCCAACAAATGGGGTCCGACGTAGCCTGGGAGACAAATCAATTTTGATGAGACGGGGTCACGAAAGAGAAAATTTCGTAAATTTGTTGAGCGCGGGGGAGGGCATAAAACGGTAATCGTCATGCAAAATAAAAATAACCGGCAGGAGACACTATATAATGCGGCATTCAAGATGTTTCTGCTTCATCAGTTCAAGGGCGTATCGCTCAAACAGATTGAGGAAGAAGCCGGAATGACACGTGGTGCGACATTCTATCATGCCAAGAACAAGATGGACCTGTATAGAAAGGTCGTCAAAAAATATTGGATTGACCGTCAGGACATCACCAAAAAGATGGATGTGAAACCCGAATCGCTAAAGGACTTCATCTTATCCTATACAGCTTCGATTGGCAGAACGATGAATTCATTACATGACTTACTCAAAGGATGCACTGTGCAACAGGCAAGTCAGGCTTATCTTTCGTTTCTCATGCAACTGAGGGAAATTGTGCCCGATTTGCACGATGAATATCTGACGAACCGCAATAATGAACTGATCATCTGGAACGATATACTCAGGGATGCTCAAGCCAAAGGGGAAATCTCAAACGACGTGGACACATTTGTATTTGCCCAGACCTTTGTCTTCGTATTTTACGGACAGACATTCTGGGAAGCACTTGACAACGGACTGAATGTTGACCAGCTGAGAAGGAATTACCTGAAGATCTATGACGCTATAAGGGTCAAAGTATCCTGATTTACTTGCTGGGCCAGAAGACGAAGACGACGGCGGCGATGAGACAGAAGAAGGCGGCGACGTGGTTCCAGTGCAGTTTTTCGCCGGAGAAGAAGAACATAGCCAGGACGGTGAAGACCGTCAAGGTGATTACCTCCTGTATGACCTTCAGCTGAAACAGTGTGAAGGGTCCCCCGTTTTCGGTATACCCTATCTTATTTGCCGGGATCATGAAGCAATATTCAATCAGGGCAATTCCCCAAGAGACCAGTATCACAACATATAAAGGCCAGTTCTTGGAAAATCCTGCTGTCTGAAGACGCAGATGACCATACCAGGCAATCGTCATGAATATATTTGAGATCACCAGGAGCAGAATAGTCAGTATTGATGTTTTCATGTGAGTTTCGTCGGTATATCAGATTAGACCCCAAATGCAAAATAGGCAGGGATAATCCTCCGAATTACCTAACGCACCTATACCCCAATTTTATTATAAGACTCGCCCCCATAAATAATGAGGTCATCTGAGCTTTTTGCGAATGTCAGTTTTCCTCAAAATTTTTTCAAAGCGCTTTACCATTAAT
>CAYMTQ010000008.1:0-9795 GCA_964393395.1 uncultured Sangeribacter sp.
TCAGATTTCAGTCTTGAGGACATGGCACGCCATGTCCGTACTGTTTGAGGATCCGTCTTTTTGAGACACGCTCCGGGAGGGTGTCAGATTTCAGTCTTGAGGACATGGCACGCCATGTCCGTACTATTTGAGGATCCGTCTTTTGAGACACGCTCCGGGAGAGTGTTGGTTGTCAGGCTTCGGCTGTCAGGCTGTCATAGAGGCCTTCGGTGGCATCCTCGAGCAGATCGAGCACGGTCTCGAATCCTTCGGCTCCTTCGTAGTAGGGGTCGGGGACGCAGTCGAAGTAGGGATGGCGACGTGTGTAATCTATCATCTTCACTACTTTTAACTGAGCTTCGGGGGTCGGGGCCATGTCGCGCAAGCGGTCGTAGTTGCTGTCGTCCATGGCGATGATCAGATCGAAGTTGTCGAAATCCGATGGGCGAACCGGCCGCGCTCGGTGCGTCAGTCTGTATCCCCGGCGGATTGCGTGCGCCCTCATTCTCGGGTCGGGGAGGTCTCCGGCGTGTCCCGAATAGAGGCCTGCCGAGTCGATATTGAAGCGGTCTGATGCGCCATGTCGCTCCACGACATCTTCCATTATCGCATGAGCGGCCGGTGACCGGCATATATTACCGAGACACACAAAGAGAAGATTGGTTTTATCTGACATTTCGTTTTTCGTATTTTTGTTTGTTCGGAGACGGCATGCAGTCTCCGAATCTTAACATTTTGTTTGTCAATGAGGGTGTATCAAAATGATGGAATCGTCGAATTGTAGGGACATTGCGTGCAATGTCAGAAATGTAACATCTTGACTACCAAATCGGACATGGCACGCCATGTCCGTACATTTGTTGCTCGTGTCAATTATGAAACATCCCCACATTTCAAGGTTGGTTCAAATTATGACACACGCTCTTAAGCCGGGGTGATTCAGGGGTTCACGAGGCTCGAGTCGGAGGAGTCTATTTCACCGAGAACTGCGATCTTGATAATCAGGACGGTCTCGGGCTTGAGATCAAGCTGGGCTGCATGGGATCCGAAGATCGCGAGTGCTGTCGTTGCGAATTCGCTGGTCTCGCCATAGCGCATCGAGAGACCGGCATCCGTGAAGACGGTTGAGATCACGCGTCCGCCGAGCACGAGCTGTGTCGGGAGATGAATCGGAATTTTATGTCCGTCGATGGTTGTCATCTGCATCGCGACCCCTATCCTGTCACCACGCTCGACCTTGTCTCCGGTACCGTTGACCAGGATTTTTTTCCAGAGGTCGGGTGTCAGACGTGTCATCCCGAGCTGTTCGGCGGCTTTTGTCAGAGCGGCGCTGGCATGTTCGGTGTCACGTTCGTCGCGATCCTGCTCCATTGCATTGCGGATTGCATAGAAGTGTTTGCGAATCTCGGGAAGATTGTCGACGGAGTCTGCCTGGAGGGCAGAATACATGCTGCGGATCATGATGTCGGGGTTGAACTTCATGCCGTAGCTGTTTGCGTATGTGCTGATATTCTCGGCCTGCTGTGCGCCTTCGAGAAGGCCCATCATGTAGGCATCGGACTTGCCGAGCGCCTTGAGGGCGTCTTTCATGCCCTCCATATAGTCCTCCTTGGCGTCGGGATCGTGAAGGGTCGAGTCGTTTTCAGCGTCTTTCCAGTATTTCACGGCACGGATCTGGCCGAGGTAATACATCAGGGAGTCAGAGGCCGTCGGGTTGCTTATATCGGTAAGAGAGAAGCCTCTCTCGTTCTGCCGACACGAAACGACACCGAGAGAGATTGCGAAAAGAAGAATAGGAAGAAGAATTTTGTTCATAATGCGGGGTTATGATGTGGGATTAAGTTTCAGGAGTTTCAGGAGTTTCGGGGGTTTCGGAAGCGTTGCCTGAGGGAGCGGTTTCCCGGGCGGGGACAAAGGCGCTGTCGGAAGCGTCCTCCTCCATTTCGTCGGTGCCGACGACGACCTCGACAGTGTCGCCGTCAGATACAGGCACTGACGCCGTGCGCCCTTTACAGGCGCAGAGCGTCAGTGTCAGTAATAGGATTGCTGCTGTTGCTTTCATCACTGCGGGTTTACTTTCAGTAGCTGAACTTCGAAGATCAGAGGAGCGTTCGGCGGGATAGGACCGCCGGGAGTTCCCTGTTCGCCGTATGCGAGATTCGAGGGGATGTAGAAGATTGTCGTTCCACCCTCTTTCATCAGCTGCAGACCCTCGGTCCATCCGGGGATCACGCGGTTAAGCGGGAATTCCGCGGGTTCTCCCCTATCGAACGAAGAGTCGAAAGGAGTACCGTCGACAAGCTTGCCGGCGTAATGAACGGAAACGACGTCGGTCGCTTTCGGCGATGCGCCTGTTCCCTCCTTGACGGTCTTGTAGCGCAGACCGCTCTCAGTGGTGACGAAACCGTCGGGATTTTCGGCCGACTTTTTATTGGCTTCATTGTCGAAGTAAGCCGCGCCATACTGAGCGGTGTCACCTGTGACAGTGTTGCCGATAACCTCCTCGTCGATCTGTTCGATGACGGACATGGAGGTGTCATTCTCTGCTTTTTTTGAAGAGCCGCATGAAACTGCGACAAAGGCCGTGGCCACGGCCGCTGCCGTCGCCACTGCCTGAAATGCTTTGATTTTCATTGAATATCCTGATTAAATACCAACGAGTTTAGATTCCTTCTTGGGACCGATGTTGAGCAGTTCCACCTCAAAGATTAGAGTTGCGTGAGGGGGAATTGCGTTAGGTACGCCGTTGGGACCGTATGCGAGGTCAGACGGGATATAGAATTCATATTTCGCACCTTCCTTCATCAGCTGGACACCTTCAGTCCATCCGGGGATCACGCGGTTGAGGGGGAATGTCGCCGGCTCACCGCGGTTAACGGAAGAGTCGAATACGGTACCGTCGAGAAGCTTTCCGGTGTAGTGGACCGTCACTTCGTCTGTGGCAGTCGGCTGAGCGCCTGTGCCCTCCTTGATCACGCGATACTGGAGGCCGCTTGCGGTCACCTTCACGCCCTCTTTCTTCGAGTTCTCCTCAAGGAATTTATTTCCGGCCTCCTTGGCTGCGGCTGTTGCCTTGGCCTCGAGTTCCTGGAGATAATCATTGATAAGTTTCTGTGCTTCTTCAGTTGTGATTTCGGGAGTTCCGCCGTCGAAAGCGACTTTTACGCCATCCTTGAAACTCTCGCTGTTGATTTCTTTGACGCCCATGGCCTTGAGCTGGCTGCCCATTGCGAGACCCCAGGCGTAACTGAGTTTATCCATAGTGTTATTCATGTTTTAGGGAGACAATCCTGTCAAAGAGTGTCTCTTTGTTTTGATATTTGAACGTGGGTGGAGGGGGTATTGTTCATTCTCCGGCATCATTTTCCACTTTCCGTCATCTCCCCGGGCTCCTGCGGGGCGGCGTATGCGCCCAGGGCCGGGAGACCGTCGGCGGTTCTCAGGATTCCGTCGATGTCACGTTCCGTCTGAGGAGCTATCAGGGCGGGATCTCCGGCACCGAGCGCCGGGGAACCGGGACGAAGGTGATAGTTGAAATAATAATCTTCCCTGACGGTGCAGAAATCAGGATCTTCATCCCAGAGACAACCGATGAAGTTGTCATCGTCCTTTCCCTCCGCTCCGAGCAGAGTCGAGCGGATGAAGACTTCGGAGCCGGTCAGATCACCTTTATTCAGAATAGAGGCGTACGGGCTGTAAATGATTCCGTTCCCGAATTCGAGTTTCATGTAGGGCAGATCCGGATCGGGCACCGGCTCATCATCGGTCGGGAAGATATGGCCGACGTTCAGGAGGGGACCGGAAATGGCGGAGAAAAGATAGTTGTTCGCTATCGTGCATTGCGAGAAGACATGTTCTCCACCGGTCAGATCGACGACCGACCCTCCGGCTTCGGAGAAGCAGACGCCATAGGCTTCGACTTTGCTGTATTTCGCACTCAGGACCGTGTTCTGCGAATTGTGGAGCCAGGAGTTCACGAGGGTCAGTTTCGTGCGCGAGAGATCCGCACACGAGTCGCAGACGAGACCGGAGACGGTCGAGCGCATGTCGACATATTCGAGATGATTTCCGAAAGAGCCGGAGGCGATACGTACCCCACCCCACTGGCCCGACATGATATCGTATGAAACATCGGGGAGGACATTATCGAGGCGGTCGCCACGCATCTGGACGAGGCGTCCCGGCTCACCGCGGACGTCCAGAGAGCCCCGGACAACGAGCGACGCCTTGTCGTGGAAAAGCATCCGGGTTCCCGGGAGGACGCGGAGGACAGTACCCTCTGCGACAACGAGCGAATCGAAAATCACATAGGGACGGCGGTCGTCGAGCGTCATGTCCTGTGTCAGGGTCAGCCCGCGGAGCCGTTCTACATTCTGACCGTATGCTTCACAGCGTACGGTCTGTGTGACGCCGTTGGTCACGAACTCGATCTCATCCTCGCGGAGGAAGGGTTTGTCGGCGTCGGTCGGGTCAATGAAGCACTCGATGAAAACGAAGATCGAGTCACCGCCGCGGATCTCCACATCGTGGAAGACCGACCCGCTGACACCGTCCACATTCATTGAGAAACCGCCTTCAGGATTACGGAAACGGATTGAAGAGATGACGATTCCCTTCTTCGCGCGGTTATAGACCTTCAGGCGTGCCGTCGGGGTTCCGAGATCGGTGAAGACCGTATCGAACTCGACGACGTCGGTCGAGAACGAGAGGATGTCGGAAGAAGACGTCGAGATGTCGTCCGTTATGCAGGCCGGCATCAGCACCGTCATGAGTGGGAAAAAGAGTATCGGAAAAATTCGTTTGAGAAATCGGCTCATGATAATGAAACGATTAGTCGCGCGGGGTTATTTTAGAGCCCGTTTCAAAAGTTGCGGGGGTTCGGTTTTTTTTGTAGATTTGCGGACGTATGAAATATATGATTGTTGCGGGGGAGGCTTCGGGAGATCTTCATGCATCGCGTGTCATCCGCGCCCTCAGGGAGAGGGACGCGGAGGCGGAATTCCGCTTTCTCGGCGGGGACCTGATGACAGCCGAAGCCGGACGGGAGCCCGAGATCCATTATCGGGAGATGAACGTCATGGGGTTCAGCGAGGTGCTCCGTCACCTCCCCCAGCTATTAGGCAACTTCCGCAAAGCGACAGGAATCATCGATACGTTCCGGCCCGACGTTCTCCTGCTTGTGGATTATCCCGGCTTCAACATGAAGCTGGCCAAATATGCCCGGCGTCATGGCGTGAGAGTCGAATATTTCATTTCGCCGAAAGTCTGGGCATGGAAAGAATGGCGCGTGAAGACCATCCGGAAATATGTCAGCCGCCTCTACTCCATCCTTCCGTTTGAGATACCTTTCTTCAGGAAACATGGCTATGAGGCCACATACGTCGGGAATCCGTCGGTCGGAGAGATAGACGAATCGCTTCGCCGGCTTCCGCCGAAGAAATATTTCCTCGAGCGGCAGGGGATAACGGATCCGCGTCCGATAATCGCCCTTCTTCCCGGTTCGCGACGCGGAGAGATACGGAACAACCTGCCGCTGATGATAGAGGCGGCGAAACGCTATCCGGAATTCCAGTATGTGATCGGGGCCGCCCCTTCGGTTCCGGAACGGTTCTATAGGGAAGTCGCTCAAGACCAGGGCCTGACGTTAGTTTTCGGCTCAACCCCGGCGCTGCTGAAATATTCGCAGGCAGCGCTCGTCACCTCCGGGACGGCTACCCTGGAGACAGCCCTCATCGGGACGCCACAGGTGGTCTGCTACCGTGCGAACGGGATGAAACTCTCCTACAAGATCATGGAGAAACTTCTGAAAGTGAAGTATGTCTCGCTGCCTAACCTGATAGTGGGCAATGAGATCGTGCCGGAGCTGCTTGTTCACCGATGCACGGCCGATTCGATTTCGCGCGCGCTGTCGCCCCTGCTTCAGTCATCGCCGCAACGCGACTGGCAGCTCGGGGGATACCGCAACATGCGCCGGAAACTCGGCACGACCGACGCCGCCACAGGGGTGGCCGAAGGAATTATCGACTCTCTAAAACCCTAAAATAGGTCCTATTCAAAATTTGAACACCCCAAAAGTCTCTCACGAAACTTTTGGGGTGATTTTATACTCACGTGAATTATGGTGATTATTTTTTGCGGGAACGACGCTGTTTCTTAGGAGTGTTACGGCCATGCTCCTTGCGCTTCTCGACGAGAGGCTTGTTCGGATTTCCGTCATCGCTGATCAGGGCGAAGTCGAGCTGTTTCCGGTCGAGATCGGCCCGGGCAACCTGCACCTTCACACGGTCGCCGAGAGTATAACGGTTGTGGTGCTTGCGACCGATCAGACAATAATTCTTCTCGTCATATTCGTAATAGTCGTCGGCCAGATCGCGCACCGGCACGAGACCTTCGCAGAGGTTCTCATCGAGCTCGACATAGAATCCCCATTCAGTGACGCCCGAAATCACACCCTCGTAAATTTCACCGAGACGATCCTGCATGAACTCGACCTGCTTGTAGCGGATCGAAGCGCGCTCGGCGTTTGAAGCGGTCTGCTCCATATCGGACGAATGCCTGCACTGATCTTCGACCTTCACCATATCCGCGGAGCGTCCACCTTCGGCATATCGGGTCAGAAGACGGTGAACCATCATGTCGGGATAGCGGCGGATGGGAGAGGTGAAATGGGTATAATATGGAACCGAGAGACCGTAGTGGCCGACGTTCTTGGTCGAATAGAAGGCCTTGGCCATTGAGCGGATCGCAAGCATCGAGAGCATGTTCTCCTCCCCTTTTCCCTTGACATCCTTCAGGAGCCTGTTGAGCGACTTGTTGACATCGCGCGAGGAGCCCTCGGGATTGATCTTGTAGCCGAAACGGGCGGCTATACCGCTGAGGTTTGTCAGCTTCTCCGGGTCGGGATTATCGTGGACACGATATACGAATGTCTTCGCTTTCTTATTCTTGGGCACGCGGCCGATCGATTCGGCGACGGCTATGTTGGCCAGCAGCATGAACTCCTCGATCAGCTTGTTGGAGTCTTTCGATTCCTTGAAATAGACACTCACCGGTTTTCCATCCTTGTCGATCTCGAAACGGACCTCTGCCCTGTCGAATTCGAGAGCGCCACCTTCGTAACGGCGCCGGCGGAGTTCCTTGGCGAGTTTGTCGAGAGTCAATATCTCACGCGCGAAATCGCCCTTGCCCGTCTCGATTACCTCCTGGGCTTCTTCGTATGTGAAACGGCGGTCCGAACGGATGACGGTCCTGCCGATACGGCGGTTGACGATGTTGGCCTTGCTGTCCATCTCGAAGACAGCAGAATAGGTCAGTTTCTCCTCGTTCGGGCGCAGGGAGCAGATTCCGTTGGAGAGATGCTCTGGGAGCATCGGGATCGTGCGGTCCACGAGATAGACGCTTGTGGCCCTCTGGCGGGCCTCCTTGTCGATTATCGAGCCCGGGGTGACATAATGGGTCACGTCGGCAATGTGGACGCCCACCTCCCAGTTGCCGTTTGCGAGCTGACGGATCGAAAGGGCGTCGTCGAAGTCCTTGGCGTCGCGCGGGTCGATCGTGAATGTTGTCACACCGCGGAAATCCTCACGTTTCGCGATCTCCTCCGGAGTGATTCCGGCGTCAATTTTGTCCGCCGCCGCCTCGACGGCTTCCGGATAACGGTAGGGAAGGCCGAATTCAGCGAGGATGGCGTGCATCTCGGCGGTGTTCTCCCCTTTTGTTCCGAGGATATCAACGACTTCGCCACGCGGGTTCATTTCCTCATCCTTCCAGACGGTGATCCGGGCAACGGCTTTGTCGCCGGTCTTTCCGCCGCGCAGCTTGGTGCGGGGGATAATGATGTCAGCGGCGAGGAACTTGGAGTCGGTCACGAGGGCGGCATAATTTTTCTCGACTTTCAGCGTGCCGACAAAGACCTGATCCTTGGTCTCGACAATCTCGAGGACCTTTGCTTCGGGTTCCTGACCCTTGCGCGAGGCGGAGACCATCACGCGGACCTTATCGCCGTTGAGGGCATGCATCGAGTTACGCTCTGCCACAAGGATCTGCTCGTCATCAATGATGACGGCATTGCGTCCGTTGGAACGGCGCACGAAATATCCGACGGCCTCATTGCCGCGGTTAGCGTGTGATTTATATTTTCCGGGAGCCACCTCGAGAATCTCGTCAGCAGCTGCGAGATCATCAAGCATATTGATGATATCCAGGCGGTTGGACGGATGGGTGGCATCTATTGCGAAAGCAATCTGTTTATAGTTGAATGACTGGCGGTTCTCCTTCTGAAGAAACTCCATTATCTTGTTATACAGGTCTTTCTTACGCATTCTCTGCGGTGAATCCTGTTTTCGGTTATGTGTCATGGCTGTAAAATTGAATTTTCTTTTGGGTTATATTTGAAATTTTAACACTTCGCAGTGTCCTATTGTTTAGAGCCCATTTCATAAAATTTTTAACATTTTCGGGTCGCAGCCTTGGAGTGATTTTTGTTTTGCAGGTGAAGGAGCTTAGTGGGCTAAGCGACTGAACCAAAGAGCAAAAAGCGCCCAAGGATGCGAGCACGATCCCATTTTTTATTTCAAGTTTCAAGATGGTTCAGCATCTTATTTGTTCAGATTTTCTAACATAACAATCGGATTAAAGTAAATCAATTATAAAAATTACCATTTGCTCGGCTCTGGCCGGCGCTTTTGGCCAAGTTTCGTCAGTCACGATGCCCGCATCGCTCCTTCCTCAACTCGCCAAAATCATCCGACCATAGCCGCCCGAAAATGTTAAAAATTTTATGAAATGGGCTCTTAGTGTCCTATTGTTTTAGGTCGCTCTTGTAATAACCGCGATTTGGGCAGATTATTGTCCCCGACATCATTTTTTGGGGAACGGAGCCTTAGCCTTCGGGGTCAGCGGCGAAGCGACTGATGACGGAGTGAATGGAGGCGATGGTGGACCGCTTCCTGCGCGTCATACTCGTTGGTGTAGGAGCGGAACCAGTCGATATCCGAAGGTTTGAGAAGATACAGAGACGGGTGCTCGCGATTGCGTCTGCGGTCGAAACGGGCGTCGATTTCATTCAGAGCGCGCCAGCGGGCGGCGACCTCGATGGTGGCCACGGAGGCCTTGTCGTCGGCCGGAGCAAAGCGCGAAGCCTTCAGTCTGTAGCCGTCGCGCGTCTCGACGAGCGAGACCCAGCCGTGGGCGAAACGCTCGAGATATTCTTCGCGCACACTGTCCCAGTGAGCCTGATAACGTTCGAGAATATCGTCGGGCCACACTCCGTCTTCCACGCCTACAACCTCGCGGGCAAAACGGTCAAAGAGGACCCTGAAACACTCGAGGGTCTTCAGCGTGTCGTATCCTGCACCGTGGGCATCGTTGTCATTGAATTCAATCCCGAGTTCGCCGGCTGTAACGGCGAGCCCCTTCCGGGCATCGAGCTCGACTCCGCGGGCGCTCCCTTCGAGAATCCAGTGGAGATCGCGCACATCAATCACAGGTTTGTCTTCGGGAATCTCGATTCCTTCCCTTCGGAGCGCCTCGATGTCGTTCTCAACGGCAAAACCGACAAGACATTCGGCTTTGTCTATCAGACTCTGGATCCGGGCGCGGTGGCGCCTGAAGAAAGGTTCACGGCGCACCATGGCCGGAGATATATGATGAACTCTTTCCGAACCGGGCCAGCGGCGTTCATTTTCGGGTCGGAACAGAGAGTGGAAGATTTCCTGAGGTTCGTACGAAAAAGGAAGTGTGTCGGAATATATGGAGAGCTCGAGAATCTCGAGCGTGGCGAATTCAGCGTCGAAAGCTATGATGTTTTTCATTGAT
>CAYMTQ010000008.1:9895-32773 GCA_964393395.1 uncultured Sangeribacter sp.
GGATATTTCCGGCAGACGCTCAGGATTCCTTCGGAGTGGCGACGTCAACGGGAGCAGACTCATCGGGGTGGAAATGGGAAAATACCGTCCGTGCCTTCGAGGGACCGATGACGGCCGCGATATCCTCGAGGGAGGCCTCGCGCAGACGTTTGACACTCTTGAAATTCTTCATCAGAGTGCCTGCCGTTGCCGGACCGACACCGTGTATTCCGTCCAGCTCACTGACTACCTGCCCTTTAGAGCGGCGCAGCCGGTGATGTGTGATTCCGAAGCGGTGGGCCTCGTCCCGCAGGTGCTGGATTACGCGCAAAGAGGGGCTCTTCTTGTCGATATACAATGGCAGCGAATCGCCCGGGAAATATATTTCTTCGAGACGTTTCGCGATTCCGACGAGCGCGACTTCACCGCGTATTCCCATTTCATCGAAGGCTTCGACGGCAGCGCTCAGCTGGCCCTTGCCACCGTCGACGACGACCATGTCGGGGAGCTTCTCCCCTTCGGCCATCATCCGGGTGTAGCGCCGGTGGAGCACTTCCTTCATCGAGGCGAAGTCATCGGGACCTTCCACGGTCTTGATTATGAAATGGCGGTAGTCCCTCTTTGAAGGCTTTCCATTTTTGAAGACCACACAGCTTGAAACGGGATTCGTGCCCTGAATATTTGAATTATCGAAACATTCGATATGGCGGGGCTGCACGTTGAGTCGGAAATCGCGTTTCATCGTTTCCATGAGTTTATCGACACCGTGCTCCGGATTCATGGCCTCCGCCATTTTCTCCTTGTCGGCCCTGTATTGCGCCACATTTTTCTGTCCCACCTCAAGAATCTTCCGCTTCTCTCCCCTCTGGGGAACCGTGAAGGAGATTCCCTCGAACTCCACATCCGGGAGAAACGGGACGATGACCTCGCTGAACTCACGCTGAAAACGTCTCTGGATCTCGCCGATCGCATAAGAGAGAATCTCGGCCGGAGTCTCCGCGAGCCGGCGCCTGAACTCCATGTTGAGACTCTGGACGACGGCGCCATTGTGGAGATGCATGAAGTTTACGTATGCCGAATCGCCGCTTTCGTCATAAGCGAACATGTCTATTTCCGACTCCTCGGTGCGTGCGATCACTGATTTCGAGTTGTATTTCCGGACAGCCTCATATTTCTCCTTGACCACCTGGGCCTCCTCGAATTTCCACTCGGAAGCGAGACGGTCCATATCCTCACGGAGAATCCGTTCGAGCAGAACCGTCTCGCCGCGGAGGATTCTGTGAACCTGGGCAACATAGGCATTATAGTCTTCCTGATTGATCAGGCCCCGACACGGGCCGGCACATTTCCCGATATGATAGTCGAGACAGAGGCGGTATTTTCCGCGGGCCACACCCTTCTCATCAAGGAAATGGCGGCAGCTCCGGAGAGGATATATGTCGCGGATCAGCTGAAGGACAACTTTGGCAGACTGCGTATTCGAATAGGGACCGAAATATTTACCTCCGAGACCACGGTCGCGGGTCAGGAAAACACGCGGGAAAGGTTCCTTTGTCACCACGATCCAGGGATATGTCTTGTCATCCTTGAGCAGGACATTATATCTGGGCTGATACTCCTTGATCATCGCATTTTCGAGATGTAGGGCATCCTGCTCGGAATGGACGACGATGAAACGCATGTCGACGATATTGCGCACGAGAAGGTTCGTGCGCATCGTGTCGTGCGTACGGTTGAAATAGGAGCTCACACGGCGTTTCAGACGCTTGGCCTTACCGACATAGATCACTCGGCCGTTTTTGTCGAGATACATATAGACGCCCGGGGACTCCGGGAGCGCGAGGATCTTCTGCCTCAGATGCTCACCGGGACGGTTCACCGCTATGTCGGCCGGAGTCCTGTCCGGTGTTATCTCAAGCTTAAAACCGCCGTGTTCATCGATATTTCTGCCGACTTCGGCCAATATCGAATCTATATTCTGACTGTCAAGTTTTTCCTTCATTGCGAGTTTAAAACGTGCTGGCACGCCCTGATATTACATGGATGGCTGAGGGAGATTACACGAAAACCTGATTCATTAAAAGCAGCCGGATGTGCAGACAACAGCGTTGCATTGCACATCCGGATAAGGTTCGGGAGACATCCGCAGATTCGAAAGTAAAATTAGGAATCCGAATTTAGCCGATGAAATCGGACTTTTTTATGTCTCTTATTCGTATTTCAGAAGGGAAGTGATCTCGCAGTCCTTCGGAAGATTCGCACGACCGTCGAGAGCACAGAGTTCTACGATGAAATTGATGTAGATCTTTTTCGGGTTCATGCTTTTCACCAGTTCATAGCACGCATTCATCGTGCCGCCGGTCGCGAGCAGGTCATCATGAAGAACGACAACGTCGTCTTCGGTGATTGCGTCGCTGTGGAGTTCGATTGTATCGACGCCATACTCCTTAGCGTATGACTTCTTTATTGTCACCGACGGAAGTTTTCCGGGCTTGCGGGCCGGGACGAATCCTGCTCCGAGATTATAGGCAAGGATTGAGCCACCGATGAAACCGCGGCTTTCGATGCCGACGACTTTGGTAACGCCCTTGTCGCGGTAGAGCTCTGTCAGTTCATCACTCATTACACGCAGAGCCTTTCCGTCCTTGATCAGGGTTGTCAGGTCACGGAAGATGATACCCTTTGACGGGAAGTCGGGCACATCGCGGATGATTAATTTGAGATCTTCTACAGTCATTATATTTTAAAGTTTGGAGACCACCTTCCGGGTCTCCGGTTAAAGTTCTTGTTTAGCTTTAAGTATTGTTCCACGTGAAACAATCCGCATCTAAATCGCTGATGGGAAAGAGTGTAACATTAGGTCTAATATCCTATTCTTCACTTTCCGCTTGGCGAATCACTTCCTTATCAGAAGGAGCAGCACATTGATGTCGGCAGGAGAGACTCCGGGGATCCGGGACGCCTGGCCGATAGTCGCGGGCCGGATAGCCGAGAGCTTCTGTCTCGCTTCGGTCGAAAGAGACGGATAGGCATTATAATCGAAACCACGGGGCAGTTTGACATCCTCCAGACGGGCAGCCTTTTCGGCCAGCTCCCTTTCTCTCGAAATATAGCCTCCATATTTGAGCCGGATCTCCGCCGCCTCGACAATCTCCTCCCGACGGGGAAAATCGGGAGCCACAGCGGAGGAGATCGAATCAATCCGCTTCTTCAACTCCGGAATGACTTCCGCAAGAGCGGAAAAACTAAGCTGAGGACGTTTCACAAGTTCAACGAGGCGCACACCACCGGAAAGTGGCGTTGTCCCGGCTTTTTCAAGGAAAGCATTCAGGAGAGGCGTGGACCGGACAGTGCGCGATTCACTCCATTCTATAAGGCTTTCGATCTCTCTCACCTTCTCTTCTGTCAGCGCGAGGCGCCGCGGGTCAGCGAGGCCGATAGCCGCCGAGAGCGGAGTCAGGCGCACGTCCGCATCATCCTGACGCAACAGAATCCGGTACTCGGCACGGCTCGTGAACATCCGGTAAGGTTCATCGACACCCTTGGTCACGAGATCATCAATCAGGACACCTATATAGGCACTGTCGCGTCCGAGCACGAACGGAGACTCCCCTTTGACAGAAAGGGCAGCATTGATTCCTGCCATCAGACCCTGTGCGGCAGCCTCCTCATATCCTGTCGTACCGTTCACCTGACCGGCAAGATAGAGACCGTTTACAAACTTCGATTCCAGAGTATGGAGAAGGCCGGTCGGGTCAAAATAGTCATATTCTATTGCATAGCCTGGCCGATAGAAATGGACATTTTCGAGAGCCGGAACCTGACTGAGCGCCTCAATCTGCACCTTCCAAGGCAACGAAGAAGAGAAGCCGTTGATATAATATTCTTCCGTCAGTTCCCCCTCCGGCTCGAGAAACAGCTGATGGCTGTCCTTGTCTGCGAAAGTCACGATCTTCGTTTCTATCGAAGGGCAATAGCGCGGACCGACACTTCGGATCTGACCATTATAAAGGGGAGAATCCGGAAGCGACGCGCGGAGTATTTCATGAACCTGAGGGTTCGTATGGACGATATAACAGTCGCGCGGAACAAGCTCACGGCCGACTTCGGGGAGGAACGAGAACTTATGGAAATCGCGTCTTATTTCCTCGACGCCACCCTCCTCATTGCGGATGACAACATCGTCTCCGGATTGGACTGTTACTTTTGAAACATCAATAGACCGGCCGTCAATACGGGCCGGGGTCCCGGTCTTCATCCTTCCGACAGAGAGACCGAGAGAGCGGAGCTGTTCCGTCAGTCCGTGTGAGGCGGACTCAGAAATTCGACCGCCCTCGATCTGCGTACGGCCGAAATGCATAAGCCCGTTGAGGAAAGTTCCGGCAGTCAGAATGACCTTCTGAGCCTTGAATTCAAAGCCGAGAGCAGTCTTGATTCCGACAACCCGGGGGGTCTCATCGGGCGCAAACAACAGTTCCGTCACGAGATCCTGGAACAACGAAAGACCCGGAGTCGAATCGAGAGTGCGTCGCCATTCATCGATGAATTTCGTGCGGTCGGACTGCACACGCGGAGACCACACGGCAGGCCCTTTCGAGCGGTTGAGCATCCGGAACTGAACGGCAGTGATATCTGCAATCCGGCCCATCTGACCGCCGAGCGCATCGATTTCGCGGACGATCTGACCTTTTGCAATTCCGCCGACAGCGGGGTTGCAGGACATCTGGGCGATCCGGTTCATGTCGGCCGTCACGAGAAGGACAGACACGCCGAGACGGGCGGCCGCGACGGCAGCCTCACATCCGGCATGGCCGGCTCCGACCACTATGACATCATATTCAAACTTCATCCGACGAATCATGGCTCGCGCCCGCAGCCTCAATCTGATCCCAGAGAGCCAGTGCGCGGTTTTCATTTTCCTCCATTATCTCACGCTCACCCGGACCCTTGTCATTGATTCCGCAGAGATGGAGCACACCATGTATTATCACACGCAGCAGCTCCCGACGGTAGGGCTGGGAGAACTTCGCGGCATTTGTGGCGACAGTGTCGAGAGAGATAACTATCTCGGCCGAGAGGAGAGTGCCGATGCTGTCGTCGAACGTAATTATGTCCGTGTAATAATCGTGACCAAGCTCCTCATTGTTGATCCGGAGCATCTCCTCATCATTGATGAATGTATAGGTGATGTCCGCAACCTCACAGTCATAGCTGTCGGCCACGAGTTCAATCCATTCCTCGACCATCCCGAAATCGAGATCGGGCATTTCGATGTCTTTAGACTCAAACTGTATCATAATATAAGACCTGAAGACGCCGATCTGATCATCGCGGCTTCAGCAACCTGCAAATATAGCAAAATTCGCCGAAAGGGACAACAACCGCTTCAAAGAGACCCAAAGACATCCCAAAACACCTTCGAACATGGGATACAGCTCCGGAAAGATCTGAAACTGCGAAGTGTTCATAACGCTGTTATTAAACTATATATCAGCATATTAATGATTATAAAGCATAGATTTAAGGCCTTGAGAATTCAAAATTCGGCGTTCCGTGCTGTCCTGCACATGTTTTTCGGAATTTCGAAATCTAAAAAATTGGTAAAATTGGAAAGATGAGAGGAAATTTCGCGGGAAATCACTAATTTTACAATTCCGTAGGTCTGACTCAGAAAAGCGAACATCAATCAATACATAATGGCATATCACGTTCCGGCGCTCCTTCCCGAAGCACTTGCCGGCCTCAACATAAAACCCGACGGCATTTATGCCGACGCCACATTCGGCGGAGGCGGCCACTCCCGCGCACTGCTCGAGCTGCTCGGAGCCGAAGGTCACCTCTACTCTTTCGATCAGGACTCAGACGCGATGGCGAACACATTCGACGATCCCCGGTTTACGTTTGTGCTTTCGAACTTCCGCTACATGATCAACTTCATGCGTTATCACCACGTCGGGCATTTCGACGGCATACTTGCCGATCTGGGAGTTTCGTTCCACCACTTCGATGAAGCCGGACGGGGATTCTCCTTCCGGGCCGACGCCCCGCTCGACATGCGCATGAACCGCAAGGCACCGCAGACGGCGGCCGACTATCTGGCCTCGGCTTCGGAAGAGGACCTGACGAGGATCCTGAGGAGCTACACCGACCTTTCGCGACCGAGAGAGGTTGTGAAGGCCATCCTGCGCAAGAGAGAGACCGCTCCCCTGCTGACCACATTCGGGCTGGCCGAGGCAGTCCGTCCGGCGCTCAATCCCAGATCGGAGAAGAAAGAACTCTCCCAGGTCTTTCAGGCACTCCGCATCGAGGTCAACCACGAGATGGATGCGCTGCGAGAATTCCTGGAATCGACGCTGACGATGCTCGGGCCGGGAGGACGGCTTGCGATCCTGACCTATCACTCGGTTGAAGACAGGATGGTGAAGAACTTCATGAAGACCGGCAACATCGAGGGCAAAGAGGAGAAAGACTTCTTCGGACGGTCCGAAAGTCCCTGGAAGCTCGTGAACCGCAAACCGATCGAAGCCTCTCCCGAAGAGGTTGAAGCCAACCCACGTTCAAGAAGCGCCAAACTCAGAATAGCCGAACGACTATGAAGAAGACCGGAGAAGGAAAAAAGAAGGCCGGAGAACAAAAAAAGAAGCCTATCATATCGAAGGCCCACCTCGGGAAAGAGACAAAGACATTTCTCGAGGATGTCCGCTACGGGCGTTCCATATCGATCGACTTCTTCAAGGCCAATGCTTGGCTTCTTGTGATCTTCATCGGAGGTATGATCGGAATGATGGGCCTGCGATACAAGAACAAGACAAAGATGTCGGAGATCAAACAGCTCGAAGTGGAACTCACACGGGCCCGGAGCTCAAAGCTGAAAGAGAAATCCGAATACATGTCGCTTATCCGCGAGACAGAGATCAAGCGGCTGGTCGAGGAGAAGCATCTCGGGCTGGAGTTTCAGGAAGATCCGCCGGTAATTCTCGGAGGCACGGACTCCGAATGAGATTTAAGGTAAACGGGGATAGTTTAGGATAAAGAGGTTTTTCAATGGCAAAACAAAATAACAAACAGCGGATCCTTGTCAGGTACGGATTCGTCATGCTGGCTTTTCTGATGATCGCACTGGCGATCGTCTATAAGCTCGTGGACACGACGGTTGTCAAAGCGCCGGAATGGAACGAGCGTGCCCGCAAAGAGCTGTCACGCATAGACACTATTGCTCCGGAACGCGGCAATATCCTTGCCTCGAACGGCAACATCCTTGCCTGCAACCTGAAGGTTTACGATATCCGTCTCGACTGCCGCCACAAGAAATTCGCGGATCTGAATCCGTTTCCATACGACAAGCTCGACTCGCTCGCCGATGCTCTCGACGAATACTTTCCCCGCGTTCCGAACCTGAAAGAGAATTCGGAGACCTACGAGAAGAACACATGGCGCCGGAGGCTGAGGGAAGAATTCGAAAAACCGGTCGAAAAACGGACAAGCGCCCTGAGACTCGCCAGACAGAAGACGCTCGAGGATTTCGAGCAGATCCGGCAGTTTCCGTTTCTGCGCGACATGAAGGGGTCAGGATTCCGGGTTCCTGTATATAAAGAAGAGCGGAACATCCGCATGTATCCCTACGGGAAGATGGCCTACCGCAGTGTGGGGCGCGTGAACGAATCGGAAGCGACAGGGCAGATCCACGGATATTCAGGTCTGGAGAAAGACCTCGACAGCCTGTTGTATGGCAAGCCCGGATTCGCGAAGAAAGTCGCCCTGACCAAAGGGATCGGGAACTGGGTGACCACTCCCCCGCAGCGTGGATACGACATAGTCACGACAATCGACATTGACCTTCAGGACATACTGGAGCAGGAGCTTCTCGGCGTCTGCCAGAGCGTTAACGCCGAATGGGGGACAGCTATCCTTATGGAGGTCGAGACAGGGGAGATCAAGGCCATCTCGAACATCGAGAAACTCCCCGACGGGACATTCGGCGAAGCGCTGAACCGCGCGGTGATCGCCTTCGAGCCGGGATCGGTGATGAAACCTATCTCCCTGATGATCGCCTTCGAGGACGGGCTGGTGAAATCGGTCAACGATATGGTTGACTGCTCCCCTTTCCAACGGACCAAAGACCCGCATGCACCCTCTGTCAAATCGATGAAGCAGGTGATCGAGATGTCCTCGAACACAGGCATCTCGAGGGTTATCTTCAGAGGTTACAGCCAGAATCCGGAGAAATTTTATGACAGGCTGGAGTCGATCGGATTCTTCGAGCCGATGCGGTCCGGAATCGCAGACGAAGAGCGGCCGCGCGTCGCGCGTCTCGTGGGTCAGAACTCCAAAGGGCAGCCGATCACAATGACGGCCAGACACCTTGACCTCGCGCGCCAGGCCTATGGCTACAACACTGTGATCCCGCCGATCTACACCTTGTCCTATTACAATGCAATCGCAAACAAAGGGAAATATGTCAGGCCGCACCTGGTGAAGGCCCTGCGCGACGAACACGGACGCGATTCCGTGATTCCGATCGACTACATCCGCCACCGGCTCTGCTCGGAAGAGACGGCCGAAAAGGTAAAGCAGTGCATCCACGAGGTCGTCTGGGGCGAGCATGGAACCGCGCGCGCCGTCAGGGATGACCGCGTCAAGGTTGTCGGCAAGACAGGAACGGCCTATCCCATGGTGCCTCATAAAGGTTATGACATTTCGAAACGCCGTTATGCCTTTGCCGGTTTCTTCCCGTATGAAAAGCCGAAATACAGCTGCATGGCCCTCGTCATGGCCTCTTCGGGTACAAGCGCCAACAAGACATCGGGCCAGGTCGTGAAGAACATGGCCGTCAAGATGTATTCCCACGGACTTCTGGAAGGGAACGGCTCGATGGAGCATACTCCGGTGAATTCGGTTCCTGTCGCGTCGGCCACAATCGACAAAGAATCAGGCCATCTCGCCTCTGCCCTTTCGACCCGCAAGATCAAGCGGAGAAAGGGGACACCCCCGACGGCGACCGGCAAGAGGAGTGTGCCTGATGTTGTCGGTTATGATATCCGCTCGGCTGTCAGGATATTGGAAGAGAAGGGATATAACGCGATGATCGCGGGCCGGGGAACGGGTGCTGTCGCAGCCCAGAGCCATGCGGCCGGATCACACATGCCGGCCGGGACAACGGTCACCCTGACGCTCCGATAAGACACCGGCTGAGACATCTTAGACACCGGTTGGGAGCAGGGTTGAGACATTGATGCAAAATTTTAGCGTTTTTTTGGGAATCTCAGAAACACGGTAAGGGAAAATTTTGCTAATTTTACGATTCAATTCTGTAGATCTTCAATTCTGTAGATTATGACTGTAAAACTGTCCCGGCTTCTGAAAGAGATTGAAGCCATCGAGATAATAGGAGAGACCGAGAAAAACATTGTCGCCCTCATCAGCGATTCACGCAAGGCTGTCAAAGACGGTATGTTCGTAGCTGTCAGAGGTGTTACGACAGATGGCCACCGTTACATTCCCGTCGTTGCCTCGACCCATGTCGGGGCGATCGTGTGTGAGGATCTTCCGGCACAGTTCGAGAAGGGAATCACCTATATCAAGGTCAGGAATTCGGCGGTCGCACTCGGCAAACTTGCGTCGGCATGGTATGGTCATCCCTCGAGCCAGCTGAAGCTCGTCGGAGTCACCGGCACGAACGGAAAGACGACGACCGCGACCCTGCTCTATGAGATGGCCAAGCTTGAAGGCTACAAGGCCGGACTGCTCTCGACGGTCTGCAACTATATCGGCGACCGTGCCGAACCGACAACCCACACGACGCCGGAGCCCCTGACGCTGAACAGGCTTCTGGCGGACATGGTGGCCGAAGGATGTGACTATGCCTTCATGGAGGTGTCGAGCCACGCCGCCGCTCAGCACCGTATCGCCGGACTGAAATTTGCGGGCGGTGTCTTCTCCAACCTTACCCGGGATCACCTGGATTATCACAAGACGGTCGAGAACTACATGAATGCGAAGAAGATGTTCTTCGACTCGCTCGGAGAGGATGCTTTCGCACTCGTGAACGCCGACGACAAGGCCGGGATGTACATGGTCCAGAATACCGCGGCGAGAGTTTACACCTATTCCCTGCGGACAGATGCGGATTTCCGCGGACGTGTGCTTGAAAGCCGCCTCGACGGCACCCTTCTCCAGCTGAACGGACGCGATGTCGAGGTCAACTTCACCGGACGATTCAACGCATACAACCTTACGGCGGTCTACGGAGCTTCGATACTGACGGGGTTTGATCCCGAAGAGGTGCTTGTCAACATGAGCCGTCTTGTTCCAGTCGCCGGACGTTTCCAGACAATCCGGGCGAAAGACGGGCGCACCGCCATCGTGGATTATGCCCACACTCCGGACGCGCTTGTCAACGTACTCGACACGATCCGCGACATTGTCGGGGCCGGGGGCGAGATCATCACTGTTGTCGGAGCCGGCGGCAACCGTGACCACGGGAAACGGCCCATGATGGCCGCCGAGGCCGCACTGCGTTCGGAAAGAGTAATCCTGACGAGCGACAACCCCCGCGACGAGGATCCGGAAGCCATCATCGAACAGATGAAAGAGGGTCTCGACACCGCGCAACTCGCGCGCACTCTGACGATCGCGGACCGACGCGAGGCCATACGCACCGCGCTTGCGCTCGCACGCCCCGGATCGGTTGTTCTGATCGCCGGCAAAGGACACGAGACATATCAGGAGATCAAGGGGGTCCGACATCATTTCGACGATACCGAAGAAGTCCGCAACGTCTTCGGACTCAATGACTGACCTTCGACAATGTTCTACACACTCTTCAATCACCTTCTCGAACATTCGTTCCCGGGACAGAGGCTGATGGGATACATCACCTTCCGTGCCGGAGCGGCCTTCACCCTCGCGCTTCTTCTCGCGCTTCTCTGCGGCCATTATATCATCCGCAAGCTCCAGAGGATGCAGATCGGCGAGGAAGTCCGGAATCTCGGTCTTGTCGGCCAGCTTGAGAAACGGGGCACCCCAACGATGGGAGGCATCATCATCATCCTCTCCATCATCGTTCCCTGCCTTCTGCTGTGCAACCTGACCAACATCTATCTGATCCTGATGCTCGTCTCGACAATCTGGATGGGGTCGATCGGCTTTCTCGACGACTGGCGCAAGTTCAAGTACCGCAACAAGGATGGTCTGAAAGGCAAATATAAAGTCACCGGCCAGGTGGGACTCGGACTGCTCGTCGGAATCACCATGTGGCTCTCTCCCGACATCGTGATGACACAGAGCATCGAGATCGAGAATCCGGACAGCCACACGACCGAGATAGTCTATGAATCACAACCGGAAAAGTCGCCGCAGACGACGATTCCCTTTGTGAAGAACAACAACTTCAACTATCAGGAGCTCACTTCATGGATTCCGGACAAACAGGCGGCTGAGACCTTAGGCTGGATTCTCTTTGTCGGAGTCGTGATCTTCGTGGTTACGGCTGTCAGCAACGGAGCGAACCTGACCGACGGAATAGACGGCCTCTGCGCCGGGACTTCGGCAATCATCGGATTAGCCCTGGCGATAATGGCTTATCTCGGAGGCAACGTCATCTATTCGGGCTATCTGAACATCATGTATATCCCGGGGTCTGAAGAGCTTGTGGTCTATGCGGCGGCGTTCATCGGGGCCCTCGTCGGTTTCCTCTGGTATAACGCTTTCCCGGCCCAGGTCTTCATGGGCGACACCGGCAGTCTGACCCTCGGAGGTATCCTGGCGGTCTTTGCTATCCTGATCCGCAAGGAACTTCTGATTCCGCTGCTCTGTCTCGTCTTCTTCCTCGAAGACCTTTCGGTGATTGCGCAGGTAGGATATTTCAAGGCTACGAAAAAGAAATATGGGGCAGGACGGAGGATTTTCAAAATGACCCCGCTCCACCACCATTTCCAGAAGGCCGGAGACCCGTCTGTCAAATGTCTGATCAACTGGCCCACGCAGCCTCTTCATGAAAGCAAGATCACGGTCCGTTTCTGGATCCTCGGTCTGCTTCTCGCAACCCTCACATTCGTCACACTCAAACTGAGGTAAACCTCAAAAGAAAATTCAATGACCACCGACAGCTTAAATGAAAGAACTCCGCGCCTCGTCGTCATGGGCGGTGGAGAAAGCGGAGCCGGGGCGGCTGTCCTCGGAAAGACAAAAGGATATGACGTCTTCGTCACCGATATGGGCAAGATTCCGGAGAAGCACCGGGAGACGCTGGTGGCCCACGAAATTGAATTCGAAGAGGGTGGCCACACGGAAGAACGTGTTCTCAGCGCCGACGTAATCGTCAAGAGCCCCGGAATCCCGCCGACAGCACCTCTCGTCGCACGGGCCGCGGAAGCCGGGATACCGATCCTTTCCGAGATCGAATTCGCCGGGAAATATACGGACTCGAAGATGATCTGCATCACGGGCTCGAACGGCAAGACGACAACGACACTCCTCACCTATCATATCCTGAAGAAAGCCGGTCTGAACGTGGGACTGGCCGGAAACGTCGGCAAGAGCCTCGCGCTTCAGGTCGCTCTCGATCCCCACGATTATTATGTCATCGAACTCTCGAGCTTCCAGCTTGAGAACATGTATGATTTCAAGGCCAACATAGCCGTTATCCTCAACATCACACCGGACCACATGGACCGGTATGACCACAAGATGGAGAACTATGCGGCCGCGAAATTCCGGATTCTCCGGAACCAGACGCCGGATGACTACTTCGTCTACTGGATGGGAGATCCGATCGTGACCGAGCAGATCCGTCATATCCAGTCCGAAGCGAGAAAGATGCCGTTCTCAGAAGATAGGGAAGAGGGGGCTGTGGCATGGTCTGAAAACGGGATCGTCCATTTCGATCTCCCGGGAGATGTATGGGAAATTCCGCGCGACAAGCTCTCGCTCACCGGACTGCACAACCTATACAACTCGATGGCCGCCGGGATCTCAGCCTCGTTGCTGAAGATCAAGAATGAGACGATCCGTGAGGCCCTTTCGGATTTCGAAGCTGTCGAACACCGTCTGGAATATGTGGACACGGTCGAGGGTGTCAGATATATCAACGACTCGAAAGCAACCAATGTCAATTCGACATGGTATGCGCTCGAGAGCATGACGACGCCTACCATCCTGATCCTCGGGGGCAAGGACAAAGGAAACGACTATTCAGAGATCGAACAGCTCGTGCGCGGGAAAGTGAAAGCGATCGTCTGCATGGGTGTGGACAACACCAAACTGCTCCGTTTCTTCGACGGAAAAGTACCCGTGATTTCAGACACCCACTCGATTGACGAAGCCATTGCGGAATGTCACCGTCTGGCCTCGGACGGAGACACGGTCCTTCTCTCGCCCTGCTGTGCAAGTTTCGATCTTTTCAACAGTTACGAGCACCGAGGCGCTGAATTCAAGCGTGCGGTCAAGGAGCTGAAATCGCATATCTGATCAAGAATACATATCTGAACAAGAACAGGTCTCAACAGACCAAGGACACGTTCACAAAACAAGAATACGTCTCATAAACAAGAATGCCATCTGCAAAACCAAATAAAGACCAACTGCTGATCCGCGAAAAGGTTGATGGAGCGGTAGTCAGCGAATATGAACTCGACGAGATCGACATTCCCGCCGCTCCGGCTCCGCGCACACGCGCAAGGAGAGCCCGTCCGGCAGGCGCCGAATCCGAAATGTCGCTGAATCCCACAGGAACCGCCCCCGGGACTAAAACCGGGGCCAGGACTGCTGCAAGCGCCGGGACCCGGAAAGCTACCAATTTCAAGAATGACAAGTTCATCTGGGGAATTTATCTTGCGCTGCTCGCCATTTCTGTCGTCGAGCTCTACAGCGCGTCGAGCACGGAGGTGACGGCCTCGAACGTCTACGGTCCGCTGCTTCGCCACGGAAAATTCCTGATCATAGGTCTGCTGATCGCGCTCGGGCTTCAGCGCGTGCACTACGCGACACTGAAGCATTTCGCGATGCCCGTGGCTATCCTTTCGGCCGGCCTTCTCCTCTACTCGACATTTTTCGGAGTGGTCATCAACGGCGCCCAGCGCGCAATCCATATCGCAGGCTTCACGATCCAGCCGCCTGAGATAGTCAAGCTGACCGTGATTATCTGGCTCGCGAAAATTCTCGGTTCGAGCCAGGAGGGCAGAGGCGTGAAACTCGGAGCTGTCTGGAAAGTCGCCGGCATTGTCCTGTTCTTCAGCGCCATACTCTGGAAGAACGGTCTGACGAACACCATTCTGCTGATGGGTGTGTCGATCTGCATGATGCTGATCGGCGGCATTCAGCTGAAACGCATCTTCTGCGTTCTGGCAGTCTATGGCGTTTTCGGCGGGATGCTATTCATGACGAAATACTCGGGCAACGAAGCCGACGAATTCAACAAGACCGGAACAGAGATGAGTGCGCCGGCTGTAGCCGAAGCACCGGCCGTTACGGACCGTTCCGACACGCACAAAGGGCGTATCTCGCGTTTCCTCGCCGGCGACAAGCCGACGGACGACATCACCGATGACAACCGCCAGTCGATGATGGCTAAATTTGCTCAGGCAAACGGCGGAGTCTTCGGCCACGGTCCCGGAAAATCGCGTGAGACAGCGCGTCTGCCCCTCGCCTTCTCGGACTATATCTATTCCATCATAATCGAAGACACGGGTCTCATCGGAGGTCTGGCGCTGCTTACGCTCTACCTGCTGTTGCTCGGCCGTGCGGGACGTGTCGCGTTCAAGTGCCGGCGGGCCTTCCCGGCGTTCCTGATCATGGGGTGTGCGGTGCTGATTGTTTTCCAGGCACTTGTCCACATGGCGATTGTCTCCGGCGTGGTGCCGGTTTCGGGCCAGCCCCTCCCCTTCATATCAAAAGGCGGAACCTCAGTCATCGTGATGTCGACAGCGATCGGAATCATGCTCTCGGTCAGCCGGCATGCTGTCCGGGCCAACGCATCGAACCGGAATGATGTCCGGGCTGAAGATGCGCAGCTGTCGCCGGAGCTGCACACGGCGAACGCATCGACGCTCTGAAAGCGGTCTCTGGAGCCCGAGACCCGAGAGCCCGTAACAGAGCCTTTTCATAAAAAAACAAACCCTGCAAGAATAGAAAGATGAAAGTCCTGATCAGCGGAGGGGGTACGGGGGGACATATCTTCCCCGCTCTTTCGATAGCCAACGCACTGAAACGCCGGATGCCCGACACTGAGATACTCTTTGTCGGAGCTGACAACAGAATGGAAATGGAACGTGTCCCGGCGGCAGGCTATGAAATCATCGGCCTCCCCGTCGCCGGTTTCGACCGTCACAATCTTCTGAGGAACATTCCGGTTCTCTTCCGGCTCTGGAAATCGATGCGGAAAGCGCGCGCGATAGTCCGCAGCTTCAAGCCGGACATTGCGGTGGGAGTGGGCGGTTATGCGTCCGGTCCGACACTGAAAGCAGCCCAGAAAGCCGGAGTCCCGACGCTTCTTCAGGAACAGAATTCATACGCCGGTGTGACCAACAAGCTTCTCGGGAAAAAAGCCGGACGTATCTGTGTGGCCTATGAGGGCATGGACAGGTTCTTTCCGGGCGAGAAGATAATCCTGACGGGAAATCCGGTCAGAAAAGATCTCACCGGCAGCCACCTGACGAAGGAAAAGGCGAGAAGCGGGTTCGGTCTCGATCCGATGAAGCCGACGGTGCTTGTTGTCGGCGGCAGCCTCGGAGCGCGGACTCTGAACGAGAGTCTCGAAGAGAATCTGAAAGCGCTCAACGAGGCCGGCATACAGGTGATATGGCAGACCGGAAAGAACTTCGGCGACAGAGGGATCAAGGCGGCCAAGGGGATGGAAGGTGTTGTGGTCACTCCCTTCATATCCGATATGGCGAAAGCATACGCGGCAGCCTCGCTTGTCGTGTCGCGTGCCGGAGCCGGCTCGATCAGCGAACTCGAACTGCTCGGGAAACCTGCGGTTCTGGTTCCGAGTCCCAATGTGGCCGAGGATCATCAGACCAAGAATGCACGCGCACTTTCCGACAGGGGAGCGGCGGTGCTCATCACGGACGCCGAGGCCCGCGAAAAACTTATTCCGGCAATTTCCGAGCTGCTTTCAGATCCCGGAAAACTCGAAAAGATGTCGGCCGAGATCCGGAAAATGGCACTCCCGGATTCGGATGAGAAAATCGTCAATGAAATCATCGCCATAGCCGGGAAACGTTCCGGGAAATAATCAGAACATCTCATTAGAAGAACCCATTTCAATGGAAAAGAAACTGTTGTATTTTGTCGGAGCGGGAGGAATCGGGATGGCTAATCTCGTCAGATATTATCTCCGCCGCGGAGCGCGTGTCGGAGGATATGACCGGACGGCGACACAGCTGACAGACTCGCTCGGAGAAGAGGGAGCGGAGCTGGTGTTCACTGACGATCCCGCGCTCATTCCCGCGGAGTTTCTTGATCCGGAGAAAACACTCGTGGTCTACACACCGGCTGTCGGTCCGGACAACAGGATTCTCAGCGAATTCAGGAAGCGCGGACATGAGGTGGTCAAACGGGCGGCATTACTCGGGGAAATCACCCGGCACACGGAGGCTGTCTGTGTCGCCGGATCTCACGGAAAGACGACCACATCGTCCATGATCGCCCATATCCTCAGCCTCGGGCCCGACGGGTGCAACGCCTTTCTCGGCGGAATACTGCGCAACACGGGGAGCAACCTGATGCTCTCGGACAAAAGCAATGTCGCCGTCATCGAAGCCGACGAATATGACAGATCATTCCACCACCTCTCTCCCACTCTGGCAATCGTCACGAGCACCGATCCGGACCATCTCGACATATATGGCGACGAAGCCGGCTATCTCGAAGGTTTCGCCCATTTCACATCCCTTATCCGGTCCGGAGGCACCCTGCTTGTCCACACGGGATTGAAGCTCAAGCCGCGGACAGGTCCGGAAGTGACGACAATGACATATTCCGGGAAGATCATCGACGGCGAACCAGAGACCGGGGCTGACTGGCACGCGGAGAACGTGCGCTGGATTCCGGGCTCTCTGCTTTTCGACATCACCGGGCCCGACGGTTTCGAACTGAGATCCGTGAAGCCCGGCATACCGGTCGAGATCAACATAGACAATGCTGTCGCAGCTGCGGCCGCGTCACATTTATGCGGAGCTTCGCCCGAACAGATCCGGAAGGGGATAGAGACATTCATGGGTCCCGAAAGACGCTTCCAGATCTGGATGAACGGCAGCAAAGAGGATGGCGGAAGGGTACTTATAGATGACTATGCCCACTCTCCGAACGAGGTCCGGGCGTCGATCGAAAGTGTCCGCAAACTGTATCCCGGCCACAGGCTCAGCGTGATTTTCCAGCCCCACCTATATAGCCGCACCCGCGATTTCGCGCCGGAGTTCGCCGAGGCCCTCTCGGCCGCCGACACAGTCATAATGCCCGAGATATATCCCGCTCGGGAAGAACCCATTCCGGGTGTGGACAGCCATCTTGTGCTGGATCAGGTGAAGGGTGCGCAAAAAATTTATTGCGAGCGAAAAGACTTGCTTAAATTGGTAGAAAATACTAACTTTGAGGTCTTGATGACTCTCGGAGCGGCGGATATAAACATTCTGCTGCCGGAAATTGAGGCCCTCCTGCGCCGCAAAGCCCCGCTCGGGGAACTGAACGGCTGACTCGGGGGCCATGGACGGCACCGGAAGTCCAGCTGATCCGGCGAGTCTGTGAACCGACAAATGTGACGATGAAGAAGACGGCTTTGAAATGGTGCGTGTTAGTGGTCCTGATTGCATACGCAGTCGGAATGGCCTTCTGGGCCCACGGAGAAGCCGCACGCAATGTCTGCCGTTCGATCGAGGTTCATGTGAAGGGAGGAGGTGATGCCGACAGCGTCACTGTCTCGGGAATCCGCGAGGAGCTCAGCCGATACCCGGAAAAGATCGTCGGAGTCCAGTCCGAGCGCATCAACACGGTCAACATCAAGAAGTATCTGTCGCGTCTCGACGCTTTCGAGGAAGTCGACTGCATGATGGCCGCAGACGGAAGCCTGCAGGTCATCGTGACGCCGATGGTCCCGGAAATCAGAGTGTTCGATCCGCGTGGAAATTCATATTACGTCAACAAGGACGGAAAGAAGATAAAGGCCAATGCCGAATTCTTCACCGACGTGCCGGTCGTGATCGGGATGTTCGGGGACAATTTCGCATTCCGCAAGCTGTTGCCCGTCGTGCGATACGTCAACTCCGACCCCGAGCTCTCGGCCCTTGTCACCGGCATAAAGGTCAACGATATCAACAATATCCTTCTGATTCCCAGAATCCAGGGTCATGTAATCAATTTCGGAGACACGACCCGCCTCGATGAAAAAAGGAAAGCGATCCTGACAGCCTACCGGAGAATCCTCCCGGTCAAGGGGTGGGAGACGTATGATACTATTTCAGTGAAGTTCAGGAATCAGATCGTCGCCACACGACGGGACAAGACTCCGCTGAGGACACCGTCAGAATATCTGGACGACGAGGATCTTGAGGAAGCTACTCTCCCCGAAATCGCCCTCCCCGATTCTCTCAGTTCGGGAACACCTAAAAAGGAACCAACTTAAGAAACAGCCAAGAAGAAAATGAATTCCAAGAAATATGTGGCCGCACTCGAAATCAGCAGTTCGAAGGTAGTCGGTGTCATCGGCACCGAGGAAAGCGGTCATCTCAACATAATCGCCGCCGACCAGGAGAAGAGCGTCGAAAGCGTGCGTTACGGCCATATCCAGAATGTGGACGACACGTCCAACAGAGTGGCCCGCGTTCTGGCAAGACTTGAACGCGCGCCGGGTGTCGCTCCACGCAGGATCGCCGGTGTCTTCGTCGGCCTCAACGGCCGTTCGCTGCGGAGCATCACGACTACAGTCTCGCTGACGCTCCCGGAAGACACGGAGATCAACGATGACATTCTCGCGCGTCTGCGCAATCAGGCCGCCTCGACATCGATCGATTCGTCGCTGACGGTCGTTGACGCTGTCGCGCGCATCTACAAAGTTGGCAATCAGGAGTTCCAGAATCCGAAAGGGGTCATCGGGAACCATATCGAAGGGACGTTCGACCTCATTGTCTGCCGGCCGTCGCTGATGAAGAACATCACCCGGACGCTGACCGAGAAACTCGGAATCCGGATCGAGAGCTTCGTCGTCACAGCGCTCGCGACAGCCAACGTGATCCTAACAGACGAAGAAAAGCGGCTCGGCTGCATGCTCGTCGACATGGGAGCCGAGACAACGGCTGTCTCGATCTACAAAGGGGGATGTCTCAGATATTTCGTCACCATACCCCTCGGAGGACGCAACATCACGCGTGACATCACGACTCTCCACCAGCTCGAGGAGCGGTCGGAAGAGATCAAGATCCAGTCGGGAACGGCTATCCTCCGCGATACGTCATCTTCGCTCAACATCCACGGCCTGCGTCTGGCAGACGTCCATAACCTGATCGTCGCCCGCGCTGAGGAGATCGTGGCCAATATCGTGGAGCAGATCTCATACGCCGAGATGAAAGAGCGCGACCTTCCGGGCGGAATCGTCCTGATCGGCGGCGCCGCATATCTGAACTCCATGAACGAGCTTCTGGAGCGCCAGAGCGGCCTGAAAGTTAGAATGGGGCGTAATCCGGCCTATATCCGCATCGACACTCCGGGAAATAACCAGAACAACCTGCTTGAAGTGACGGCAGTGGCCTACGCCGGAGCGACTCTCGGAGACAGCGTCTGTCTCGAAAGTCCGGAGAAGGAGGATCTGCCCGCAACAGGCGAACCGAACGGCAACGACGATCCGGCACCGCACGGCCACACCGGAGGCGGAAACACCACTCCTGACAATCCGATCCGAAAGAAAGGCCGGAGCATCTTCGACTCCATACGTGACAAAATGGCCGGAATGTTCGGCAATACCGAGGACGAATCCGACCTTTTAGACTGATCACTCTCCAAGACTTCTGAAAAATGACTGATCCTATCAATCCCAATATATCCGACTCGTCGAGCTTCATCGACACCGGAGACGACGCTATCATCAAGGTCATCGGCGTCGGCGGCGGTGGCGGAAACGCCGTCAACTACATGTACAACCAGAAGATTCCGCATGTGAACTTTGTTGTCTGCAACACAGACAATCAGGCTCTCGAGACATCGCCCGTCCCGACAAAACTGACCCTCGGTTTTGAGGTCACAGGGGGCCGCGGAGCCGGCAATCAGCCGGAGATCGGCCGACAGTGTGCCGAGGCAAGCGCTGAAGAAATCAAGAAACTCTTCCAGGACCAGACCGAAATGGTGTTCATCACCGCCGGTATGGGTGGCGGCACGGGAACCGGAGCGGCTCCCGTAGTCGCGCAGCTCGCAAAGGACAGCGGAATGCTGACGATAGGCATCGTGACCGTCCCCTTCATGTTCGAAGGTCAGTCGAAGATCCTCAAGGCTCTCGACGGCGCAGCCGAAATGAAGAAGCATGTCGACGCGCTCCTCGTGATCAACAACGAGAATCTGGTCGACCTCTACTCCGACCTGGATTTCTTCAACGCCTTCGCAAAGGCCGACGACACCCTGGCAAACGCCGCCCGCTCAATTTCGGAGATCATCAGCGAAAAGTGCTATATCAACGTCGATTTCCAGGATGTGAAGACTGTTCTCAAGGATTCGGGAACCGCAATCATCGCGACGGCATACGGCGAGGGCGAACACCGCATCTCGCAGGCGATCCACAATGCACTCCACTCCCCTCTGCTGAAGACCCATGACATCAAGACGTCGAAGCGGCTCCTGTTCAAGTTCTCATGCTCCCGTTCTTCGGAGAAACCCCTCCAGACCCAGGAAATACGCGAGATCACTGAATTCACAGGCCAGCTTCCTCCTACAATCGACGTGAAATGGGGTATAGCTGACAATCCTGAGCTCGGGGAAAAGATCAAGATCACGGTGCTCGCCTCCGGATTTGACGTCACTCTGCGCGAAGACACGGGCGGAGACGAGATTGTCTTCCGCGCCGGGAACGAACAGGCCCAGAAAGCGACCGAGACCATTCACAAGGAGCGCCAGCAGGCCGAGTCGCAGAACCGCATCGCCGAGATGTATGGCCACGAGAAGATGGCGGACCAGATGAAGATGGCCAACAAGGTGAAGTATGCCGTGCTTCTTCCCTCTCAGTTCGACGACATGGACGTTATCGCCATGCTCGAAAGGACACCGGCCTTCAACCGCGATCCCCACTTCAACACTGAAATCAAACAGCAGGCCGAGAACAAAGCCGTTCCGGCCCCTGTGGTTCCGAAATCGTCCGGCAGCGCCATCTCCTTCACCGACGAGTGAGGCCGGGCGAATATGCCTTGAATCAATACAAGCCTGAGGCCTGTACAACCTCAATTTCTGAGACGGCCCCCGGAGAATTGTGACGAGACCAAAGAATAAAGAACTCAAGTCCGCAATAAATGGAAAACATCTACCCCATGGTAGCCAAGACCTTCCAGGGTCTTGAAGATGTCCTCCGGGACGAGCTGATCGCTCTCGGAGCAAAGAATGTCGAAATAGGCCAGAGGATGGTCAGCTTCGAGGGTGATCTCGAGATGATGTATAAGGCCAACCTCTGCTGCCGGACAGCTCTCAGAATCCTGAAGCCGATAATCAAGTTCACGGCCGAGGATCCGGATGAGCTTTACGATATTGTCCGCGATATAGACTGGAGCAGATACATGACGCCTGACACGACGTTCGCGATCGACACGACCGTCTCGGGCAATGACTTCACCCATTCGCGCTATGTCACCTATCGCGTCAAGGATGGAATAGCCGACCATTTCAATGACAGATACGGACGGCGTCCTTCAATCAGACTCGACGGAGCCGACCTTCTGTTCAATGTCCACATATCTGAAAACCGGGTGACAATCTCGCTCGATTCGAGTGGCGAACCTCTGTCGAAGCGCGGTTATAAGGTTGACAACACGCCCGCTCCTCTGAACGAGGTGCTCGCGGCCGGAATCATCATGAAGACCGGATGGCGCGGAGACTGTGATTTCGCGGATCCCATGTGCGGTTCCGGAACATTGCTGATCGAAGCGGCGCTCATCGCGGCCAACATCAACCCGGGAATCTTCCGCAAGGGCTTTGCCTTTGAAAAATGGCCCGACTTCGATGCCGAACTGTTCGAACGCCTCTATAATGACGATAGCGAGGAAAAGGATTTCGCATATAAGATCTACGGTGGCGACATCGACGCTGACGCAGTCGCTATCGCACGCAAGAATATAAAGTCGGCCGGTGTCGAGGAGATGATCGAGCTGACGCGACGTCCCTTCGATGAATGGACGGAGAACGCCCCCGAAGGTGTGATGGTCACAAATCCCCCTTATGGCGAACGTCTGCGTCCCGACGACATCGACATGCTCTATTCTTCTTTCGGATCGACTCTGAAGAAGTATTTCGCAGGCTGGCATGTCTGGGTATTGGGCTATAAGGATGAACATTTCAACGGGATCGGCCTCAAGCCGTCCGTCAAGATACCTCTCCACAACGGTTCTCTCGAGTGCTCGCTCAGGGAATATGTCCTCTTCAACGGCTCGTTCAGCGACTTCCGCGCGGAAGGTGGAAGCGTAGCCAACAAGAACCGTCGGGAGAACGAAACGCCCCGCCGTGCACCGCGCAAAAGCGATTCGGAATGGGCCGAGGAGGCTCGCCGCTTCGACGGAGGCAAAGGACATCGTGATGACCACCGGAGACCCGGAGGCAAGTTCAACAAGCCCCGCCGGGATGATTTCAAATCCAAACGCGACGACTTCAGGCCAAGGCGTGATGAATTTAAGCCAAGACGCGACGAGTTTAGGCCGAAACGCGACGAATTCAAGCCGAAGC
>CAYMTQ010000008.1:32873-40039 GCA_964393395.1 uncultured Sangeribacter sp.
AAGCGTGACGAATTCAAGCCGAAGCGCGACGAATTCAGACCGAGACGTGATGAGTTTAAACCTAAGCGCGACGAATTCAAGCCGAAGCGTGACGAATTTAAGCCGAAACGTGACGGGGTTAAGCCGAGACGCGATGAGTTCAAGCCGAAAGAGACCTTCAGGACTGTTTCCGATAAAGGTCCGAAACTCTCTGCTGAAAATGAAGTCCGCTTCTCTCCCTACAAACTGCGCTCACGTCGCAGAAAGGGTCCGGAAGATCCACAAAGTGAGGATTAATCCGGCAGTATCAACCTAATTCACTCTCTATGGAGAAAATTCTGCTGCTCGGGTCCGGCGCACGCGAAAGCGCTCTCGCATGGAGTCTGCTTAAAAGCGCTCAGCTTGAAACATTGTTTACCGCTCCGGGAACTTATCCCGGTGCGATTCATGCGACGGGCCTGGACACAAAAGACTTCGGACAGATCCGCGATTTCGTGACGAAACATGGCGTGACGATGGTGGTTCCCGGACCGGAGGAAATAATAGCCGAAGGCCTGGCCGATGCCCTCGAGGATCTGCCGGTCCGCGTCGTCGCTCCCGACGGAGTGTGTGCCCGTCTTGAATCAGACAAGGAATATGCCAAGGAATTCATGTCTGACAACGGAATCCCGACGCCGAGGTGGATGAGCGTCACTTCGGAGACCCTTGATGAAGGACTCAGCTTCCTGAACTCTATTCATGCGCCATACGTCCTGAAAGCCAACGGTCTGGCCGAAGGAACCGGAGTGAGGATTATCGAGTCACTCCCGGACGCGACCGACACTCTGAAGGATATGCTCGACGGCTTATATGGCGAGGCCGCCAGAACAGTTATCATCGAAGAATTCATCCCGGGCCGCGAGTGCTCGGTGTTCCTCGCTGTCAACGGTGAGGATTATAAGATCATCGGGACAGCCCGCGACTATAAACGTGTCGGCAACGGCGACCGGGGCCCCAACACCCGGGGTATGGGTTCTGTCTCTCCGGCTCCGTTCGAAGACAATGATTTCCTTGAAAAAGTCGAGCAGACGATTGTCCGTCCGACTCTGTCGGGGCTGACCGAAGCAGGTCTCTCCTACCGCGGTTTCCTTTATCTGGGGATAATTGAGATCGGCGGGATTCCGCTCCTTCTGGAATATAATGTCAGACTCGGCGACCCGGAGACTCAGGCTATGGTCCTCAGGCTCGAAACGGACCTGATCGATATTCTGCGCGCCATTACTGACAATACCCTCGACAGACTCGAAATACGGATGAGTCCCGACATAGCGGTGTCGGTTGTTCTCGTTTCGCCGGGCTATCCGGGTGAAGTGGAGACCGGCAACAGCATCGGAGGCTTCGCCGATGCCCGGGCGACAGGCGCCGAAGTCTTCCCCGGGAATATCGGAAAAGACGGAACGGGAAAGCTCATTACCCTCGGAGGCAGGCTCGCAACCGTGGCCGCCGTGGCCCCGGATGCGGAAGAGGCCATCGAGAAAGCCTATCAGGCGATTTCGTGCATATCCTCTCCCGGCGCATTCCACCGCTCGGACATCGGGCGATAATCCAAAGACCCCATCTCAAAATTTCCGGACCGATGACATTCAGCCGCTATTACTCCTCTGCCCGACCGCTTCCGACAACGAATCTGGTCCTTATGGCAATCATCGCGGCCGCAATGATCGCCATCTCCGGAATCAGGCCCGTATTCCCGGTTTCTGATACACCCGACGGTTTCTGTCTCCCCTCGCCTAACCTCTGGAATCTTCCGCAGACCATCGGCTGGTCACTGAATACATTTCTTCTGCTCGGATGCGCCGGCGCATGGGTGTTCCTGAACAAAGAGTTCACGCTGGTGAAAGGGACAGACCACATCTCGCTCGTCTCGTTCCTTCTGCTCGTCGGTTCAAATCCCCTCTGCACAGAACATCTGACCACCGGCTCTATTCTTCTGTCGGTCACAGTCCTGTGCCTGTCAATTCTTTTCGGAGCATCACATCAGCGGAACTGTACGCAGCAGATATTCGTGATCTACACGTTTCTCTCGGTCGGGTCGATGTTCCAATATGCCTTTCTTCCGATGATGGCAGTCTTTCTCGTAGCCGCGATCATCATGAAGACAATGAGGGCGAAGGAGTTCATCGCTATGCTTCTGGGAATCATAGCCCCCTATTGGGTGGCGCTCGGACTCGGGCTGGTAGCGCCTGAAAGCCTCCATTGGCCGACGGTCTCGTTCATGTTCAACGACTTCGTTCCCTCTGTCAGGGCCGTGACCCTCATCGCCAACATAGGGTTCTCGCTCGTGCTCGCAATCATCCTCTGGCTTTCAAACAGCGTTGTCATTTTCGCCGGCAATAAAGAGACAAGAGCGAGGAACAATGTGGTCTCGCTCATCGTGTTCACCTCTGCCCTTTTCATCATTTTCGATTTCAACAATATGACGGCCTATCTGCCGGTGTTCTATTTCGCACTGGCAGTCCAGATCGGCAATCTCTTCGCATATCATAACCTCCCCTGGAGGCGGACTCTGCTGTGGAGTTTCGGATCGCTCTATATAGTCGGTTTCGGACTGATGTGTCTGGTCGCCTGAGCATACCTCTGCCCTCTTCTTTTTTTTCACAGCATCTTCCGAGCCATCGAATCAGACAAAAAATGAGACACGACAGACTTAAAATAGTCGCTGACGACAATATTCCCTTCCTCAAGGGGCGTCTGGAACCGTTCGCCGACGTGACCTATACCGGCCAGTTCGGATTCACGCCCGAAATGGTCCGCAACGCCGATGCGCTGCTGATCCGGACAAGAACCCGATGTGACGAGCAATTGCTCGGCGGTTCGGATGTGTCGCTTGTCGCCACGGCGACGATCGGAATGGATCAGATTGACATCCCATGGTGTGAGGCCAACGGGATCGAGGTCAGGAACTCGCCCGGATGCAATGCTCCGGGTGTGGCGCAATATGTCTGGAGCTCGCTCCTGCGCCTCGGGATGAAGCCCGGGACACACACGATCGGAGTCGTCGGCCATGGCAACGTGGGGACAATCGTGGCCGCATGGGGCGAAGCAATGGGATTCGACGTCATCCTCTGCGACCCTCCGAAAGCCGAAAGGCTGCGCAATGAGGGCAGAGCGGACGAAGCTCGGCGATATGTGCCTCTCGATGAACTGATCCGGAAATCTGACGCCGTGACTCTTCACACGCCTCTCACCCACGGGGGCGATCACCCGACGTTTCATCTGATCGATGACAAGGTTGTCCCGCTCATGCGTCCCGGCCAGATCCTTGTCAATGCAGCCCGCGGTCCTGTCGTGGGAAACGATACGTTCCTCTCGGCAATAGGCAAAGGGGTGAGGGCTGTTATCGACACATGGGAAGGGGAACCGGCCCTTGACCGCCGGTTGCTTGAAAAGGCCGAGATAGGAACGTTTCATATCGCCGGCTATTCCCTCGAAGGGAAACAGCGCGCGACACGCATGGTGCTCGAAGCCGTCGATAACCGGTTCGGAACCGAAACCGACAAGTCCGGGCTCGCTCCGGCATGGGAGAACGACTGGTTTATCGAGGCCGAAAGAATCCTGGAATCTTATGATCCGTTTGCCGATGACAGGGCTTTGCGCGAAGCTCCGGAAGATTTCGACCGGCTCCGCGGGGCCTACAACTATCGTCCGGAACCGCAGTTCAAGAAAAAGATAACTGAAAAGCATTCCTGAGATGGCGAAATATTATGTGGTATGGGCCGGACATCATCCCGGGGTATATGACAACTGGGACGATGCGCGCGAGCAGATCGAAGGATATTCAAATCCGCGCTACAAATCGTTTCCGACAGCCGAGGCGGCCACCATGGCTTATCGCGACGGTGTCCGGAAGGAAGACCGGGCCGATCTCGGTTCCCTGCTTGCCGGCGCAAGCCGCCGCAATCTTCCGAAGAACGGACAGCCGGACTATTTCTCCTTCCCCGAGATCGACCTCAACGGATGGGCTGTGGATGCAAGCTGCATGGGAAACCCGGGAATCATGGAATACCGGGGGGTGGAACTGATGACAGGACGGGAGTTGTTCCGCGTCGGTCCTTTCAAGCAAGGGACAAACAATATCGGCGAATTTCTCGCTATCGTGCATGCGCTCGCCCTTATGGAGAAGTCCGGCGAGTGGCACACCATTTACAGCGATTCAGCAACGGCTCTTTCGTGGGTCCGCAAGAAGCAGATAAAGACAACGCTCAAACAGACGGAGGAAAATCAGAAACTTTTCGAGATCATGGGGCGCGCCCTGATATGGATCCGCACCCATGCGTGGCCTGTCAGGATCCTGAAGTGGCAGACCGAGGAATGGGGCGAGGTTCCGGCCGATTTCGGACGGAAGTAAAACCCCGGTGGCTCTGAAATTTTATGAAATGGGGTCTAATGAGCGGAACGGATAACCGGGAAAAAGGGGAGAGGCCTTCGGAAAGATGCGTGGGCTTCGAGGACCTCGCAGAGGCTCTTCTGCAGGCCGGCGCAGTCGCCGTCGGAGCTGTCCGGGCGGACAGGACGGATCCGTCAGACGAAAGGTTCTTCCGGGAGTGGATGGGGCAGGGAATGAACGCCGGAATGGACTATATGGACAACTGGCCGGCCTTGCGGCGTGATCCGCGCGAGATGCATCCGGGGACGCAATGGATTGTTTCTTGTGCGTTCCCATATCCGGGACATCCCTCGGGAGCGCCATACATCGCTTCTTACGCCCTCGGAGACGATTACCATAAAGTTATACCGAAAAGAGTCCGCAAGGCGCTCAGAGAACTCCCGGAGGGCTTCAACGAGGCCACGCGCATCTGTGTTGACAGTGCTCCGGTCCGCGAGCGGTACTGGGCTGTCAGGTCGGGTATAGCTGAACGATGCGACAGCGGGCTTGTCTCGGTCTCCGGATTCGGGACACGCATCTTCCTGACCGAACTGCTGACGACATGGGACCTGACGGCATCGGAAGGGGAGAGCCCGATGGCCGTGATGACTGAGACGGGGGCAGGGCCGGGCTCTTCACGTTGCGATCATTGCGGAGCCTGCAGGCGCGCATGCCCCGGAAAGGCGATAGGGGAGAACGGAAGGGTAGACGCCCGACGCTGCCTTTGTTACCTTACAATCGAACATCGCGGACCGTGGACTGAGGAACAGAAGGAAATAATGGACACTCCGGAGGGACGGGCATCTATTTTCGGGTGTGACATCTGCCAGCGTGTCTGCCATCTCAACAGGAATCTGCCGGCGAGCGGACCTGAGGAATTTCTTCCGCGCCCGGAACTGCTGGCCCTGACACCGGAAAAAGTCCGTCAGCTGACTCCCGGATCTTTCTCGCGGCTGACACGCAATTCCCCTATCCGCCGGACGGGTCTCGAAGGTCTTCTGAGAAACGTCCGCGCAGACCGCCTCCCGGCCGATGAATAGAAATAATCATCAATAAATTTGGCACTTAGCGCTTGAATACATATCTTTGCATATCAGACTCCCATTGACGACTGACTAACCTAATAATATTTTATATGAATTTTTCTTTGTCATGCCTGCGCCGCATGGCCGCTCTCGCAACCGCGGTTGTCTGCCTCTCGGCGGCTTCCGACGTCTGCGCGACCGAGACTTTCCCTTACGGGGGAACTCTGCAGGCCAATGTAGGCTACACTTTCGACAAGGTCGAGCTCTCAGCCACTTTCATTCCTTCGGCCACCGGTGAGATCATCTATAACTGTGCCGGCTTCATTATGCCCTATGCCGACAGCGAGCATACCCAGTATATCGAGGGCGTGTGGCAGAATTATATCGAGGGATCATCGGCCTATTCCATAAATGTGACCAAGGATGTCCCGGTTTATTTCTTTGCCGACCTGTTTGATGTCCAATGGAACGCACAGGCGGGAATGATCTTCAAGATAACCGAGAACCAGCCGATCGAGATCCTCGGATATTCGGTCGAGGAAGGGGACGTGCTCAGCCTCACCTCCGGATATGGCGAGCTGGTCATCTATACCAATCAGCCTGTCAGCGCCACCGGCGCCAGAATATCGGTTGACGGAACCGGAACTGAGGTGAATATTCCCATGTCTTCGGACTATTCCACGATGCTCTCCGTGAATTATATCGATCCGCTGATGAAGCTGACCGAATCGGACGCAGTCAAGGGCGGTGAAGATATTTCACTCATCGTCCGCGGAATAACCAACAACACCGGAAAACTATATGATGACGGCAATGATCTTGTGATCAAGTACAAGGCCCCGGCTAAACCCGTGACCATCAAGAATATCTCCCTTCCGGATCCTTTCAAGGCATATTGGAAAGAGGGGAATCCGGACGGCGTGGCCACCGTCGAGTATTCCGGACCTATCTCGAAAGCCGATTATCTGCTGAAATACGGCGATTTCGAATCTGAGGTTCCCGACGGCTATATCGAGACCGGTGATTCTTCCGATCCGGCGAGTCCCGCCAAAATTACCATTGACGGCAACAAGCTGATGATCGACTTCTCGGGCAAATCCCGCACTTTTGTGGATATGGGCACAACCATGGACTATGGCAATATCTACCTGAGTATCTCGGCGTATGACAAATCGGGCGAACCGGTAATGGGCGAAGGCCAGGGAATGGTCGGCGGTTTCGGACGTGAACTCTCCTATCTCTGCGTCACTCCGGCTCAGTTCAAGACTACGTTCACCCCCGAAAGCGGCTCTTCGCTCTTCGGCCTCGACAATATCTACATCCACCTCTGGGACTATGAAAAAGTGGTATATACCGGCGTGAAATTCCAGATCGAAAATGGCGGGACCGTCGTCGTTCCCAGATCGGAAATCACCGAAACCGGAGGTTCTGATTTTGACTGGACGCTGACAATACCCATTCCTGAAGCTGTCAAGAAGACCACAGCGAAGGTTACGGTCACTTTCGATGAAGTCAGCTTCACCGATGAGGATGACCATTCCGATGAATTCGTCGCGGTATATAACGGGGACGGCCTGACCGGCATCACTCTCGTTGAAGAATCAGCCGGAGAAGCGGTTGTCTATACTCCGGACGGACGCCGGATCGTCGCGAAAGATGGCCTGAATGCGCTTCCGCGCGGAATCTATATCATCAACGGAAAGAAGATCATCCGCTGATAGCCCGTTTCTTAAATAAGGGCCCCTTCATATAGGTGC
>CAYMTQ010000008.1:40139-44509 GCA_964393395.1 uncultured Sangeribacter sp.
CAAAATCAAGGCCTGCCGCGAAAATCCGGCAGGCCTTGATGATGTTTTCGATAATATGGTCCTGAAATGCTTTTTCAGGGGTAGGGGGTTACTTGTTTAGGCGCCTCTTTATCGCAGCTGTCTCCGCTTCATATCCGGGCTTTTCGAGAAGGGCGAACATGTTCTTCTTGTAGGCCTCGACACCGGGCTGGTTGAAGGGATTCACTCCGAGCATGTAGCCTGAGATACCGCAGGCTTTCTCGAAGAAATAGATCAGCTGGCCGAGCGTGTATTCATCAAGCGCGTGAACCTCAATTCGGAGGTTGGGGACACCGCCGTCGACATGGGCCACAAGTGTGCCGAGCTCGGCCATCTTGTTGACCTCGTCAACACGTTTTCCGGCGAGGTAGTTGATGCCGTCAAGGTTCTGGGCATCCTCAGGAATACGCTTCGTAATTGCAGGCTCCTTGACGGAGATCACGGTCTCGAAGATCGTGCGCTCACCATCCTGAATCCACTGTCCCATGGAGTGGAGGTCGGTCGTGAGATCTACTGATGCCGGGAAGATTCCCTTTCCATCCTTGCCTTCGCTTTCGCCATAGAGCTGTTTCCACCACTCTGCGAAATAGTGAAGCTTCGGATCGAAGTTCACCAGAATCTCAATCTTCTTTCCGCTCTGATAGAGAGCGTTTCGCATACGGGCGTATGTCTCGGCTACATTTCCGGGACCGGGACGGCGTGTGGTTTCCTCCATGTTGGCGGCGCCTGCGATCAGCTTTGTGATGTCATAGCCTGCGACTGCGATCGGAAGAAGACCTACCGGAGTCAGGACTGAGAAGCGTCCGCCGACGTTGTCGGGAATGACGTATGTCTCGTAACCCTCCTGATTTGCCATTGTGCGCAATGCACCCTTTTCGGCATCCGTAACGGCCACGATGAGATCCTTGGCCGCATCCTTGCCGACCTGAGCCTCGAGCTGTGCTTTCAGCACACGGAAGGCAATAGCCGGTTCGGTTGTCGTGCCTGACTTGGAGATGACGATGATTCCGAAGCGTTTGCCTTTCAGAAGGTTTTCAAGATCGGCAAGATATTCCTCACCTATATTCTGGCCGGCGAAGAGGACCTGAGGACGTTTCGGCTGGGGACCGAGGAACTCTGCGAAATGGTGCTGAAGGGCCGAGATCACGGCTTTCGCGCCGAGATATGAGCCACCGATGCCTACACAGACAACATAGTCACAGTTTTCCTGAAGACGAGCTGCGGTCTTGTTGATCTGCTCGAGCAATTCGGGCTTCGTCTCGGAGGGGAGTTTCACCCAACCGAGAAAATCGTTTCCGGCACCTGTTCCGTCATTGACTGTATCCACAGCCTTCACCGCCTCACCCTCGAGCGCATTATACTGCTTCTCTGCGAAGTAGAGAGCATGGGTGATGTCAAGATTGATAGTTTTCATAATCTGAAGAATAGTGTTTTTCAATGTTTTCAACCCCGAAGGTCTAACATCCGTAACGCCGGCCCGGTTTGTTTCGGGCCGGGTTTTTAACGGATTTTTTGAGTTCTGCCCCGGGGTTTGAAGAGAGGGGGTGGTGAGGAGGGTATGGTGGGGGAGGAGGGTGCGGAGAAAGGATCAGCTGAATGTGTCGGCGACAGCGTCGAACGCTTTGCGCGCGGGGACATTCCGGTAGAGGATGTCATACATGCAGTCGAGGATAGGCATATCGACACGCAGGCCGGGCCGGGAGTTTATCTCATAGATGCACTTGGTTCCGTAATATCCCTCGGCGACCATCTCCATTTCCATCTTGGCGGCTTTGACACTGTATCCCTTGCCGATCATGGATCCGAAGTTGTGATTGCGCGAGAAACGGCTGTAGGCCGTGACGAGAAGGTCGCCGAGATAGGCCGAACGGCAGATGTCGCGCGGCATCGGCGAAATAGTATCGACAAAACGGCGCATCTCCCGGATTGCGTTGCTGACGAGCATCGCCATAAAGTTGTCGCCGGCCTTCATTCCGTGAACCACACCTCCGGCGATTCCGTAGACATTTTTCAGCACGGCGCCATACTCGATTCCGTCGATATCATCGGAAAGGATCGGCTTCATCTTCTTTCCGGCGATCAGGGAGGCGAAACCTTCGGTGCGCGAGGGATTCTCACCGCCGATTGTCAGATAGCTCAAGCGTTCGAGCGCGACTTCCTCGGCATGACAGGGTCCGCCGATCGCCATCAGGCGTTCACGGGGAACCCCGAATACCTCCTGAAAATAATCGGTCACGATCATGTTCTGGTCCGGGACGATGCCCTTGACGGCAGAAACGATGTTCTTGCCTTCGAGCGGAACATTGATCGTGTCGGCATGACTCTTGAAATAGGGAGAGGGGACGGCGATCACCAGGGTGTCCGCGGCCGAAATGGCCTCGTTTATGTCTGACGAGAACTGAATGCGCGACGTGTCGAAACGCACATCGGTCAGATAGGACGGGTTGCGGCCGTAACGGATAAACTCGTCGATGGTCTCCTGACGTCGGAGATACCAGACGATACCGTCACAATTGTTGAGCAGCAGCTTGGCCAGCGCTGTGGCCCAGCTGCCACCGCCGATGACGGCCACACGGCCCATATCGGCAGGGCGGAGAAGAGGAACTGAGGATTTCATCATCCGGCAGTTTCATCGCCCTCCTTCGGGGCGCCATCTTCACCTGCCTCGTCTTTCTTCTGCTTCTTCTCGGGACGCATCTGGGGGAAGAGAAGAACCTCCTGAATCGTTGTCTGGCCGGTCAGAAGCATGGCGAGACGGTCTGTTCCGATCCCCATTCCGGATGTGGGGGGCATACCGTATTCAAGAGCGCGGATGAAATCGTGGTCAATGATCATCGCCTCGTCATCTCCCTTCGCCGAAAGGTTCATCTGGTCGACGAACCGCTCATACTGGTCGATGGGATCGTTCAGCTCGGAATAGGCATTACACAGTTCCTTGCCGTTGACCATCAGCTCGAAGCGCTCCGTAAGTTCGGGATTGTGGCGGTGGCGTTTGGTCAGAGGCGACATCTCGATAGGATAGTCCGTGATGAATGTGGGCTGGATGAATGTTCCCTCGCATTTCTCGCCGAATATCTCGTCGATCAGCTTGCCCTTGCCCATTGACGGATCGACCTCGATTCCGTTTTCCTTGCAGAAAGCGCGGAGCTCATCCTCGGTCTTGCCGGTGATGTCGAAACCTGTGGCCTCGCGGATAGCATCCGTCATCGTCACACGGCGGAAAGGCGCCTTGAAGGAGATCAGGTTGTCACCGACCTTGACTTCGCAGGTTCCGTTGACATCCATCGCTACCTTCTCGAGCATCCGCTCCGTGAAATCCATCATCCAGTTGTAGTCCTTGTAGGGGACATAGATCTCCATGCAGGTGAACTCAGGATTATGGGTGCGGTCCATTCCCTCATTCCGGAAATTGCGGGAGAATTCATAGACACCGTCAAAGCCTCCGACAATCAGGCGCTTCAGATAGAGCTCGTTGGCGATACGCAGATAGAGGGGGATGTCAAGCGTATTGTGATGAGTGATGAAGGGACGTGCGGCGGCACCACCGGGGATCGCCTGAAGCACGGGGGTCTCGACCTCGGTGTAACCGTAAGAATTGAAGAACTCCCTCATCGAATTGTACATCTTGGTCTTTTTCAGGAAGACCTCCTTCACGCCCGGATTGACTACGAGATCGACATAACGCTGGCGATAGCGCATTTCGGGATCGGTGAAGGCATCGTATGCCTTGCCGTCCTTCATCTTGACGATCGGGAGGGGACGGAGGCTTTTGGCGAGCACTGTGATCTCCTGGGCATGGATGGTGATCTCGCCCATCTGTGTGCGGAAGACATATCCCTTGACACCGATGAAGTCACCGATATCAAGAAGTTTCTTGAAGACTACATTATAGAAATCCTTATCCTCACCCGGGCAGAGATCGTCACGGCTGACATAGACCTGGATACGGCCTTCGCCATCCTGAAGTTCCATGAACGAAGCCTTGCCCATGATGCGGCGGCTCATGATACGGCCGGCCACCGACACCTCGCGCGGCGGGGTGAGGTCATCGCTGAAAGTTTCCTTGATCTCGGCTGTGTGGCCTGTAACTTTATATTCTGCAGCAGGATAAGGTTCAATTCCGCGCTCGCGGAGAGCTTCCATACTGCGGCGGCGCACAATCTCCTGCTCGCTGAGTTCCTGATTTGCCATTTCTGTTTATATCTTGTTCTGTGTTAATCTTGATTTGGGTTATCCGGATCGCAACATCTCGATTGAGTTACCGGATCAGAATCTCTCGATTTGGTTATCTTGGGTTATCTTGATTAGACCATCTCGATATTTCGGTAAAGTTACAAAAAATCTTCCAAACC
>CAYMTQ010000009.1:0-42096 GCA_964393395.1 uncultured Sangeribacter sp.
CCACCCTCTCACGGTGGAAACTCGGGTTCGAGTCCCGGATAGACTACCTTCTTTCGCAACCCGCCCCTGTGAATCTGATTCGCAGGGGCGAGGTTATTTTTTTACTTGTGGGTTTTTAGACTTAATCTTTTTGTCGGAGGTATCACTTAATCTTTTTTCGGTGGTACCACTTAATCTTTTTGTCAGAGGTGCCACTGAATCTTTATATCGGAGGTGCAATAAAGATTGGGTTGGCATCTTATTTCACGATGAAGCGGAGGCCGTCGTATGCCGGATGGATGTTGGAGGGGAGGCGATTTTGGATTTCAACGTGGGTCCCGGCTTCATGGCTGAAATGGGTGAGATATGTCGTCTGCGGCTCAATTTTCTCAATAAGTTCCAATGCCTCGCGGAAATTCAGATGTGAGAAATGAGGTCGTTCCCTGAGTGCGTTGAGGACAAGTGTCTTCACTCCTGTCAGTTTGTCGAGCTCCCGTTCCTCGATCGTCTTCACATCTGTCATATAGGCGAAATCCCCGATCCGGTAGCCGTAAATCTGTTTGTTGCCGTGGGTGGATTCGATTGGAATAATCTTCACCCCGTCTATGTAGAAGGGACGGTTTTCTATCGGAATCAATTTCAGGCTCGGAACCCCGGGATAAGGGTGTTCGGCAAAAGCATAGTCCAGTCTTCTCTTCAAGGCTTCGCAGACATCGGGTCGCGCGAAGATCCTCAGGTCACCGTGCTCGCAGAAGGGGCGCAGATCATCTATTCCTCCGACATGATCATAATGCTCGTGGGTGATTATGAGGGCGTCAATGTGGTGCAGATGTGCCCGGACAGCCTGGAGCCTGAGATCAGGGGATGCATCGATAAGGATTGTCGTCCCGCCAGCCTGAACAAGGGCCGATGCGCGGTCGCGTTTGTCCCTCGGGTCTTCCGAGCGGCAGACATGGCAGTCACAGGCTATTTCGGGTATTCCTTTGGAGGTGCCGCTTCCGAGGATGGTCACCTCAATATCGCTGCTGATATAATTTACTTCCCTCGAGAGATGTATTCCGAATCGGGCTTCAACAGTTTCCGTGACACGATGCGCAAGAGCAATGACATCCTGTGCGGTCGCGTTGCCGGTGTTTGCAATAACGAGACATTGGCGGGGATATACCTCAGCTCCTCCGATCCTTTCACCTTTGAGACCTGCATGTTCGATGAGCCAGCCTGCCGGGACCTTTACATAATGGTCGTTCACAGGATAAAACGGTACTTCAGGATTCCTTGAGAGCACCTCTTCTTCAAAATAGTTCTTGCGGATCACCGGATTCTTGAAAAAGCTGCCGGCACTTCCGGTGACTTTCGGATCCGGAAGTTTCGCATCACGTATTGACTCGATTTCGCGGGCTACTTCGGAGGGGGAGGGTGCGTGGCCAAGTCTTTCGGCCATATCCTTGAGCGGCCCATATTCCAGATGAGCCGCCGTGTCGCTCTCAGTCAGTCGTAAGGCGACACGGAGCACATAATAGCGCCCTTTCCATTCATGTTTGAACCTGGAATCGCGATAACCGAAATTGCAATCCCGATTGAAGAAGGTGACGACTTCGCGTTTTTCACAGTCGAAACACTCGACACTGAATATGACATCCTTAGCCTCGACTCCGTATGCTCCGATATTCTGGACGGCAGATGCTCCGGCCTGACCCGGAATGCCCGCCAGATTCTCGAGTCCGGCCAATCCTTCGGCGACACTCCAGCGGACCAGTTCCGGCCAATCCTCGCCGGCTCCGACAATGAGGGTGACCGCTCCTGTGTCATGATTCCGGTAGATATTTTTCCCCATGATGGCTGACCGGAGTACGAGTCCGTCATAATGGCCGGTGAAGAGAAGGTTGCTTCCTCCGCCAATATGGAGAACCTGATTGTCAAGATACTCCTTCTGACGGGAAATCCAGGTCAGTTCCCGCACATTCTTATATTCGGCAAATACGGAACAGGAGGCTTTCACACCGAAAGTGGTCAGTGAAGTCAGATCCTTGTCATATCGGAAGAGCGTGTCAGACATATTCTTATAAGTTGAGTTATCAGGTTATTTTCTTATAAGTGGAGTAATCAGGTGTTTTATTTTCTGAAGCTTGCGAGCCGGCCGTCAGCAAATCTGAGAATTGTTCCGTCCGGATATTTCCATATATCCATCGTCATGCTGTGGTTATGGCCCGAATCGACATCTCCGGGGTTGCCAAGAGAGAGCCGGCATTCTTCTTTCGTCATGCCTATCGCGACATTGCCGGACCTGATCAATTCCCATGTGCTGTCGTCGATGTTTCGGAAAGATGATCTTTGGTCCGTCAGAGAGAAGAGTGTCGGAAAGCGACGGCTGTCTGCGGTTCCGGAAGTGTAGTTCATCCACATCATGTTTTTCTCGCCCGAATCATCGGTGAAGATTATCTTGACGGGAAAAAGAGTGGAGCCCGGAAGCACGTCGCAGACATTGACGGGAACAAACTTGCGGCCATCCTTCTTCTCTCCTTCGGGGGTGTACCAGAGCTGGGTGCGTGGCCAAAGGGTCTTCCCTTTCAGTCTCTGGCTGACGCTGTCGACTGTTTCGAGGTCAATGATCATCGGCAACCTTGTGCTCAGGAGCGAGGAATCGGCCTTTTCAGGTGACATTCCCGAGGGGAGCCGGTAAGTCGTGGTGCTGTCTGAAAGAAGCAGGATGAGTTCTTCGGACCTGTCGGGCCTTGACCTGCGGTCGGTTCCCGAGAAGCTGAGATGATGTCCGGCGAGAACGACAGAGTCAGATTTGACCCGATCATTCTCAAGAATCAACCGGATCCTGTCGTCTGTGATCAGAAAGCGGTCACCGATCTTCCATTGAGAGAGGGGGCGTCCTTCAAGATCCGACAGAAAGAGTTCTTCAGGGGTCTCGGAAATCTTGCGGCGGTCCTGACGTGACAGCTCGATGGTCTTTGTGTTCTCGATGCCGGTGAAGCATGAGCTCAGCCCGATACAGACGAGAACCATGAAGGCCGGTAGAGTGAAGAGCAGGGACAGTCGGTTTCTCATCTCCCGAATTCGGTTTTACTTTGAGTTTTACTCGGAATATAGATGCTATCCGTTTCAGGAACCCATTTGATTGAGCCTTCCCTATGAAGAGCATCGAGCTGTCCGGAAATCAAATCGGTTGAAAGAGAGAGCAAGGATGAAAGCCTGTCGAGGCTGACGGTGATATGCGCGGGCGTTCCGAATGTCAGCGCTGCGAGACTCTGAATCCACATTCCGACAGTGTTTGATTCCTCCACCATGTCGGGAACCGAAGCCGCCCGTCCGAGGGAGTTCAGTAGATTGAGCAGGATGATCGGTTCCTGTTCATACATTCTGCGGAAATCTGTCTTCGGAACGACCACGAACTCGGATCTTTCTCCGCATAAAGCCCGGACATGGTGTTTCTGGTCGAGGCCATATAGTGCCGGGAGGTCAACGGGGTTGTACTCCGGGATTTTCCAGAAGACAGAGACTCCGGCAACGGGACACCGCTCCATAATGACCTCGCCCTTCAGCAGGATTATCACCTGATCGGCAGGCATTCCCGGACGTATTATCTCATCACCTTTTTCATGAACCTTGAATTCGAGACAGATTTTCTCTATCAGCGACAGAAGGCGCTCCGGGCTGACCCCGATGAAGGGTGAGAGGCTTCGGATGAAATCGTAGGTCGGTCCCATTTCGGAATAGGCGATTAAGATGATAGGGTAAAGAGAAAAGTGTCCGCAGATTTTTGCGGCACAGTCTTCTGAAAATGAAAGCGCCCGGTGAAGATTCTTCACGAGGCGCTTTTAAAATTGGGGTAGCGGGATCGAGAATTGAACTCGAGACCTCCGGGTTATGAATCCGACGCTCTAACCAACTGAGCTATCCCGCCATGCTTTCTGAAGGCACTGCCTCCGTTTTGCGAGTGCAAAGTTACGACAAAAAACCGAACCGACCAAATCTTTTTTGCAAAAAATGAATTTTTGTCGGGTCGGGAAATTTTGTTAAATTTGCCGAAACATCATTCAATAAACCTAATGTCATCCTCGACTCTCACTCTCAAGTGTCGTCTGGCGGTACTGAATTTCATTGAATTCGCCGTCTGGGGCGCCTATCTGACATCACTCGGAAACTATCTCGGCCGCATCGGCATGGCCTCGGATATATCATGGTTCTATGCCGTCCAGGGCATAGTCTCGATTTTCATGCCCGGAATTGTCGGTATCATCGCCGACAAATATCTGCAGGCTCAGAAAGTATTGAGCCTTTGCCATCTTCTTGCAGGCCTCTTCATGCTCGGTGCCGGATTCTATTGCCTGGGTGCTGGGGATAATGTGTCGTTCGGACCTCTGTTCACTCTATATACCTGTTCGGTCGCATTCTTTATGCCGACAATCGGACTGGCGAATTCCGTTGCCTATACCGCGCTCGGAAAATATAATTTGGACGCCGTCAAGCATTTCCCGCCGATCCGCGTCTTCGGTACTGTCGGCTTCATCTGCGCGATGCTCTTCGTCAACTTTGTCGGACCGGAAGGAAGGACTTTCCAGACATCATATATGCAGCTGTTCGTTTCGGGAACAATGAGTATCGTGATGTGCCTCTATGCGCTGACGATGCCCGCATGTCCGGTCAATAAGGATGGTGGCAAGGCCTCGGTTGCCGATGCTCTCGGCCTGAAGGCATTCCGCCTGTTCAAGGATCCGACGATGGCCGTGTTCTTCATCTTCTCGATGCTTCTCGGCGTTTCTCTTCAGATCACCAACGGATATGGCAACATCTTCATTTCGAGCTTCCAGCATGTCGCCGAATATGCCGACGCCTGGGGTGCCCGGAATGCCAATGCACTGATCTCACTTTCACAGATGAGTGAAACGCTGTGCATACTCCTGATTCCTTTCTGTCTCAAACGTTTCGGAATCAAAGGAGTGATGCTTATGGCGATGATAGCGTGGGTAGGCAGATTCGGTTTCTTCGGTCTCGGAAATCCCGGTTCGGGAGTATGGCTGTTCATCCTCTCGATGATAGTGTACGGTATCGCATTTGACTTCTTCAACGTATCCGGTTCGCTCTATGTCGACCAGAAGACGGACATCTCGATCCGCTCAAGCGCGCAGGGTCTGTTCATGATCATGACGAACGGTCTCGGTGCGACGATCGGCACATTAGCCGCCGGAGAAGTTCTGGATTCGCTTGTCTTCAGCAAACCGGCAGGTGTCGAACAGATCGAAGGATGGCACACAGCATGGCTCGTGTTTGCCGCTTACGCTGCGGTCGTTGCCATTCTCTTTGCGATAATCTTCCGAGATAATCGCAAGGCGCCCGAGGTGACCAAACGTGAGGTGGCCGACGAGAGCGGTGCCAACCCCGGCGGTCTTGGAATCGTCAATGGTGAAGTCGGTCCCGATCCTCTCGGTGTTCCGGATGATCCCGAAATTTAACCTCAGATAACGGGGATTTGAAATATCCGGGAAGGGGATATAAGCATGATACAATTTTACGCGCCTGATATAGAACGGACTCTGTCTCTACCGCAGACAGAGTCTGCTCATTGTGTCAGGGTACTGCGCAAGAAACCCGGAGACGAGCTGTATGTCACCGATGGCATCGGTCACCGGTTCCGTTGCCGACTGACGCTTGCCGATCCGCGGGGAGCCATGGTGGAGATTCTCAGTCGTGAGGATGTGCCGCCCCACTGGGGTGTGAAGATTGTGGTCGCCGTAGCTCCGTCGAAGAATATGGACCGGATGGAATGGTTCGTGGAGAAAGCTGTCGAGATAGGTGTCGACCGGATCGTCCTGCTGAGATGTGACAGAAGCGAACGGAAGATTGTGAAGGCCGAACGGCTCAGAAAGATTGCACTTTCGGCAATGAACCAGAGCCTGAAGACAGTTGCTCCGGAGATAGTCGAAATGACAGATTTCGCGGAGCTTGTCCGGACACCTTTCGACGGAGGCAAGTTCTTCGGCTATTGCAGTGACTCGGTTCCGCGCAGGGAGTTTGTCGAAGAATATCGTCCGGGAGAAAACGCCCTCATAATGATCGGCCCGGAGGGGGACTTCTCACCCAAGGAAGTCGGGGAGGCGATGAACAACGGATTCATTCCGGTGACGTTCGGACTCAGCCGCCTGAGAACCGAGACGGCGGCATTGTTCGCGGTGCAGGCCGTTCATATACTTAATATGAAGAAATAGTCTTGTACAGATAAAGAAATAGTATTGTACAGATAAAGAAATGGTCTTGAACAGATAAAGAAATGGTCTTGTACAGACGAAGAAATAGTCTTCTACAGATAAAGAGGTCAAAATAAAATAGCAAACAGCAAAATGAAATATAGAAGAATTGCAGCAGCGCTTCTGCTCTCAGGTCTTACGCTGGCCGGCTCGGCCCAGCAGATTCCCCCGCTCGCAAAAGCGATGCTTGACGGATATTCCGCCGTTCTCGCACAGGATCCGAAGGATTATCAGACGCTCTATGAACGGGCGGCCCAGTATTATTCCCTTTCCCTCTACGACCAGGCTCTGATGGATGTCTCGAAGGCCATCCAGTACACCCCGTCTAAAGAGACGGCCCTTCTTGCACAGGAATATTCGCTTCTTGCCGATATCCGTCTCGAGGAAAAAGAGTATCAGAAAGCACTCGAAGCTGTCGGGAATGCACTGACATACGCGCCGGACTCATACGCCGATATTTACAAAAAGGGCAATATCTGTCTTCATCTGAACCGTCCCGACGAGGCCTACAGCGCGTTCTCACGGTTGCAGCGGTTCAAAGCCCGCAGCCAGGAGGCCTTTTTCGGAATGGCAAAGGCGCGTGTGATGCAGGGGAACATGTCGGAGGCGAAGGCCCTGATGGCAGAAGCTGAAAAATCTGATCCCGGAAACTGGCTGACATATTGCCGTCTCGGGGATCTCTCACGCGATATGAAAGATAACCGCGCGGCGGCCACTTCATATATTTCGGCTTTTGCACTGGCCGAAAACACTTCGCGGCCACTCGAGTCCCTGCTCAGTTTGGGCGCGGAGGACTATCCCGCCGTGTCGGCAGCCTTTGACAATGCTCTTGACCAGACATCCAATAAACAGCCTCTCTATTTCCTGAAAGCCAACATAGCCAAGCGCGCAGGAGTTTACGGAGAAGCGGAAGAGGCGTTCCGTAAGGTGCTCGATGACGCCGATGGACAGCAGCCCGGTGTCTGGAGCGCGTATGCCGGAACATTGCTCTCTCTTGACCGCAAGGATGAGGCAGTACAAGCCGCTGAAAAAGCTGTGGCCGGTGCGCCGACCGTGTCAAATTACGTTCTCCTCTCAAACTGTCTGCTTGCGAATGGAAATGCGCGCGATGCTGCCCTGACAGCTCTCAAGGCCTATTCGGCCGATGAGCACTCCCCCGAAGCAATGCTTGCGCTTGCCGAAGCGCAGATCGAATCGGGGAACCCGAAAGAAGCGCTCACGGTCCTTGATCAGCTCGTAATGTCTGATCCGGAAAACATCATGGCCCTCGCAATGAGAGCGGACCTGAAGGAGAGCAAGCTTGATGATGCCAAAGGTGCGAAGATTGATTTTCAGCGCGGAGGCAGCTTCATTCCTGACACACCTGAAAAGACAGTCTGGACGGCTTATTGCAAACACAGGACAGGCAAGAGTCTCGACGCCGACGCAATGGTCGAGAAACTTTCGGAGAGTGCAGATAAGGATACAGCCTATCTGATGGCCGCCTACTATTCCGCAACAGGTAATATCGCCAAAGGACGCGAGTGGCTTCAGAAAGCCGTGGGACAGGGCTACGCTGACCTTTACAACCTGAACAGCAACACTCACACGCTTCTGAACGTCGCCCCCCTCCGTTAGGCTCCGTTCCCCAAAAAATGTTAACGCAGGGGCGGCATATTTTCGAGTGAATTTCGTCTATCTTGGAGGGAGCAATGCGGGCATTGTGACCGGAGAGATGGGCGAAAGGCACCGAAAAGATGCCGTGATTGAGCAAATCAACTGTCATATTCATGAAATCATAATGCCACTGGTGACCTTAGGACATGAAAAAAGGTGCTGGCCATAGGACAGCACAACCTTACCTGTGGGAGAATGTATTACGCTCAGGCATTTCCAAATATCAGCTTTTTTAACAGATGGAACTGAGCATCAAGCTCCAATGTTGTGGCCACCGCACAGACCTCCTTAAAAAATCTTAAGCATCAATTGGGCGAAATATTAATCACACTCGCAGCTGAACCCCGCCTTCGGCCTTTTTGGCTCAGTCACATAGCCAGCTATGCTCCTTCGCACTGCAAGACCAAATTCGGGGCACATCTGCGACCCCTGCGTTAACATTTTTTGGGGAACGGAGCCTTAACCGGCGGTAGAATCCCATATAACAATAAAGCCACCCGATCGGGTGGCTCTTTTGTTAATATCGTTATTTCAATTTATCTGACTTCCGGTTTCCGTTTATCAGACTTCCGGTTTCCGTTTATTTAGCTTTCAGATTCCGGTTATTTGACTTTCAGTTTGCGGTTATTTGACTTTCAGTTTCTGGCCGGCACGGAGGGAGTTGTTCTTGATGCCGTTCAGACGTTTCAGACGCGAAACCGAGATACCGTAAGCCTTTGCGACAGAAGAGAGAGTGTCACCCTTCTTGGCAGTGTAGGTCGACGGAGAATTCTTCGCGGCCTTGTAGGGGTTCTCCTGAGCTGTTTCGTTGCGGTTCGGAGCGTAATTTCTCGGCTGGGTGTAATTCGATTTGCTGAAAGTGTAGGTATCAGTGTGTGTGGTCTGATTTGCAAAATCGAAGATGGCCGAAGGGTTGATTGCATAACCCATGAAACGGGTCTCGAAATGGAGGTGAGGACCTGTTGAGCGGCCTGTCGAGCCACCGAGACCGATAGGATCGCCGGCGCGGACAACCTGATCGGGTTTCACGAGATGTTTGTTGAGGTGGCCGTAAACGGTTTCCAGACCGTTGGGGTGGCGCAGGATCACGTAATTGCCATATCCTTTTGCCTCATAGCTTGTCAGACGGACTTTGCCGTCAAAAGCGGCATAGATCGTGTCATTGCTCCGGATGGCGAGGTCGACACCCTTGTGCATGCGGCCGAAGCGGGCGCGATAGCCGTAATTTGAAGTGATCTTGCCGGGGCAGGGCATATAGTAGCCGGTCACGTCGATAACTTTGCTTGAGGGGACGTCAGATTCCTTGAAGGGATTGACGCGTTTCGAGTTCCAGCCTTCGGTGTAAAGGTCGAGCTCGGGTTCGGGCTCTTCGACGAGGTCGATGAAATTGCTCTGTTCTATAAGCTTGATCTGCTCCTTGCCGGTTGAGCGTTGATTGGCAAGAAGTTCCTTGTGTGCGTTTGAATGGCGCGAGCCCGACGTCACTTTCTGTGCCGCTGCCGGAGCTATGGCAACACATGCGAGCAAAGCGCTGAGGATTGATTTGTTTATAAAGTTCATTGCTGAGTCTGAGGAGGGATTCTATTTGAAGGTTGGTGCCGTCTCCGGGGTTCGTTCCCCGGCCATCGGCGTCTGAAAGGGGAAAGTTTACCCTTTCAGCTCGTCCTCGCCATAGAGGAAGCTGACGATCGCCGGAGTGTAGTCAAACACCTCTTCGGGACGGAAGAAGCGGGCGATCTCAATTTTGGCGTTCTCAACGCTGTCGCTGGCATGAACGATATTTGCCTGGCCGCTCATGCAGAAATCTCCGCGCAGTGTGCCGGGTGCAGCCTTGCGGCCGTTGGTTACGCCGGTCATGGTACGGAACACTTCGACCACATCAACACCCTTCAGGACCATAGCCACAACCGGGGAGGCAGTCATGGACTCCACGATCGAGGGGAAGAACGGTTTGTCGACAAGATGAGCATAATGTTCACGGAGAATCTTTTCGTCGAGCTGCATCATTTTCAGGCCGCAGATGATGAGGCCGCGTTTTTCGATGCGCGAAATTACTTCTCCGATTAGGTTGCGTTCAACTGCCGAGGGTTTGAGGAGGACCAGTGTCTGTTCCATTATATCGTTTTAGTTTTTTTTAAGAATTGGCTGTTTTTACAATTCAAAGGTACACTTTCTGAACGTAACTGTCAAACTTAAAAGTGTTTTTATCACCCATAAATTTTGACGTTTTAACCTGTAATGAACTTAAGATATTGACAAATAGAGAGATAGAAATGTATTAACAAATCTTAATCAGTGGTGATTTTGTGCACAGAGGCCGAAAGTGTGTGCAAAAATCGGACATTTGAAAATGTTAACGATTGTTAATGGTGAGATAAGCATGTTTTCCTCAGCATCTTAGACTTCACTGCATCATGGATTCCTGTATTTTAAGGCTCCGTTCCCCAAAAATGTTAACGCAGGGGCGGTGAATTTTTTGTGGGAACGGAGCCTAAAGACGGTTGTCACGCCGGGGGTGTCCCGGTGGCGTGAAGTGAACATTCCGTAGGGGTTAGGTGTAGGTACTATATAACTATATATGCTGATGTTATGATTCCACTTTGCTCGATTATGTCTGTTGCAGAGAAGGCTTCGGTGGTAGTACCGAAGGTTGAGCTCTCGCACGATACCGAACAGAATACTTACGCGATAGCGCGTCTGATAATGAAGATTGTCGACTGGCTTCTCGGTCTGGTCGGTCTTGAAAACAATACGACCGTGTTCCTGTGGCTATATTCGATCGTGGTCTTCCTCATCTCTATCGGAATCGGATATGTCTTCACGTGGATAATCCTCGGAATAGTCAAGGGGATTGGAAAACATGTGAAGCGGCCGTTCTATACTTATCTTGTTGAGTCCCGGTTCTTCACCAAAGCCTCGAAGATTGTTCCGGCGATTGTCTTCCTGATATTCATTCAGTTCACTCTCACAACTCATGCGGCTCTCGCGACATGGCTCTCGAGGATCACATGGATATACCTGACATACGTCATTGCACGGAGCCTCGTGATCATGGTCGGAGTGATATGGCATCATATCGATGTGAGCGAGAATAAAAGGCATCTTCCGTTGCGTGGTCTTGTGCAGCTCGTGAAAGGTGTGATATGGATCATGTTCGCCATCATCACCCTTGCGATTCTCTTTGACAAGTCTCCCGCTTCGCTTCTTGCCGGTCTCGGTGCATTCGCCGCAGTCCTGATGTTGGTCTTCAAGGACAGTATTCTCGGTGTGGTCGCCGGTGTTCAGCTGTCGGAGAACGACTCGCTTCATGTCGGAGACTGGATCGCAATCGGCGACGCTAACGGAACGGTCAAGGAGGTTTCGGTGACAGCCGTGAAGATCGAGAATTGGGATAAGACGACTTCAAATGTCCCTCCATACAGTTTTGTCAGCAACGGATTCAAGAATTACCGTTCGATGCAGGAGAGCAAGACGCGTCGCATTCAGCGTTCATGGCTGATTGATGCCGACAGTGTTGTCGAATGTACTGACGAGATGCTTCAGGATTTTGCGAAAATTCCGCTTCTCAAGGATTGGATTGAAAAGAAGATCGCCCAGAAAAAGGCCGGCAAGGAATATAATGTCAATAATCCCGAGGGTCTTGTGAACGGAACGATCGACACCAACCTCGGTGTCTTCAGGGCCTATCTCCAGCTTTATCTCAATGCAGACGATAACATTGACAAGACGTCTGATTGCTTTGTCACGACACTGGCGCAGACTGCGCAGGGTCTTCCGCTCCAGATCTATTGCTTCACCAACACTTCGTCATGGATACCGTATGAGGCTATTCAGTCGGCTCTGTTCGAACATATCGCCGTCATGCTCTACCGGTTCCGTCTATACGTCTTCGAGTCGAGCACAGGTCGCGACACGATTCTCGAGGGTTATATGTGCAATCCCGATCCGCACAAACGGGCATACGGCCTTCCTTATCCTTTCTATGATTTGGATTCAGGACTTCCGGCAGGCCCCGGAACCACACAACCATCCCAGACACCGTCTCAGTCTTCGCCTTCTCAGGCCTCTTCTTCCCCGACACCATCTCAGCCAACCACGGCACCATCCTCGGGACAACAAGATTAAGATAAAAGAAAAGCACCGGAAATCCGGTGCTTTTGCTTTGTTTGGCCTATTTTTATAATGGCCGTGAATAATGGAAGTGGGTCAGATTATTTGATGATGACCTTTGAGGCTTTGCCACCTGCAACCTTGACATAGATACCGTTTTCGGGGTTGATGACCTCAACACCCTCGAGGTTGAAGTAGCGTGCTTCGGTTGAGTCAGCGTCGATAGTTGCCACAGCCGATGTACCACCTTCAACGAAGTTGATCGGTGCAAGCCAGAAGTAAACAGTAGTACCTACCACAGCATAGCGGACAACGACTGTTACGTCATACTTGCCGGCCTCTTTCGGACCCATGATGTCGTAAGTGTTCTGGAACTCATAAGATTTGCCGTCTTCGGTTGTGCCATAGAGCTTGTCGCGGGATGTCGGACCTTCAGCGAAAGTGACGTTCTCAAGAATGACAACGCGGTCAGCATCTGCCGGTGTCACGCTCTGTACGATAGGATATTTCACCTTGACGATCACGGGTTCTTCTTCGTCCTGAGGCAGACCGTTCCAAACCACGCTTTCGTTGATAGTTCCGTTTGTTGCGATCCAGCCGGCAGCGATTTCCTGACCGATCTGATAGATAGTCGGAGAAGCTGACATGCTTGTGCTGCCGTCGTTGCGCTGGTCATAGAAGCAACCGCCGTTGTTCTCGGGGTCGATGACGTATGCTGTGTTCTGCTTCGCGAAAGTCACGGTAGCGCGGAAATTAACCTTCACGCGGTCGCCTATGTTGGGAGCAACCTCGAGCATCTGCTTCAGGTTTGTGGCAACGGGGATTACTGAAAGCTCGTAACGTGCGTTACCTGCCGCATAGCTGTCGTTACCCTCAGTAGTGGCCACGATCAATGTATTGCCACCGCCAACTGCTGTGATCTTGCCCTGTGCGTCAACAGTAGCAACCTTTTCATCACTGCTGCTCCAGACGATGGGAAGATTGTTGGGGTTCGAAAGAACGGGGGCTGTGAAATCTTCATCCATGATGAGCACGGCAGATTCCTCATTGAAAGAGAGACCGGATTCCTTTTTGCCACCGAGGTCGGGAGTGTAGGTAAGAGTCAGCGTATGGATGTATCGTGCATCCCATGTTCCATCCATCGTGATAGTCAGTTCCTCAATGCCTTCGGGATCGGTCCAAGTGATGCCTTTTTCAGTTGTTCCGACCATTTCAGGATTGAGGATTGTTCCGTTGAAAGAAACTTCGCTGCTAAGGAAGATATAGCCGGTCATCACGAGCTTCGCACCGTTAATCTTGCCACCGGGGACTTTAAGTTTGATAACAGGAGCGGTTCTGATAGCGGAGTTGAAGGCTCCTGATATATAGAGGCCTTGGTTATCTCCGCCTGCGTTGACGAGGGCAAATCCCTGACCTTCCTCATTGGAATCCGTACAGGAGAATTCGATTCCGGCCTCAGTGATCGATACCTCTTTCGAGAGGTCGAGTTCTGAAGCAACTTTAGATGTCTGGCGTGTCATACCGTAGACATTCTCCGAACCGTTGAAATCGAAAGTGTAGACATCGGCCATTGCTGTGGCTGCTGTCAGCGCTCCGAGAAAGCATGCAAGTAATGTTTTCTTCATTTTTCTTTCAGCTTAGTTAGGTTATAGTGTGAATTCAGAATATAAGAGATCCCCGCGAAGATCTGAGTGATTCGGGGGATCTCTTTATTTAGCGGATATTTAAGTAGTAACGGAAAACTTATTTAACGACAACCTTAGTTGCTTTTCCGTTAACGACCTTGACATAGATACCGGCTTCGGGGTTAACCACCTCAGCACCCTGGAGGTTGAAGTAGCGGGCGTCAGCGTCGGCTGCTTCGATAGCCTCAACACCTGTGGTGGTAGATTTCTTCACATTGATTTCGAATGCGATCTGGTTAGCCATGTCGACCATGTCACCCTTGTAGAGGTAGAACTGGCCCTGGTAGTCTTCACCGTCAGCGTCGAAAGTCAGAGCGTTGCCCTTCTTCATGCCGTAATTGAGCATAGCGTCGATGGGTGCCCATTCAACAGCGGCTGCTTTGTTCTTGAAGAGCTGGTGCTCGGGCTCATATTCAGAGTCTGTCATTCCGATGAAGCCATCCCATCCTGCGGGAACTTCGAGAGTAACTGTGATAGTCTCAGTCTGACATTCGCCGGTGATTGCGATTGTGTAGACATCCTGGTCATAACCCTGCTTGATGTCGAGGTTAGCGTCGGTCGGAACGATTACGTTGAAGTTATCGGGGAATTCGGGATCAACGTCAGCGGCAACCTTGGTAGCGTTGACCTCAACGGCGATCTGGTTAGCTTCATCAACCATGTCACCCTTGTAGAGGTAGAGGCTGCCCTGGTGGTCCTCACCGTCGGCGGGGAATACGAGCTCTGTCACTTTCTTGAAGCCCCAGGCCTCGTAGCTTTCGAGGGGAACCCATTCAGTAGCATAAGCTTTCATCTTCATCAGACCGAAATCGGGGTCATAGTCAACATCAGTCATTCCGATGAAGCCATCCCAACCTTCGGGAACTTCGAGCTTGATGACAACCTTATCTTCAGTTGTGTCACCCTTAACGCTGATGGTGTAGACACCCTGGTCTTCGCCCTGAGTTGCGTTGATGTCGCCGTTGATTGTGAATGTGAACTCAGCGGGGAATTCGGGTTCGGGCTCAACGACTTCATTGAATGCGAGAGGAGCAAGCCATTCGTAGAGAGTGGAACCATTCATCTCGCTGTTTACGATAACAGTTGCATCATAAGTACCGGCGGGATAGTTCTTGATAGAGAATGTGTTCTGGAACTTATATGACTTGCCGTCGGGTGTTTTGCCCCATGTAGTGTCGGTTTCGTCAGTTGCAGTTGTGAAGGTCACGTTCTTCAGGATAAGTACTCTGTAAGCATCCTGAGCATAGTTGATAGACTCAACCTCAGGATAAGTTACCTCTACAGTCTCGAGGTTTTCAGAAGCGGGCAGACCTGTCCAGTTTCTGTGGATATTGAACTCGTTGGTTGCTGTCCATCCGGCGGGGATCACGTTACCTACCTTGTAGATAGTGGGCTGTGCGCCTGTCTCACCGTCGTTCTTGGTGTTGTGGATTTCGGTTGCGTTGCCTTCAGCATCGATAACCCATGCATCGCCGTGGCTTGCATAAGTGACAGTCATCGGGAAGTTTACAAGCACCTTGTCATTGTAGTTGGGAGCGTACTCTTTCAGCTGGAGGATGTTGGTAGCCGCACCCATGACTGTGATGCTGTACTTCACGTTACCTGCGGCGTATGTATCGTTACCCTCTGTTGCGGCTGTGATGGTCACGACACCGGGGCCAACGAGATTAACCTTGCCGTTTGCATCAACAGTAGCGATCTTTTCGTCGGAAGAAGACCAGGTGATGGGCAGGTTGTTGGGGTTGGAGAGCGTCGGAGCAGTGAATGCTTTGCCCATTGTGCCGTTGAGAGAAGTCTTGTCAAAAGCAAGGCCGCACTCCTGTTTGCCACCGAGGTCTTCGGTGTAAACTACTGTGATGTAGTTGATGAAAATGTTGCCGCTTGCCAAGTCGTTTTCAACATCTTCATTCCAGAGAGTGAGAACAACTTTGTCTTGATCGGCAGGTACTTCGTATGAAATGTAGAAGTTGAGAGAAACACCCTCTACTTCAACAGCTGTGCCGTCTACGCGGAATGTCGAGGTCGCATTGTTGACGCCGTTACCTCCGACGCCGAAAATTACCTTGGAGATTGTTCCGCCCGGAACTGTTACAGTTACTTCAGGAGCAGATTTGTATGCAGCCATGAAGTTACCGCAAAAGCAGATACCGTCGCATGAGAGCTCATTGCCTGAAGTTTTTGTAGATTTCGCGAGCATGAAACCTGTTGTGCAGGCTGCATTCTTGTTGGCGAAAGTGAAATTTACACCTTCCTCAGTGAATGAATAAGAATCCTTGATCCAGGGTACATCCACGTTCTTTCCTAAATTCCAGTCGTAGGTCGTCGGTGTTGCGGGAACGCCGGTGTTGGTCTTCGACGGAATGAAGCGGGTCAGTCCATAGACATCACCGTCACCTTTGAAGTTCACAGTAGTCTCGTTTGCAAAGGCCGGAGCGACTGCTGCGAGTACTGCGAGAGAAAGTAAAGCTTTCTTCATATCGGTTAGTATTATGGTTTGTAAATAATCAGATTCGGGAATTGCATCTGATGAATGTGCCAAAGGTAGAAATTTTCATCCAATTATGCAAAAAAAAATTTGTCAAAATTAAAGAGTGCCGGACATCTTCTGTCAAAATCATTGCATCATATTCTTTCCGGACAGCTTGATATATTGGGGGAAACGGAGTGAAAGAGGGTGAAAAATAAAGAGAAACGGGATTATTCCGGCGAGTGGCGGAATAATCCCGTTTCTTAATATGATTTATAATTCCTTGGGGAAATTACTTTACGATAACCTTAGTTGCTTTTCCGTTTGCAACCTTGACATAGATCCCTGCCCCGGGGTTAACCACCTCAGCACCCTGGAGGTTGAAGTATCGGGCGTCGGCGTCGGCTGCTTCGATAGCCTCAACAGCTGTGATGGCAGATTTTTCGATGTTAACTTCGAGTGCGATCTGGTTAGCCATGTCGACCATGTCACCCTTGTAGAGGTAGAGCTGGCCCTGGTAGTCCTTACCGTCAACGTCGAATGTCAGAGCGTTGCCCTCCTTCATGCCGTATGCGAGCATGGTTGCGAGGGGTGCCCATTCTGCGGCTGCGGCTTTCTTGAAGAGCTGGTGCTCGGGCTCGTATTCAGAGTCTGTCATGCCTACGAAACCATCCCATCCTTCGGGAATCTCGATTGTGATAGTGACTGTTTCAGCCTTGCTCTCACCTGTAACGGAGATAGTGTAGACATCCTGATCATAACCCTGCTTAACCTCGAGGGTAGCGTCTGTTGCGGGAACAACTACATTGAAAGTCTCGGGGAATACGGGATCAACAGCGACAGCAGCCTTGGAAGCGTTGACTTCGATTGCAATCTGGTTAGCCTCGTCAGCCTGGTCACCCTTGTAGAGATAGAGTGTGCCCTGGTGGTCCTCGCCGTCAGCGGGGAATGTGAGCTCAGTCACTTTCTTGAAGCCATATCCTTCGAGGTCCTCAACTGAAATCCACTCTGTAGCGTAAGCTTTCATCTTCATCAGACCGAAATCGGGATCATAGTCAACGTCAGTCATTCCGATGAAGCCATCCCAACCTTCGGGAACTTCGAGCTTGATGACAACCTTATCCTCAGTAGTCTCACCCTTCACGCTGATGGTATAGACACCCTGTTCGTCGCCCTGAGTCACGTTGAGGTCGCTGTTGACAGTAAGTGCGATCTCTGCGGGGAATTCGGGATCGGCTTCAACTACTTCAGCGAATTTGATAGGAGCAAGCCATGTATAGGCAGATGTGCCACGGGTCATGTAGTTCACGACGAGAGTGACATCGTATGTTCCGGCAGGATTATTTGCAATCTCAAATGTGTTCTGGAAATCGTATGAATCTCCTGAAGGAACGGTAGCTTTAACAACGTCAGTAGCGTCAGTATCTGTTGTGAAGGTCACGTTCTTCAGAGTAACCACGCGGAATGCATCTTTCTGATAGTTGACGGTCTCAACCTCAGGATAAGTCACTTCAACTGTCTGAAGGTTTTCAGAAGCGGGAAGACCGGTCCAGAATTTCTGAATAGAGAACTCATTTGTAGCTGTCCAGCCTGCGGGAATCACGTTTCCGACTTTGTAGATGGTAGTAGAACCGCCTGTATTGTCGTCATTCTTTGTGTTGTGGATTTCCGTTGCGTTGCCTTCGGCATCGACTACCCATGCATTGCCTTTATTGGCATACATGACGGTCATCGGAAAGTTAACGACAACCTGAGCGTTGGCACCAGGAGCGTATTCCATCATCTGAGGGATGTTGTTTGCAGATCCCATGACGCTGATGGTGTACTTCGCGTCGCCGGCTGCGTATGCATCGTTACCTTCAGTCGCTGCAACGATCGATACTGTACCGGGGCCTACGAGAGTAACATTGCCGTCTGCGTCAACAGTTGCAACCTTCTCATCGGAGCTTGTCCATGTGATGGGGAGATTGTTGGGGTTGGAAAGAGTCGGAGCTGTGAAAGCCTGGCCCATGACACCGTTTGCTTCGGTATTGCTGAAAGCGAGACCGCACTCTTCCTTGCCACCGAGATCGGCAGTATATGTGACATCGATATACTGGATGAAACGGTTCAGAGTCTGCGGAGTATGGCAGGTCAGCACGATGCTCTCAACAGGCTGTGCCGGAGTGTAATCGATATATAAGGCATTTGAAACTCCGTCAAATTCTTCAATTGCTGTGCCGTTAATAGAATAAGGGCACGTGAAGCCCAGGCTGTTTCCGCCGAACCCGATTTTAATATGAGAAATCGTTCCACCGGGAACTGAAACGGTAACCTCGGGATCTGTCTTATAGGCCACAGTATTAGAACCGATGATTGCGACGCCATCACAAGTCAGCTCAGAGGCTGATGTCTTGCCGGACTTCGAGAGAAGGTAGCCCGCGGCGTCGTTCAGAGTCTTGAACGATACCTCAACACCTTTTTCTGTGAAAGAATAGTCTTTCCAGTAAGGGACAGGGACCTGTTCCTTAGTGATTGCATCATACTGAGTTTTTGTGTTGGGGACACCGTTGTAGGTCTTGCTGATCGCGTTTCCGATTGTGGGATGATAACGTGTCATTCCGTACACGTCACCGTCACCCATGAAGTTCAGGGTCAGGTCGTTTGCCATTGCGGGAACAGCCACAGCGGCTACGACTGCCAGAGAAAGAAATGCTTTCTTCATTTGTTGTTAGAATTAGGTTTGAGAAAAATTATTTTACAAGGACTTTCGAAGCCTTGTTTCCGATGACTTTCACATAGAGACCGGAGACGGGGTTCACTACCTCCGCGCCTGTAAGATCAAAATATCTTGCCGCACCTTCAGCCGCTTCGATTGTCTTGACAACTGTAAGGTCTTGATCGCTAACCTCGAATTCTATTGAGAGATACTCGTCCATGTAGACTTTATCATCTTTGTAGAGGTAGAATTGTCCGATATGCTCCTCTCCGTCGACGGGGAATGTCAGCGAGTTGCTGTCCTTAAACCCGTATGAAAGAAGTGCTTTGATGGGATTCCATTCAGCATCAGGAGAGATCTTTTTGGCGAAAAGTTCGAAATCCGGATCAAGATCAGTGTCGCTGAATGCAAGCATGCCGTCCCATCCTTCGGGAACTTCGACTGTGAGTGTAACCTCCTTTTCCGCGCATTCTCCCGTAACACTGATGTATGTGCCATTTACAGTCAGAACAGGACCCTCGACGTTCATTGTCACGCCGAATGTAGCGGGGAATTCGAGTTCCGGTTCCGGATCGGGCTCACCCTGTTCGAGATCAAGTTCGAAAGAGATCTGATTGGTATAGTCAACCAGATCACCTTTATAAAGGTAGAGCTGGCCCTGGTGTTCCATTCCGTCGATATCGAAAGTCAGCTTGTTGCCTTTCTTCATGCCCCAATTGAGCAGTCCGTCAATAGGTATCCACTCGACTTCCGGGGCCTTGAACTTCAGGGGTCCGATTTCGGGCTCATATTCAGTGTCTGTCAAGCCGATGAAACCATCATAGCCTTCGGGAACTCCGAGGGCGACGGTGATGGTTGATTCGGGACATTTGCCGGTGATGGAGATTGTGAAAACACCTTGATCGATTCCCTGTGTCACTTTCGGACCCTCAGCGCTGAGTTCGATCTCGAAAGAAGAGGGGAAGACGGGATCTGCTGCGAGAGCTGCTGATGTGCTCAGGGCAGCGCCTGCAAGAAAGAGTAAAAATTTCTTCATTTCTGTCAGTTTATATGGTTAAAAATTTTCTGTTAGCTTTGTAGGAGTGGGGTCGCTGGTGTCTTCATCTTTCGGGTCAGAAGAAACACCGGTTTATATCCGGCGACTAAGTTACTAAATAATTTCAAGTTGAGCAAAAAAAGTCCATTTATTGTCTGAAAGCGGATAATTTACTATCTTTGCGAATTGAAATCCGAGAGAACAGATAGTTATGGTAGATCTTCTGGATCATAAGAAAATCAGGAAGCTCGAGGACATTCTGTCCGGGGCTGTCCGGGTTGTCCTCACATGTCACGTCCGTCCGGACGGAGACGCGATAGGCAGTACGCTCGGCCTCGCACACCTTCTTCGCGTTCTTGAAAAGAGCGCGACAGTGGTCGTTCCGGATTGCCCGCCACGCTCCCTCGCATTCCTTCCGGGGTTCAAGGACATCGCGATCTATACGCGCCATGATCCATACGTCACGAGGGCAATTTCGGAGGCGGACCTCCTGATCGGATGTGATTTCAACAAGCTCTCGCGACTCGACCAGCTGAGTGACCTCTTTGAAAACGCACAATGCAAGAAGGTGCTCATCGACCACCATACCGGTCCGGATGACTTCTGCGACCTGACGATCTCGTATCCCGACATGTCCTCGACCTGCGAGCTCGTTTTCAGGATCATAGCCGCCATGGGGCTCTATCAGGAGCTGACGAAAGATGCCGCAACGTGTCTTCTTACGGGTCTGATCACCGATACGCGCAACTTCACCGTGAACTGCAAGAATCCTGACATTTATGAAGTGCTCGGACATCTGATGGAGAAGGGTGCGGACAAGATGAAGATTGTCAAGGAGGCGTTGCTGACACAGTCATACTGGAGCGTGAAGCTCCAGGCCTATGCGATCTCCGAGAATCTGGAGCTCTTCGAAGATGGAAAGATCGCCGTCACTACCCTTAATAAAAGCGAGCTCGAACGCTTCCATTATGAAAGGGGAGACTCGGAGGGACTCGTGAACACAGCTCTCAATATCCGGGGAGTGAAGGCAAGTTTCTTCCTGCGTGAAGACGAGGACTGCGTCAAGGTCTCCGCGCGGAGCGAGGCTCCGTTCAATGTGGCCGAAGTGTGCGAGAAACTCTGCGGAGGTGGCGGTCATCTGCAGGCTGCCGGAGCCGAATACCGTGGCACACTCGAGGATTGCCGGCGCGATCTCCTTGCCGTTCTCGGAATAAATGAAACGAAAGAATGAAAAAACTGCTGATATACACCTTGTTTGCCGTGATGGCGTTCTCGATGCTCTCCTGTAAGGATCAGGAGAGCTATTCCGATCTTTTGAAGGAAGAGGAGCACGCGACAAACGCTTTTCTCGCCGATCAGCTCGTCGAAATGTCAGTGCCCGCGGATTCAGTGTTTATCACGGGTCCCGACGCACCATATTACAGGATGGATGAAGACGGCTATATCTACATGCAGGTAGTCAATCCCGGCGATCCCGACGACAGGCCGAAGATGAACGATCAGGTCTATTTCCGCTTCACACGGTGGAATCTGAAGAACTGGTATGAAGCCGGAGTCTGGGCCGCCGAGGGAAACTCGAATAACATGAACAACGGCCTCGGAGCTACCAGCTTCGTGTTCGGAAGCACAGCCTCTTCAAATTCCGCACTTTACGGAAGCGGAATACAGACTCCGCTCTATTATCTCGGATACAACTCGGAGGTCAATCTGGTCCTCAGGAGCTATTACGGTTTCTCGACCGACGGCTCGGCATGTATCCCGTACAAGATAAACCTGAGATATTTCAAGGCGGAATACTGATCCTTGAAGAACGAACGCCGATTTCCGGAAAACCTGTCAATAAAGTCTGAGATACAGACAATTAGTCAAAAAAGAAGAAACTAACAAACGAAATAAGAAAACAACATGTCCCTCATCAAATCCATATCAGGAATCCGCGGCACGATAGGCGGACGTTCCGGCGATGGCCTCGGAGGCGTCGATATAGTCAAGTTCACTGCGGCATACGCTGAAATCATCAAACGTTCAAACTGCGGCAAGACCGGCAAAATCGTGGTTGGCCGCGATGCGCGTCTTTCAGGAAAGATGGTCGATCATCTCGTGACAGGAACCCTGATGGCCATGGGATTTGATGTGATCAACATAGGTCTGGCTACGACTCCGACCACAGAGCTGGCTGTCACAGGCGAGGGCGCTCAGGGCGGAATAATCCTGACCGCGAGCCACAATCCCGTCCAGTGGAACGCGCTGAAGCTCCTGAACTCTGACGGCGAATTCCTGAACGATGCCGAGGGAAAGGAGGTGATCCGGGTTGCGGAAGCTGAGGATTTCACCTTTGCCGACGTTCATGATCTGGGATGTGAATATAAGAATGACACATGGACCGACCGCCATATCGATCAGGTTCTCGCTCTTCCTCTGGTTGATGTCGAGGCGATCCGCAAGGCCGGATTCCGCGTGGCTGTGGATGCTGTCAATTCCATCGGCGGCGTCGCCATTCCCCGCTTGCTCAGAAAACTCGGTGTGAAGGAAGTGGTCGAGCTCAACTGCGAGCCGACCGGCAAATTCGCTCACACTCCGGAGCCGATTCCGGAGAACCTGACCGGCATTTCGGATCTGATGAAGACCGGAGTCGCTGATGTCGGTTTCGTGGTAGACCCGGATGTTGACCGTCTGGCCATCGTGATGGAAAACGGGGAGATGTTCGTCGAGGAATATACGCTTGTGGCCGTTGCCGATTATGTGCTCGGACACACTCCCGGCTCGACAGTCTCGAACCTCTCATCGTCGCGTGCGCTGCGTGACGTCACCCGCGGACATGGCTGCGAATACAACGCGGCCGCTGTCGGTGAGGTGAACGTAGTGGCCAAGATGAAAGAGACCGGAGCCGTGATCGGCGGCGAAGGCAATGGCGGTGTTATCTATCCCGAGCTCCATTACGGACGCGATGCGCTTGTCGGAGTCGCACTGTTCCTGACCCTCATGGCCAGGAGCGGCAAGAAAGTGACGGAACTGAAGGCCGGCTATCCCCCTTATGCAATAGCCAAAAACAAGATCGAACTGACACCGGAGCTCGACGTGGATGCCATTCTGGAGGCTGTCAAGGAGAAATTCTCCTCCGAAGAGATCACTGACATCGATGGTGTGAAGATTGATTTCGCCGATTCATGGGTTCATCTGCGCAAGTCCAACACCGAGCCGATCATCCGCATCTACAGCGAGGCGTCGACAATGGAGCGTGCCGATGAACTTGCCCGTGAGATCATGGACGTCATCAACAATATCTGCCGCAAATAAAATTCAGGAAGAAACAGCTTTCAGAAAGTGTAATTTTCAGAAAGGTTTCCCCTCAGAAAAGAATAACATCTTCCAGAGGAGTTTGCTTTCAGAGGAGTTAGCTTTCAGAAGGAATTGACTTTCAGGAGGAAATAACCATAAAAAAGGGATTCTAATCCAACCACAGGAATGCTCAAACGCTTTTTCTTTAATCTTCTTTCGTCTTTTGTCGGAGCATGGATCGCGCTGACGCTGTTTGTGCTGGCTGTAATCATCTCTATAATCGGATTTGTCGGAGCTGCCGGTGCAATGGTCGGACAGAGTGCCGAAGTGAAGAAACACAGTGTGCTCAAGCTCGATCTGAGCGGAACGATAGAAGAGACCGAAACGAATGCGGAGCTTGACTACGTCTCACTCATCCGGGGCAACGTCGAGCGTCCGAAGACGCTGAGATCACTCGTCGAGGCTCTCGCCGAAGCTAAGGTCAACAAAAATATCGACGCACTCTATATCGAGTGCAATGGTGTTTCGGCTTCATTGGCAACCGTCAACGCGCTCCGCGAGGCAGTTGTGGATTTCAAGAAAAGCGGCAAACCGGTTTATGCATACGGAGACGGGATGACGACAGGAGACTATTTTGTCGCCTCACAGGCCGATTCCCTTTTCCTCAATCCCGCGGGCACGCTCGGACTCTCCGGAATTTCGGGCACGATCATGTATATGAAGGGACTGTTCGACAAGATCGGCGTTCAGTTCCAGGTGATCAAGGTCGGAACATTCAAGTCTGCGGTTGAGCCTTATATCCTCAGCGAAATGAGCCAGCCGGCACGGGCTCAGCTTGACACCCTCTACGGCAATATCTGGAACTACGTCACGGCAGACATCGCCAGAACCCGCAAGGTTCCGGCCGAAAAACTGAACTCACTGATTAAAGACGGACGCCTGATGCTTTCGCCTGCTCAGGATCTCGTGAAAGAGAAACTTATTGACCGTCTTGTATATAAACGTGAGATAGATCGTATCATGGCCCGTGTCACAGGTTCGGATCCTGAAGATGTGAACTATGTTGATCCCGAGCTTCTTCTCGGCTCTTCGATGGGCGACATGGGAATGTATTCAAGCAAGAAGCAGATTGCGGTGCTTTATGCGACCGGCGAGATTGCCGAAACGGCCGGGGCCGGTATCAACTGCGAGAAGCTTGTTCCGGAGATAGTGAAGCTTGCTGACGATGACAATGTGAAGGGACTTGTCCTCAGGGTTAATTCGCCGGGCGGTTCAGTCTTCGGATCGGAGCAGATCGGCGAGGCGCTCGATTACTTCAAGTCGACCGGAAAGCCCTTTGCCGTCTCGATGGGCGATTATGCCGCTTCGGGTGGTTACTGGATCTCATGTACGGCCGACCGAATTTTTGCCGATCCCTTGACTATCACCGGCTCTATCGGTATCTACGGACTCCTTCCCAATGTTGCCGGGCTGGCCGACAAAATCGGAGTCAGCCCGCAGACGGTAGCGACAAACCCCTCGAGCGCATATCCCAATTTATACAGACCTCTTGATGAGGCACAGATGGCTCAGATGCAGGAGATGATCGAACGTGGTTACGATCAGTTCATCAGCCGCGTCGCAAAAGGACGCAAGATGACCAAAGAACAGGTCAGGAGAATAGCTGAGGGTAGAGTCTGGGATGCCCGGACCGCGGTCCGGATCAAACTCGTGGATCAGCTCGGTTCGCTCGCCGACGCGACTAAGTGGGTTGCGAAGAAAGCCGGTATGAAAGCTGACGATTATGATGTCGCAGTTTATCCCCGTTACAAGCAGGAATGGCTCGACATGATCCTTCAGAATAAGATACAGATACCTCAGCAGCTTGCCGATGCACTTCAGCCCGGAATGGATCAGATGATGGTCCGCGAGGCCCAGAGGGTGTTCAATATCAAGCCGGCACAGGCCAAGATGATTCCGATGCGCGTTCATTTCTGACCGAATTTCTTTCATGCCCATGTCTCCGAATAAGACCGTAAATAAGATCCTGACAGCTGTGCTGACTCCACTCTCGTGGGGTTACGGAGCTGTCACATGGGTGCGGAACAAGATGTTCGACAGCGGCATCCTGACGGAGAAGACCTTCGATATTCCGGTCGTCTGTGTCGGAAACCTGACAGTCGGCGGTACGGGAAAGACCCCACATGTCGAATATATCTTGCGGCATCTGGCCTCACGATACAGAATCGGGGTGCTCAGCCGCGGTTACAAGCGCAAGACAAAGGGCTTCATTCTTGCCGGACCGAATTCATCCCCGTCCGATATAGGAGACGAACCGCTTCAGATTTACCGCAAATTCGGAGGAAGGGTTCAGGTCGCTGTCTGCGAGAGCCGCCGGCAGGGAATCACTTTGCTTCAGGAGAACTTCCCCGAACTGGATCTCATAGTGCTCGACGACGCTTTCCAGCACAGATATGTGAAGCCGAAAGTCTCGGTGCTCCTGATGGACTATCACAGGCCGTTCTATGAGGACAGGATGCTGCCGCTCGGCCGTCTCCGTGAGAGTGCCGTCCAGGCAAACAGAGCCGACATGGTCGTTGTTTCCAAATGTCCGCAGGACATGTCGCCCCTTGATGTGCGTCTGATCCGGAAGCATCTGAACCTGATGAAGTTCCAGAAACTTTTCTTCTCATCATACGACCACACCGATATTCTGCCGGTGTTTCCCGAAGATGCAAGATATTCGGTTTCTCTGGATGCACTGGGAAGAGAAGATTCCGTGTTGCTTGTGACGGGTGTCGCCAATCCGCGCGGATTCATCAGGTATTTCAAGAAATTCCCTTTCAGGGTGAAGGTGGACCATTATCCGGATCATCACGATTTCAACCGGCGTGACATAGCCGAGATCCTCGACAGGTTCGAGAAGATGAAGGGCGCACGAAAGATCATCGTGACCACCGAGAAAGATGCAGTGCGTCTTCTTCACAATCCCTATTTCCCTCACAGACTGAAGAGCTATATCTTCTATCTTCCCGTCGAGGTCAAGATGCTCGAAGGTCCGAGCGGTGATTTCATCGGAGCTTTGACCGATGCGATCGAAGGGAGGTCGAGCATATCCTCATTCATAGACGAACAGCAGGCACAAGCTTCGAACGCGTACGAGCGGATTGTCGCGGAAGATTCGTCGAACGCGGTCAGGAGTAACGATGATGAAGAGGAAGGTGGAGACGGCATCGGTTCCGACAATGATTTCCAATTCGGCAACGGGGAAGAGGACAGTTACCGTGATGGGGGCGAATACGGGAAAAGGGACAGTTATCGGGAAGAGGATAACTTCGGGGAACTTTAATCCGGAATAAAACGTTAATAATATTGTGAGGGGATGCCATACACTTCGGTATCCTCCGTTACCTTAATCATATCTTAAACATGGAAAAGACAATGCTTGATAAAATCCGTGAAACTGCGGAATTCATAAAAGGCCGTGTGGGTCAGTTGCCGAAATATGCCGTTATTCTCGGCACAGGTCTCGGTGATCTCGCTGACAAAATGGAAATAAGCTGCGAGATCGACTATCACGATATTCCGAATTTCCCGGTATCGACAGTCGAGGGCCACAGCGGCAAACTCATATTCGGTAATCTCGGCGGTAAATATGTCATGGCGATGAAGGGCAGGTTCCACTACTATGAAGGCTATGACATGAAGCAGGTGACTTTCCCTGTGCGAGTGATGAAGGAACTCGGAGTCGAGACGTTGCTCGTTTCGAATGCGGCCGGCGGAATGAACAAGGAGTTCCGCGTGGGCGACGTGATGATCATCACCGACCATATCAATCTCTTCCCCGAAAATCCCCTCAGAGGAAAGAACTATGAGGAACTCGGTCCCCGTTTCCCGGCCATGACCGAGGCCTATTCCGACCGCATGATCCGTCTGGCCGACAAGATCGGTGAGGAAAACGGACTCAGACTGATGCATGGTGTATATGTCGGTACCCCGGGCCCGACTTTCGAGACCCCTGCAGAATATGAATATTTCCGCATCATCGGCGGTGACGCAGTCGGCATGTCCACTGTTCCCGAGGTGATTGTGGCAAATCATGCAGGCATGGAGGTTTTCGGAGTCTCCGTGATCACCGATCTCGGCGGTAAGGATATCAAGGAAGTTCCTACCCACGAAGAGGTTCAGAAAGCTGCCGTAACCGCACAGCCCGTGATGGTCCGTCTTGTGACTGAACTTCTTTCCCGTCTCTGATTGCAATTATGTCTACGCAGAAACAAACCGAAATATCTGATCTCGGTGAGTTCGGCCTGATTGACCGCCTCACGAAAGATTTCCCGCTGAAGAACGAATCGTCCAGACTCGGAGTCGGTGACGACGCCGCCATTCTGGAGTATCCCGACAAGGATGTTCTCGTGACTACGGATCTTCTTCTTGAAGGGATCCACTTCGATGTCCGTTATGTGCCGTTGAAGCATCTCGGATACAAGGCTGCCATCGTCAATTTCTCGGATATCTATGCGATGAACGGTACTCCGCGCCAGATCACGGTTTCTCTCGGAGTCTCAAGCCGGTTCGCACTCGAGCACATAGAGGCTATCTATTCGGGAATCAGGCTGGCATGTGAGATATATGGCGTCGATCTCGTCGGCGGCGATACTTCGGCATCGGTCACGGGCCTCGTTATCAGTGTCACCTGTATCGGTGATGTTGAGAAAGGGAAGGCAGTGCGCCGTTCGGGCGCGAAGCCGACAGACCTGATCTGTGTCAGCGGTGACCTCGGCGCGGCCTATATGGGTCTGCAGCTTCTCGAGCGAGAGAACCGCGTCGGAGCCGAGGCAGGTCCCGACTTCCAGCCCAATTTTGCCGGAAAGGAATACATTCTCGAACGTCAGCTGAAGCCCGAGGCACGAAAAGATGTCGTCGCATTGTTGAGAGAAAAAGGTATTGTCCCGACCTCCATGATGGATGTCAGCGACGGTCTCTCTTCGGAACTGCTTCATATCTGCAAGAGTTCGGATGTGGGCTGCCGGGTCTATGAAGACAAGATACCGATTGACTACCAGACCGCGCTGATGGCTGAGGAGCTGAACATGAATCTCGTGACAGCCGCGATGAACGGCGGTGAAGATTACGAACTCCTTTTTACCGTGCCGCTTGCCGATCTGAAGAAAGTGGAGAATCTAAACGGAATCCATGTCATAGGATATGTCACCGAACCCTCGCTCGGAGCGGCTCTCGTGACGCGTGACGGTTCCGAACTCCCGATCAAGGCCCAGGGGTGGAATGCCTTCACCGAAAAGTAAGATTATTTAACACTTCAGGTGACTGAAGTTGTTCTAAAATAGCTATTTTTGCAGTGGCTTTCCCGAAAAAAGGGAGAGCCTCTGCAATTTTTGGGGACTGACCCTCATTTCCTTTCATTTATCTTCTCTCTCTTCAAATTTTCTTTTCAATTATTATGAACGAAACAGTTAATATAAGGGAACTGAACGACCTGATCGCATCAAAGAGCAATTTCCTCAGCATGATCAGGACGGGAATGACTCACCGCATCGTCGGTCAGAAGCATCTCGTCGATTCGCTCCTTATCGCACTTCTCTGTAACGGACACGTTCTTCTCGAAGGTGTCCCCGGTCTGGCCAAAACCCTGGCGATCAAGACTCTCTCGCAGCTTGTCGATTCAAAATACAGCAGAATACAGTTCACTCCGGACCTCCTGCCGGCCGATGTTATCGGTACACTGATCTACAGCGTGAAGAAGGAGACCTTTGAAGTGAAGAAAGGCCCGATCTTTGCCAATTTCGTGCTTGCCGACGAGATCAACCGTGCGCCGGCAAAGGTTCAGTCAGCACTTCTCGAGGCCATGCAGGAGCGTCAGGTGACTATCGGTGACGAGACGTTCCCGCTCGACCGTCCGTTCCTCGTGATGGCGACACAGAACCCGATCGAGCAGGAGGGAACGTACACATTGCCTGAGGCGCAGACAGACCGTTTCCTTCTGAAAGTCATCATCGGCTATCCTTCGAAAGAGGAGGAGAAGGAGATCATCCGTCAGAATATCAGCGGAGGCAACGAACCGGTGATGCCGGTTGTCTCAACTGCCGACATTCTCGAGGTCCAGAAGATCGTCCGCAAGATATATATTGACGAAAAGATCGAGAACTATATCGTTGACATTGTCTTCGCAACGCGCGAACCGGGCAAATACGGACTGAAGGATCTGACAGACATGATCGGTTACGGTGCGTCCCCGCGTGCATCGATCAGTCTCGCCCTCGCCGCCCGTGCCTACGCCTTCCTTCAGGGTCGCGGCTATGTGATTCCCGAAGATGTCCGTGCGGTCTGTCTCGACGTGATGCGCCACAGAATCGGACTGACATACGAGGCCGAAGCCAACAACCTGACGGCCGACGATATAATCACTGATATTCTCGATAAGGTAGAGGTTCCCTGACGGCATGGATTCCAAAGAACTTCTGAAAAAAGTACGGCGGATCGAGATCAAGACCCGCGGTCTGAGCCGCAATATGTTTGCCGGTGAATATCACAGCGCCTTCAAGGGAAGGGGCATGATGTTCTCAGAAGTGCGTGAGTACCAGCCCGGTGACGATGTCCGCGACATTGACTGGAACGTGACGGCGCGACATAACCGTCCATACGTGAAGGTCTATGAGGAAGAGCGGGAGCTCACCCTGATGCTTCTCGTCGATGTCAGCGGAAGCCGCCTTTTCGGCGCCGAAGGTCCCGCGAAGATGGAGATGATGGCCGAAATAGCCGCGACGCTCGCCTTTTCATCACTTCAGAACAACGACAAGGTCGGCGTGATTTTCTTCAGCGATAAAATCGAGAAATTCATTCCGCCGGCAAAAGGCCGGAAACATGTCCTGCTGATCATTCGCGAAATAATCGACTTCACTCCTGAAAGCAAGGGAACGGACATCGGAGTCGCACTACGGTTCATGACCAACGCGATAAAGAAACGCTGTTCGGCTTTCCTTATCTCGGATTTCATCGATACGCACGACTATTCCCAGTCGCTCATGATTGCGAACCGCAAGCATGACCTCGCGGCCGTCCAGGTCTATGATATCCGCGATTCGAAGCTCCCCGATGTCGGGCTTGTGCGTCTTCAGGACATGGAGACCGGGCGTGACCGGTGGCTCGACACCGGCTCGAAAAGAGTCCGTGCGGCCTGGGACAGGGCGTGGTATGACCGTCAGCAATGGCTCTCCGCCACCACGGCCCGCTGCGGTGTGGACATGGTCTCGGTCAATACAAAAGAAGATTACGTCAAGGCCCTGCTGGCGCTGTTCAGACGCCGCGGAGGTCACTAAGACCCCATCTCAAATGAAATTTCTGAATAGAATATTGGTTAGAAGTGCGCTGGGCGCCTTTCTCATCACAGGCTCCGTGGCTTCGGCTTCGGCGGGACCTGTGAGTGTCTCGGCGCGTCTGGACTCGGTCAGCATCCTGATGGGAAATGTGACGTCACTCAACCTCGAGGTTGTCCAGGACGAAGGTGTCCGCGGCGAATTCCCATTGCTCAGACTTGCTTCCGGGAAGGGAAGGGCGACTCTCGTCGGCGACACAATCGAGATCGGCGCACCGGTCAAGACAGACACAACAAAGCTCGGATCCGGACGGATCCAGATCAATATGCAGGTTCCGGTTCAGGCTTTTGATTCGGGAACTTACGTTCTGCCTCCTGTATGGTTTGTCGCCGGACGCGATTCGGCGGCCACTCAACCGCTCAACCTCAGGGTTGTCCCGGTCAAGGCTCTCGCGACCGACAGCATTTCGCCGCTCGCCGGGGTCGTTCCAGGACACGGATCGTCGGTCCTCGACAATGTTCCGGACTTCATATATTACTATTGGTGGACCGTTGTCCTGCTCGCCGCTGTGGTGCTTGCAGCATGGTGGTTTATCCGCCGGCGGAAGAAGAACAAGCCTCTGATTCCGAAAGCTCCGGTCAAAGTGCTCAGTCCGCGTGAGGAGGCAATCGAAGCTCTTCAGCGTCTGAAGGCACGCAAGCTCTGGGAACAGGGAATGGAGAAAGAGTATTTCACGGAGCTGACCGACATTCTCAGACGTTATCTCGTCCGCCGCTTCGGTATCAATGCGATGGAAATGACATCGCGTGAGATCATTCAGGCTCTCGGCGAATCGGAAGGAAAACCCAGCCGCGAATTTGTCCGCAGAGTCCTCGATATGGCTGATTTCGTGAAATTTGCCAAAGTCCGTCCGTTGCCCGCTGACAATGTGAGTGCATATAATGACGTATATGATTTCGTGATTGCCACTGCCTCTGAAAATAAGCCCGAGACAGAATCCGCAGCAAACGAAACGACTTCAAAAAAGAGCAAGGAAACCAAAGATATCAAGACCAAGGAAAGAAAGGAGGGTGACAGATGACGTTTCATTCACCGGGTATGCTCTGGCTTCTGATCGTTCTCGTTCCGGTCATCGGATGGTACATCTGGAAGCACAGGAACGCTGATCCGACCTTAGGTGTGTCGACCCTCATCCCGATGAACCGGATTCCGGGTTCATGGAAAGTCTGGGTCATGCATTTTGCTTTCGCACTCCAGTGTGTCGCCATCGCCGCCCTGATCGTGGCCCTCGCCAGACCTCAGACGCACGATGCGCGCAGCAATTCGCGAATCATGGGAACCGATATCGTCCTCGCACTCGATATCTCCGGTTCGATGGGTGCCAAAGACTTCAAGCCTAACCGTTTCGAGGCCGCCAAAGAGGTTGCGACCAAGTTTGTCAATCAGAGGAGCAACGACAATATGGGCCTCGTCACATTTGCCGGTGAGAGCCTTTCGCTGATGCCGCTGACGACAGACAGGGCCGCCCTCGTGAACGCAATCGCCAATATACAGATGGGTGATCTCAATGACGGAACAGCCATCGGCGACGGTCTGGCCAGCTCAATAAACAGAATCACATCCGGCACGGCCAAGTCGAAAAGCATCATACTGCTGACCGACGGAACAAACAATGCCGGAGATGTGCCCCCTGCGACCGCTGCTCAGATCGCGCGCCAGAAGGGGATAAAGGTCTACACCATCGGTGTCGGAACAAATCAGAAAATAGAAATAACGGATCCTTACGGATTCTCCTCGACCCAGATGGAGGCCAAGATCGACGAGGCTTCGCTGAAGTCAATCGCCCGCCAGACCGGAGGTAAATTCTTCAGGGCGACTGATGAAAGGATGCTCAAGAAGGTGTTTGAGGAAATTGATTCCCTCGAGAAAACGGCGATTGATGTCGACCGCTTCACCCTGACGGAAGAGAATTTCATGCCGTGGGTCTGGATCGCATTCGGCGCGTTCACCCTCTCGCTGCTTCTGAGATATACCGTTCTGCGGAGGATTCCTTAATAATGAGGGGTCCCTTTGTCAGACATGAAAGTCCCGTCGTTGATTAAAAAGGTCCCGTTGTTAATCATACAGATGCTGTCGCTGACGGCTTCTGCTCAAATTCTAAAAGAATAATGTTCAGCTTCGCATATCCACATCTTTTATGGCTTCTGCTGATAGTCCCGGCTATCGGCCTGCTGTACGCATGGGCACGAATGACGCGCGCGAAGAAATTGCGCCGGTTCGGAATGCCTTCTGTCCTGAAGCCTCTGATGCCGCTTGCGTCACCATATAAACCGCCGCTTAAGATCGCGCTTGAACTTCTTGCCCTGACATGTGTGATAATCTCACTTTGCCGGCCCTGGGGAGGAGTGAAGGATGAAAAGATGACGAAAGAGGGAATCGAGGTCGTGCTTGCGGTCGATGCCTCAAATTCGATGCTCGCTTCGTCGACGGCCGACGAAAACGGTGCCTCAAGAATGAGAACCGCCAAGCTGATGCTCGAAAAGATCATCGGATCGCTCGACAATGACCGCGTCGGTCTGATCATTTATGCCGGAGATGCCTATACCCTCATCCCCGTGACGACGGATTATGTCTCGGCAAAGATGTTCCTGAATTCAATTGATCCGGCTCAGATCTCAAATCAGGGAACAGACATCGCGGCCGCCATCAAGATGGCGTCGCGCTCCTTCACCGATGACAAGAATATCGGCAAAGCTATAATTCTCATCACGGATGCCGAGGAACTCCAGAACAGCGACAATGTGATGGATGCGGCCCGCGAAGCGGCCCGTCAGCATATCCAGCTCGATGTCGTCGGTGTCGGTAGCTCCACTCCTGTTCCGCTGAAGCTCCCCGGCGGACGATATATGATTGATGATTCGACCGGTGAACCGGTCCGGACTGCGCTGAACGAGGATCTCGCGGCCTCGATCGCAAAGGCCGGAGATGGTATCTATGTCAATGCCTCGAATGCCGGAGCGGTGCGCGAACTTGAAAAACAGCTCGATACAGTGAAGAAAACCGCGCTCGAGACAAGTGTTTATGCTCTTCACGACGAGTTGTTCCCGGTCTTTATCTGGATCGCTCTGTTCCTCATCATACTTAATATCGGAGTCCTCGACCGGAAGATCGGTTGGCTTTCGAAGATCTCTTTCTTCTCAAAGGAATCGAAGAAGTCGGCGGTCGGTCTGATCGCGTTGCTTATCGTTTTCAGTTCCTGTTCGCCCGAACAGCGTGCGGCCCGTGAGGAGAGGAAGTGTATCAAAGCCGGAAACGAGCTTTATGAGAGCGGACGGTATGACGAAGCCTCAGAGAAATATAAGGAGGCGCTCGAGATCAATCCGAACTCGATGGAGGCGCTTTATAATCTGTCGCTCGCCGGTCTGAAACGTTCAGGAAGCGTCGAATCTGATTCCTTGAAGAACAGGCTCATGACTGAGGCATTGCAGGGTTTTTCGGCAGTAGCCCAATCTTCGGATACGGATCCGGAGATTGCCGGAAAGGCAGTGTATAATCTTGGCAACATGTCGTTCGACGAAAAGAAATTCCCGGATGCTATCCGTAACTACAAACAGGCTCTCCGGTTCAATCCGGCTGACAATGACGCGAGACGCAACCTGAGAATTGCTCAGCTGCAGAAAAACGATGATCAGGATCAGCAGAACCAGAATCAGGATCAGAATCAGCAGGATCAACAGCAGGAAGAACAGCAGCAGGACCAGCAGCAGAACAAGGATCAGAATCAGGATCAGCAGGATCAACAGGAACAGCAGCAGCCTCAGATCAATCAGCAGTCGGCCGAACAGATTCTCCAGAGTATCGACAACAGGGAGAATCAGGTGCGTGCGAGAATGATGAAAGGTAATGAGGCTTCGCCTTCAAAATCAAACAACAGAAGATGGTGAAGACTTCACAGACATATAATCTTTTGCTCAGACCGCTCTTCTGCGCGCTCGTTCTGACGCTTTCCGGATTCAGCATTGCGGATGCCACCCGGAAGGAACGGGCTGTGGAACCCAAGGCTTTTATCGAGACCGTTCTGTCGCCCTCAAAGACGGTCGGCGGTGTCTCGACCCTCTATTCTGTCGTTGTCTATTCCAATGTCCCTGACATCCTGAGGGTGGAAGTTGCGGAAGATCCCGGTTTCGGTTCACTGAAGGTCTCGAAGGTGAGATTCGGAAGAGGAACGGACAATTACGTGGGAGAGAAGAAGCGCGACTCCGAGACATGGTATGGCTATGTGGTCGATTCTTTCATCCTCACTCCCGAATCGAAAGGTAATTATAAGATCGAAGGTGGTGCTTACAATGTATGTGTCGGTGTCGAAGGTGTGACTGACGACTGGTTCTGGGGACCGAGACGCACGACAGTTCCCCATTGGATCGAGGCCGATGCCCCCGACAGCAAGCTATCCGTTTCCAAAAGGCCGGCGTCACTATCCGGACATTCCGAAGTGGCGACCGGAGAATTTACGGCCGAGTGGGAGATTCCGGCAGGCGATATCGTCGAAAATTCGCGGGCTTTGGCAATCTTTCATGTGAAGGGAAAGGGAATTTTGCCCGAGAGTTCTGCTCCCGATTTCGAATCAATCTCAGGAAACGGAATTGAGATTGTCTACAGCAAACCGGAGGTGAAAACCCGACTCTCCGGAACGGATATTATTTCAGAAATGGAAGTCGTCGTCGAATTCATTCCACACAAAAAGGGTAAAACCACCATTCCGGAGGTTGAATTTGTTTATCTTGATCCTGACACAGGGAAAATCAAGACCATCAAGGCTAAAAAAACTGAGATCACAGTGAAATCGGGAGAAATATCTCCGTCTTCCAAGGCGCGGATATATGAAATTTAGAGCCCGTTTCATATAAAATGTTGAACATGAAAAACGCGATTCTTCTCCCGCTCCTTCTTTTCTTCGCTCTTGCTGCGTCGGCCCAGGGATCAGTGTCTCTGAGGGTTGTCGCTCCGGGCGGAGGAACGGAAGTGGAGATAGGGGAGAAGTTCTATATCTATTATACGCTGAAAAATGTAAATGGTGAGCCGTCGACTCCTCCGGCACCGGACGGATGCTCGATGCTCTCTTTCACTTTCAGCAGTTCGTCATCTTCGATCACAAGCGTCAACGGCCACACCACGCAGACTTTTCAGAATACATACGTTCTGTATGCCCGCGCGACCCGTGAAGGGCGATATACGTTCGGCCCGGTGACGGTCGGAGGCGTGAAGTCAAACAGCGTCAGCTATACGGTTGTCCGTCAGCGCTCGGGGCGCACTTCACCATCAGGCAATGCGCAGTCCGGAGGCTCACCCCAAAACGGTAGCGGGTCGGCTTCGGCAGTAGCATCACATCAGACGCAGGGGTCACCGGCCGCTCCTCAGTTCATCGGGCGAGGGGATGAGCATATATTCCTGAAGGCTACCGCCAACCGATCTACCGCTTACGAGCAGGAGGCGATCGAATATACCGTAAAGCTCTATACGACCTATTCCCGAATCAAGTTCATCGGTGCGACAGACGCTCCGAAGTTCGATGGTTTCGTTGTCGAGGAATCGGATGACATATCGCATCAGCTGACCGCCGAGACCTATAACGGGAAGACGTACGCGACAGCTGTCATTGCACGTTATGTCATCTTCCCGCAGATGACCGGCAAACTCAAGGTAACCGGAAATACTTACACTGTTTCGGCCGACCGGAGTGAGATTTACAATCTCGGGTTCTGGGGAAATGTGACAACCTATGAGCCGGTCCAGCTGAATGTCACGCCGAACGATCTGGTGATTGATGTCAAGGCGCTCCCGGCTCCGCGGCCTGCAGATTTCTCAGGCGGTGTCGGAAAATTCTCGATTACGTCAAAGTTTGACAACAACGGATTGCTGACCAACACGGCCTCGGGAATTCAATATGAAATAACCGGTCAGGGTAACCTGAAATACATTACTCTTCCTGATCTGAACAAACTCTATCCCTCCGAGCTCGAGGTCTTTTCGCCGACTTCAGACGTGAAGGCAAAGGTCGGAAGAAGCAATGTGAGCGGAACCGTCACATTCGATTATTCCTTCATGCCTCTCGAAGAAGGGACCTTTGAGATACCACCCGTGCGTCTGTGCTATTTCAATCCCGAGACAGGAAAATATGAGACCTCCGAAGCACGGGGTTATACCGTGCGGGTAGGCAAGGGAAAGGAGTCGGCCAAATCGCAGACACGTCTGAAGAACAGCTACGACACGACATTGATGCCCGACCGCCATGATATCAGGAAACTGCATGTCCCGTATGTCTACAGTCTTTGGTACTGGCTGATATACGCTGTCCCGTTTGCCGGCCTCGTCATCGCCTCCATTGTTTACCGAAGGCACATCAAGTCAATGGCGGATGTCACCGGACTGAAGAGCCGCAGGGCAGGAAAGGTGGCTCGTCAGCGGCTTCGGATTGCCGCACGTTGTCTGAAGGCAAATGATGAAAAGAAATTCTATGACGAGCTCCTGATTGCTCTCTGGGGTTATCTCGGGGATAAGCTGAAGATGCCTACTTCGGAACTGTCGCGCCAGAATGTGGCCGAAGTTCTTCGTTCCCGCGGTGTGCCCACGAAGACTATCGATGAGCTGATCGGAATCCTTGATGACTGTGAGTTCGCGAAATACTCCCCCCACGGCGGTGCGGAGACAATGCAGGAGGCATACGATAAAGGGGCCGAAGTCATCGGAAGCCTCGAGAACCATTTTGCAGGAAAGCGTTCGTCAGAGCCGGTTTCTCCGGCAGATAACCAAAATTCGGAGGAAAAATGAGGACATTGATTTATATTCTTCTAATTCTTGTCGCTGTGCCTTCTGCCTGGGGAAATAAGACTGAGAAGGAAAGGCAGATGTTGCTTCTTGAACAGGGCGACAGTGCATACAGGGCCAAGAACTATACGCTTGCGGTCGAGGTTTACGACTCGGTCGCGAGGAAATATGGAACATCGCCGGCATTGTACTATAATATGGCCAATGCTTGGTATGAAGGGGGCAATATCGGGATGGCACGCCTGTATCTCGAGAGGGCTCATAAGCTCGATCCGTCGAACAAGGCTATCAGCAACAACCTGAACTTTGTCTCGATGAAAATTGATGACGCCAATACGGCCGAACTGAAGGGAAAGAAAGGTAATGTAAAGCCTGATGAGCCGGGGTTCTGGGATGGCGTGACGGAATCTGTCTGTGCCGACAGATCGTCGAACTATTGGGCCGCTTTCGCGGCGATGGCTTTCCTCCTGCTTATTGCATCGGCCGCGCTATATCTGTTCACCTCAAATGTCGGGGCGCGGAAGGTGGGATTTTTCGGAGGTATCATCTTCCTCTTCTTTGCGGTCATCTTCCTGATATTCTCTTTCGGAGCCGCTTCCTATTATGACTCGCACGATGAAGGGGTCACGACAGCCTATAAGATCGAACTGCTTACCGAGCCCTCTCCCGATTCAAAACCTGTGACTGTACCTCTCAACAGAGGAACGAAAGTACGGGTCGTCGGTGTCGAGACGGGGACGGGAGGGAAGCCGGATTGGTATCGTGTCCGGCTCAACCGTTCAAACTCCGGATGGCTCAGAGCTTCGGATCTTGAGCTGATCTGAGGTGGTCCGGTGTGAAGACGGATTGATTCTTCCGCAGAAAATTAAAAAAATTGTCTCTGATATTTGCGGACAGTAAAAATTTTAGTTAACTTAGCAATCAGTTAAGAGCCGATAGCCGACCGTGAGCCGGGAATAGCCCGGAGTAACGGATAGAAAGCAGGTTCAGAGGCTAATAACGCATACGGAATATTAACCACCAAAAAAATACTCAGTACCATGAGCAAGACCATTTCATTCAACGAGCTCCGCAGACTCAAAGACAGTCTGCCTGATGGCGCGACAGCCCGCATCGCAGACGAACTCAATACTACAGTCCAGACCGTCCGCAACTATTTCGGAGGTGTGAACTATCAGTTCGGCAAGAATGTCGGCATGCATATCGAGCCGGGTCCCGACGGAGGTATCGTAGTCCTTGACGATACTACAATCTACGACATGGCTGTCAAGATTCTCGAAGAGCAGAATGCCTGAGAATAATAGTAAAGCTAAAGCGGCGGGAATGGGCAAGACTCTGCTCATTCCCGTTGATTTCACAAAACGGGGGCTGCTGGCCTGCCGTTTCGGATTTGACTTCGCGCGGCGTCTTCACATGCCGGTGACGCTGTTGCATGCGTTCATGTCCGTTCAATTTGATCCCACGGTCGAATATATGCCGGGGTTTGTCGAAGGGGGAGAGGCTATGGGAGACATCATGGCTGCCGAAGCCGATGCTTCGACACGGAAGATTACCGAAAACATGATGAACGGGTTCATTTCGCAGCTGAAGAAAATGATCTCTGATGGCACCCTTCCTGATGTTCCTCTTTCGGGTCAGGTTGCCGAAGGTGTCCCTGAGGTGTGCGTCAAAGAGTTCGTGACCGAATCTCCGACAGGTCTGATCGTCATGGCGACACGTGATCTGGCAAAGAAAGGCGCCGATGTCCTTGGAAGTGTGGCTGCGGAGGTGATCGACAATTGCCCGGTTCCCGTTTTCACTGTTCCCGACAACTCGACGTTCGAAAATGCGGAACAGATCACGCGGTGCGCTTTCTTCTGCAATATCGAGAAGCAGGACGCAGATTCGATGAGGTTCTTCATGAACATGTTCGATTCTCCTGAAATCGAAGTTCATCTGATTCCGGTCTCTACATTGTCGGATCAGTCGCAGCGGGACAAGATGCAGGCTTTCTGCACGACAATAAAAGCTGAATTCCCGAATTGCAAGTTTACACATCACGTGTTCCCGAAACACAATTTCCGGGAGTCGCTTGAAAATTTCATCACTTCGAACGAAATTCAGCTCATTGTCGTCCCCAACAGAAAGACAAATATCTTCACGCGGATTTTCAATCCGTCGCTGCCGCACCGGATTCTCTTCGAAGGTGATATTCCGATGCTCGCGCTGCCGATCTGATTGAAAAAACCGAATTGGAAATAACTGAATAAGAAATAAGGTAAATCTTGGCATTATATCCTTTAGATTTTGAAAAGAAACTCGGCTTCGATTCGATTCGCGAGAATCTTGCATCAAAGTGCGAAAGCCGGATGGGAAAAGATGAGGTCATGAAGATGGCCTTTTCTTGTGATTATGAGACAGTAAGACATCGGCTTGAATGTGTCGGTGAATTGAAGGCCGCGATCGGGTCGGGTTCGACTCTTCCGGGCGACACGATTTATGATGTCATTCCGTATCTGACTGAAATCAAGGCGGTCGGAAGCTTCATGAGCGGAGAAAGACTGCTGAAATTAGGCCGGATGCTTGAGTCCATGTGTCTGATCCGCGATTTCTTCTGCGCAAAAAGCGAGGAGAGCGAGGATGCTTTGCGGTTCCCGGAACTGAGTATTGTTTTCGCTCCTTTGCGCAATTTCGGAGAAATTCGGCGCGAGATTGACCGGTGTATCAATAAATTCGGAGAGGTTAAGGACACAGCTTCGGATGCGCTTTATGAAGTTCGCCGGAAGATGCAGGCGGCCCAGGGTTCAATGTCAAGGGCCATGCGCCGCGTGCTTGACCGCGCCGTTGCGGAAGGTGTGGTGGAACGTGACGCGGTCCCCTCTGTCCGCGACGGCCGTCTTGTGATTCCTGTTGCGGCTATGTCCAAGAGAAAGCTGAACGGCATTGTCCATGATGAATCGGCAACCGGCAAGACGGTGTTTATTGAGCCGGCCGAGGTTGTCGAAGCCGGCAACCGGCTCCGTGAACTTGAAATGGAGGAACGGCGTGAGGTCATTGCTGTCCTGACCGCTATCGCCAATGTCATCCGTCCGGAAATTGAAGATATTAAGGAAGGGTGTCTGATTCTCGGAGAACTCGACTTCATCCGGGCCAAGGCCCGTTATGCAATCGAAATCGGTGCGGAGATGCCTGTGCTCGAGAAGGAGCCGGAAATTGAGTGGTATCATGCCGTTCATCCTGTTCTCCTTCTAACGCTGAGAGCACAGGGAAGATCGGTCGTGCCGTTGGATCTTCATCTGAGTTCCAAGGAGAGAATCCTTGTTATTTCAGGTCCCAACGCCGGTGGTAAATCGGTCTGCCTGAAAACGTCGGGCGTGATACAATATATGACGCAGTGCGGACTACTCCCTTCGCTCTATTCCAACTCCCATGTCGGGATTTTCAACAAAATGTTCATCGACATCGGCGATCAGCAGTCGATGGAGAATGATCTGTCGACCTACTCTTCTCATCTGAAGAATATGAAGTATTTTCTTCAGCATGCCGACGAAAGGACCTTTTTCCTTGCCGATGAAATGGGATCCGGAACTGAGCCCCAGATTGGCGGTGCCCTTGCGCAGTCGATCCTGTCGCGCCTCGTGACAACCGGTTGCTATGGCATCGTGACTACTCACTATCAGAATATTAAGAAATTCGCGGAAGAGACAGAGGGGGTTATTAACGGTGCGATGCTGTATGACCGTCAGCACCTCCGGCCGACATTTGAACTTTCGGTAGGTAATCCCGGAAGTTCGTTCGCAATCGAAATCGCGCGCAACATCGGTCTTCCCGCCGATGTGATTGATAATGCAAAGGAAATCGTGGGCCAGGATTATGTGAACTCCGATAAGTATTTGCTTGAGATCGCCCGTGACCGCCGCTATTGGACAAACAAACGGCAGTCTATCAAGGAGAAGGAACATAAACTGGATGCACTGCTCGAAAAGTATGAGGATACTGCGACGGACCTGAAGAGCCGGCGGGCCGAGATAATCGGAGATGCAAGGAAGGAGGCACGGGAGATTCTGAAGACCGCAAACGCAAGACTCGAGAATGCCATAAGGGAAATCCGTCAGGTATCGGCGGAAAAGGAGCGCACGAAACAGATCCGTCGTGAACTCGAAGAATACAAGGCTTCGCTCGAAGAAGAAAATAAGGAAGAGAAGGTCCCTGAAATCAAGACACTCCGTCATAAGAGTAAAGCGGCTTCGGAAAACAAGAAACAGCAAAACCGAAAGCCTGATGCTGACGTCCCTTTGCAGACAGGCGACTATGTCCGGATGGCAGACGGGGGCGTTGCCGGTAAAATACTTTCGATTCAGGGAAAGCGGGCTGAAGTCGCTTTCGGCGGACTGCGCACATTTGTGGATCTGAAAAAGCTGAAGCGCACCGGTAAGCCTCAGGAAACTGCGGTCACGCAGACTTTGAGTGTCGGGAAAGCTACCTCCGACAGTATCCGCAAACGTCAGCTGAACTTCAAGACAGAAATAGATGTCAGGGGAATGAGAGCCGATGAGGCTATTCAGGCAGTCACATATTTCATCGACGACGCTATCCAGTTTTCGGCAGGAAAAGTGAGAATATTGCACGGAACCGGCCACGGAATCCTGAAGACCTTGATTCGCCAGCAGCTCGACGCCAACACGGGAGTGAGCCGCTATTATGACGAAGATGTTCGGTTCGGAGGCGCAGGAATCACCATTGTGGAACTCGAATAATCGTCTATTTAACAATTCGCAACAAATTTTAACAAATTTTGAAACGACTTGCTGACAG
>CAYMTQ010000010.1:0-41138 GCA_964393395.1 uncultured Sangeribacter sp.
TGAAATTATGGGATTGGCCAGACCAAATAACAACCTTATTGTTAAGATCATACGTTAACTTTCCTTCAGATACTTCCATTTCAGACAATCTACGTAGCCCCTGAGCTGAGAGTGGAAATACGACTTTCGTCATTAACAATTGTGAAGAAAGAGAAAGTTGGCCTCGAGCATAAATCCTGAGATCTTTACTGGTACTGTTAATAACAGGAGGATTGGAAGCCAATCCTTGACTGGCTTTCAAGGTTATATTGTTGGAAGTCAATATAATATCTGGGCTACCATATATAGCATTATCCCATGATATAAAAACTATATTTTGACTATTTCCTGTAGTTTGACCTTCTACAAGCACGGTCTTATCATTAAGGTTTAATGTGACTACAGGATTAATTACCTCGCTGTCAAATGCATAACAGATATTGCCAGATGTTGGCCCAGTAATATATCTATACTCACTGCCTAACATTAGCCGTGATCCGTCAGATCCGATATTAAGGTCCGGATCAATCCAATCTCCGTTGTTGAACTTGAAACCTGACCCAAGAACTTGCCCTCTCCATTGGTATACTCCGGGAATAATCTCGCTCATTTTTGACGATTCATCAGATAGTACCCATGATTTGCCATTGACATTCTCTCCAATGACGTACATGTTAACAGCTGATGCTGTCATAGCCATGATTAGCTGAAGAAATAGTAATAGTCTTCTCATTATATAACGGTTAGTTTAATCCGATCATTATTTACGCAACTTGCGCACATATTGACTGGCAGTGGAATAAAAAAGCGGGAGCTCTGTCGTTACTCGCTCTCGCATAGTGGCATCTGGCATAGCCCAACTCCGTAGACCGAGCAACGCAGACTCCACGCCGATATGCTATGCCATCTGTAGGCAAATAAACATACCCGTGGCGTCTGCTGTTGCTTCATTTTGACGGAGTTTCGAAAACTGCCAGATTTTCTATGCGTCAGAACAAAGCGCAACACACGCTTTCATTATGTAAATGTCCTCCCTCGTGCCTGTTATCCGTGGATAACAACTCAGCGTGGAAGTCTCCGGCAAAGTTAAGCATAAATTCCCGAATTTGCAAAACCCTAACTCTCAGGCTTCATGGCCCCACTATATTATCGGATACAAATGAAAAAATTAAGCGCGTTCCGACAACACGTCGGGGCGCGCTCCTTGCTAAGTCAGTGGTTTCAATTTTTTCAACAGGTGATTTTTGGATATGACAGGATGATGGGGGATGTTTCATAATTGAAGCGAGCAACAGATGTACGGACATGGCGTGCCATGTCCGATTTGGTAGTCAGCATGTTACATTTCTGACATTGCACGCAATGTCCCTACAATTCGACGATTCCATCATTTTGACACACCCTATAGGTGGATTTGCTATGTCTTGCGGTGATTGTTCAATCAGACAGGGAGGCGCCGACGGCTCTCGGGCGGTGCGTATGTGGTTGTAAACGAGAAGCGTGAGAGCCATATCTGTTGCTCGTCCCGCGGTCAGAGGCCTACCACAGCCCACTCATGATGAACGAGCAACGCAGACCTCACGCCGATATGCAAAACAGGCCGACTATATCTGCCGTCTCGGCAGATATGTCGGGCGATTTATTACATACCCATGAGCATCTATCGTCGCTTCAGTCCTGACATGAGTTCAAAAGGTGGTAGTTTCTGACTGCCAAGAAAGAGCGCAAATAAACGCCTCCTATATGTCTTTCCCCTCTGACCGCAGTTGCAATCGGTTCCAACTGCACCCGGACGGCGTGAGGTTCAGCGCAAAGATAAGAATAATTTCCGGAATTTGCAACGTGTTATCCCTCAGTCTCTATTCTTTCAGATTTTTTCAGCCATTTCCACACCATGAAGAGTGGCCATTTGGAGCATTAGTCTATTGTCAGTATGTATTTGGAAACGAAATTACCTTTCCGAATGATGTCGTCATATCACTGTCTCCGTTGTATATGACATTCAGGCGTTCTTCCGGTGTCGATGATAATTTTCCCCATTTTTCGAGCCCTTTGAAGAATTCGCTGTTAAATGTTGAACTCGACTTAATTTCGTAGGCCGTCATCTCGGGTCCTGAAGTCGAAATTAAATCAACTTCATTTCCTTGAGAGTCTCTCCAGAATGACAGATGCGGCATACGCCCTTTGTTATATGAGTCTTTGATAAATTGATTGATGACGAGGTTCTCGAACAGTGCTCCCCTCATGTAGTGGCTTTCAAGTTGTGATTCGGATGTCAGCCCGAGAAGAGAACATGCCAGTCCCGTGTCGTAGAAGTATAGTTTGGGGGACTTTATAACTCTTTTGTTGAAGTTGTTATAGTTGGGTTCGAGTCTGTAGCATATATAGCTTGCTTCCAGAACGGAGAGCCACCCTTGTGCAGTAGTTGAAGATATACCGGTTTCATTACCGAGTGAAGTTAAATTCAATATCTGACCTATCCGCCCAGAACAGAGGCGTATGAATTTTATGAATTTATTGAGATCTGTCACGTTTACTATTTCGCGGACATCGCGTTCAACGTAAGTCTGGATATATGCAGGATAGTAGTCCACCGGATCAATCCCCAAATCATAAATTCTGGGATAAAATCCTCTGAAAATCTGTTCATTAATTTCAATAGGCAAACTGTCGGCATCATGGAGCTCTTTTCTCGAGAATGGAAGCAACCTGAGTAGGGCTGTCCTGCCTGCAAGAGATTGGCTTATACTTTTCATGAGCTGAAAATTCTGTGAGCCTGCGAGCAGAAACATTCCCGGACGATTGACTTCGTCTGTGTATGTTTGTAAATAGGAGAAGAGATCAGGTGCCTTCTGAATCTCGTCAATAATCACATGATCAGAGTATGTTTTCAGAAATCCTCTCGGGTCGGAAATAGCAAAATGGCGTTTGTCGGGGTCTTCCAATGATACGTATTCGTAACTTGGAAACTGCTTTTTCAAAAGTGTTGATTTCCCGGATTGTCTCGGTCCCGTAACTGTGACAATGGGGAATTTTGTGGACAAATCCGTGACTTTTGAAGCTATTTCGCGCTGTATGAACATGGTAATCAGGGTTATATGAAAAACTTTGCAAATCTCAAATCTGATTTGAGATTTGCAAAGTTAAGAAATTATTCCGAAAATCGGGTCAAGAATTCCACTTGAAGGAGTGGCGGAGAGAAAGGTGAACCACCCTCCGGTCATACCGGATTCAATCGAATCGGAGTTCAGGGGGTGGGGGTGACGATGCGGCCGTCGCGGAGGGTGACGGTGCGGTCGGCTATAGAGGCGAGGGTCGGATCGTGGGTCACCATGACTACCGATTGGCCATAGGTGTCGCGCAGATCGCAGAGCAGCTTCTGGATCTCGTCGCGGTTGGCAGTATCGAGTGAACCGGTCGGCTCATCGGCAAAGATGATGCCGGGGTTGTTGATCAGTGCCCGTGCAATGGCTGTACGCTGTTTTTCGCCTCCCGAAAGTGCAGCCGGCTTATGAGTCAGCCGCTCCGAAAGGCCGAAGCGTCCGAGTATATCGGCCGCCCGTTTCATCGCTTTCGACTTAGGCTCCCCGCCGATCATCGCCGGCAGTGCGACATTCTCGCATGCTGTCAGTTCCGGGAGAAGCTGATGGAACTGGAAGACAAAGCCGATATGCCGGTTCCGGAAATCCGATAATTTGCGGTCATTGAAGCGTGTGATCTCCTCGCCATTGAATTCGACACGTCCGCTGTCGGGCCGTTCGAGTGTCCCGGCGATCTGGAGCAAGGTGGTTTTGCCGGCACCGCTCGGGCCGACGATGGCGACGATCTCGCGTTCACCGACGCTGAGGGTTATGTCGTTTAGGACCTTGAGCGGTCCGAATGATTTGGATATCCCGATTACGTTAAGCATTGTGTACAAGATTGTTGATGACGTGCGAGGCGAGGTGTATCCCGAAAGTGGAGGGGACGATGGCGGTGGTGCCGAAGCTGGTGCGTTTGTTCTGCTGATTCAGCTCGACGAGCGACGAAGTGGCCGGAGCCTCGCTGCTCGCTACAACCTTCAGCGGACGCTTGAGTCCTAATTTCTTCAGTCTCTGACGCACGGCACGCGCAAGTCCGTCTTCGGCTGTCTGCCAAAGATCCATAATCCCGACTTTCGACGGATCCACTCGTCCTCCGGCTCCCATCGATGAAATCACCGGCTGGCGCCTGCGCAGGCATTCGGCCAACAGGGCAACCTTCGGGGCAACGGTGTCGATAGCATCTATCACGAAGTCAAACCCTTCGTCAAGCAAGGGCGTGACCCCCTCCGGCGTCAGGAATTCTTTGCGAGTGTCAACCTTTATATCCGGGTTGATGTCCGCTATCCTTTTGCGGAACAACTCGACTTTAGCCTCACCGAGGGTTGAACGCAACGCAATTATCTGGCGGTTCAGATTGCTCGGAGCGACGCAGTCGGCATCGATCAGTGTCATGTTACCGACGCCGGTGCGTGCCAGCATCTCGACAGCATAACCGCCGACTCCGCCGACTCCGACCACAAGCACCCTTGCTTCGGACAGACGCCGAACAGCCCCGTCGCCAAGAAGGCGGCGGGTCCGTGAATCGGGTGCCTCGTCCGGATGTAAATTCTCCGTGGAGCGGATCAGCGATTCACCCATGCTCCCTTGAATCCGGTCTCGGCAATGGCGGCCTCTACCTGGGCCGCATGCTCATCGTCTTCAGGAATTCCGTGAACGTGAAGAACTTTGTCGGCCGAGTTCAGATCGAGCTCAAGTTCGGCATTGGGGAAACGGTTCTTCACACCGGCAATTATCTTTGAGGAGCAACCTCCGCATTTTGCATTTGTCTTGAAATCCATATCGTTGAATCTTTAAGTTATTTTTTCTGAATAAATTATTGTGTAACAGGCTGCGGGTCTGTTAAAGCTTGATGCTCTTGAGCCTCAGGGAGTTGGTGACGACGCAGACAGACGAGAAGGCCATTGCCGCCGAGGCGAACATCGGAGTCAGCATCCATCCGCAGAGCGGATAGAGGACGCCGGCCGCCACCGGAATACCGATCAGGTTGTAGATAAACGCCCAGAACAGGTTCTGCCGGATAATCCTCAGCGTAGCCTTGGAGAGGAGCACCGCCTGGGGGATGTCAGCTAAATTGGCGCGGACAACAGTCAGCTGAGCGACCTCCATGGCAATGTCGCTGCCACTTCCCATCGCTATCGAGACATCGGCCGCCGCGAGAGCCGCCGCATCGTTGATTCCGTCACCGGCCATTGCGACGCGTTTGCCGTCCCTCTTCAGCTTCTCGATCATCCCGAGTTTCTGCTGAGGCATCATCCCGGCGTGAACATCGTCAATTCCGGCAAGCCTGGCGACATGATCAGCGACAGACGCTTCATCACCTGTCAGAAGCACCGGCTCAATCCCCAGACCCTTCAAACGGCTGATGCTTTCCGCCGCATCGGGGCGCAGGCGGTCCGTGACGCTGATCCGTACGTGACTTCTGTCGCCTGTTCCGGCAAAGACTGTACCTTCTCCCGGCTCCGGAGTCACCTCCGGCACCTTCGCCCCCATCTTCTCCGCAAGCTTCGCGTTGCCGGCCCAGACGGTCTCGCCGTAGGGTGTGACAGCCGTCGCACCTTCTCCCGGAATATAGTCAAACGACGTCAGCCTCACAGGTGAACTTCCTTCGGAAGCGCCCCACGCGGCAATGGCCGCTGCGAGCGGATGGGCGTTGGCCTTCTCGAGAGAGGTCAGGCAATCGAGGAACCCGCTGTGGTCCCCGGAATCGGTCCATTCCGCATGTGTGACGACGGGACGACCCTCCGTGAGGGTGCCGGTCTTGTCTATTGCGAGAACGTCTATGTGGGCCAGAAGTTCAAGTGCTTCGGCATCCTTCACCAGAATACCGTGGCGTGCACCACGTCCGACCCCGACCATGATGGCCGTAGGTGTGGCCAGGCCGAGAGCACAGGGACAGGCGATCACCAGCACCGATGCTGCCGCAAGCACGGCCATCGGCAGGTTTTCGAGTCCGAAGGCTATCCAGATGCCGAATGTGATCAAGGCTATCAGCATCACCGCCGGAACGAAGATACCCGCTATCTTGTCGACGAGTTTCTGAACCGGTGCTTTCGAGCCGTAGGCATGCTGAACGTTTTCGATTATCTTGGCGAGCTGAGTCGAGTTCCCGACCCCCGTCGCCTCAATAAACAATGTGCCGTTGCCATTGATGGTGCCGGCGAAGACTTTCGAGCCGTCATGTTTCTCGACGCCGAGAGGTTCGCCGGTCAGCATGCTCTCATCGACCGATGATATTCCCTCTATTACTGTTCCGTCGGCCGGAATGCGGTCGCCGGGGCTGACGCAGACAATAACTCCCGGGCGCACTTCCGAGACCGGAACGCGTTCTATGTTGCCGTCGGGTAGCCGGATCTGGGCTTCGGTCGGAGTCAGTCCCATCAGATCGGCTATGGCGCTTCCGGCCGAGCGGCGGGCGCGCGCCTCCATCAGTTTGCCTGTCAACACGAAGGCGATCACCATCGCCGCAGCCTCGAAGTAGAGGTCGGGCGAGATTCCGCGCGATGTCCAGTATTCCGGCCACAGTGAGGTGAAGAGTGAGAAGATCCAGGAGACACTCGTAGAGACGGCTACGAGCGAATCCATTCCGGGATGTCCCCGGAACAGGGATCGGAAGCCGTTGACGAAGAAACGGCGTCCGCAGACGATCATGACGATCAGCGATCCGATAGCGACCGCAATGTTCTCTCCCGGGAAATGAATGTGGATCATGCAGACCGTGGCTATAGGGAGCGTCAGCGCCCATGCGAGTATCACGCGTCTCTTCAGGTCGCTGTATAGCCTCTCTTCAGCTTCTCTCCCTTTCAGGGCACGTTTGACGGCCGATTTTTCGACGATCATCTCATATCCGTCCGGTTTCACGGCGGCGGCAAGCTTCTCCGGATTCGTGAGCTCCGGATTCCATGATACTTCGACTGTGCCGGCAGCGAGGTTGACAGCGGCCGCCTCCACTCCTTTCTCGGAGCGGAGCACGCGCTCAACAGTGCCGGCGCAGACTGCGCACATCATTCCGGAAACCGGGAAGACAGATTTCATTAAGTATTAGGTATTAGTTATTAGTGATTAGGTATTAGAGATGATGTAGGAGGTTCGGGTCAGGTTCTCATGCGGATCCTCCATTCGGCAGGGTAGAGGTTGTTGGCGCGCGAACCGATGTTCTTCACGAAACCGAGGGGGAGTCCGCCGAAGGTAACGACAACATATCCGCGAGGTACGCTTTCCGGTAGACGCAGGGTCTCATGGCGCAGGTAGTTGAGTGCATCCTCGACAGTCAGCTCAACCGTCGGGAAAGCATCCGGATTCATGACCGAAGACAGGGCAAGTGGCGCGGCCGGCGCGAGCTCTTTCCCTTTGATGACACCGACTTCGGTTCCGGCAGAGATGATCCTCGCTCCGGCCCTCTTGAGTGCTTCGGCAAGCTCATACGCGGTGCCGGACATTGCCCGCACCGATCCGTCGGCCGATGCAGTCAGCTTAATATCCTCTCCTCGGACCCAACCGCGTGCAGTTTCCGGGTCGACGGCAATATTCTTGCCGGTGGTTCCTTTCCCTCTCTCGTTCCGTCCGGTCCGCTTCTTCCTGTCGGGCCTCAATCCTCTTTCAAAGACTGTCGCGGGTTCTTCCGGAGCGTCGAGAGGCTTGCGGAGAAGCGCCACGAACAGTCCTTCGCCCTTGGTCTTGTGGGGGAGGAAGCGCATCGCGCTGACGTCCGGCATCAGCGCCGGCGTGATGTTCCATTCGCCGGGATAATCGAGGGCTATGTTTTCCAGACCATGCTGTTCGGTCAGCCAGCGCACATTTTCTTCGTTTTCGAGAGTGTTGAAGGTGCAGGTGCTGTAGATCAGCCACCCTCCGGGCTTCAGGGCGGGGAGAGCATCCTCAAGGATCTCGCGCTGAAGGGCCATGCAGCTTTCCGTGAATCGCGGCGACCACTGCGTCCGCGCCACTTCCTCCTTGCGCATCATACCTTCTCCGGAGCATGGAACATCGGCGATCATCAGGTCAAATGTCGGTCCGAGTCTGCCGATTGTCGCGACATCACAATTGGTCACGATCACATCCGGAGCCCCCTGCTTCGCCATGTTTTCCTTCAATATCTGTGCCCTTTGCCCGACAAACTCATTTGCGACCATTATACTCCCCTCGGGAAGCATATCGGTGACCGCTCCGGTCTTGCCTCCGGGGGCGGCGCAGAGATCAACCGCCTTCGAGCCTTGCCGTAGGCCGAGGCGTGACACTATCCATCCGTGGATCATTGATGCCGCTTCCTGGACATAAAACACACCGGCATGAAGAAGAGGATTGAGGGTGAAGGCGGGTCTTTCCGGAAGATAGAACCCGTCGGCACACCACGGAACCGGTGTCATTCCCTCATAGACTGTTCCGACGGTTCTCTTCCGGGGATTTAGCCGGATCGAGACAGGCGATTCTGTTCCGTCAAGCGTTTTCAGGAGTGCCTCGCTCTCTTCAGGTCCGAAGAGGCTTTTGGCCATCTCCTTGAACTCTTCCGGAACCGGGATGTTTTCGGGACTGATCATCTGGGCTGATTGTTAGATTTCTGAAATTGGCAGGAGTCAATTTACCCACAAATATAGCAAAAAGAGTCAAGATTGTCAAATGCCGTGACTGTGATGTTGGTGGTGGTTGTGGCCGTGGTCGTGATCGTGAACGTGATCATGATCGTGTACCTCAGCTTCACCGCCACAGTCACACTCCTCACAATGAGTGCCGTCGGTCTCGGCTTCGATGGTTGAATGTGTTATTCCCTGATCACACAAAACCTTGCGCACTTTCGCAATCGCCTTGTCGATGTCGTTCGGATCGCCCACGACAACGTGGACCGTCAGAGCATTCTTCGTCGTGCTGACCGGCCATATATGAAGATGGTGATAGGAGAGTACCTCCGGCACCTCTAAGATTGAGTGGCCGATCTTCGCGGTGTCGATTCCCTCCGGAACCGCATCGAGGGCCATTCTCATGCTCTCCCTCAGGAGTGACCATGAACCGACGGAGATCATCGCTGCGATCACCAGTCCGACTACCGGGTCGAGCCAGTACCAGTCGGTGAAGGTTATGACGATACCCGAAACCACGACTCCGACAGAAACTGCCGTATCTGCCACCATGTGCATGAACGCGCCGCGGACATTCAGGTCGTTCTGGCTATGCGCCATCAGCATCCATGCCGTCACACCGTTCACGATGACTCCAGCGCCGGCAACCCATGCGATCATACCCCCTTCGACGGGATGCGGATGAACGAGCCTCTCGATCGCCTCGATTGCGATCAGGATCACGGCTACATACAGGATCACGGCATTGAAGAGCGATGCCTCAATCGTGGCTTTGCCATAACCGTAAGAATAACGTCTGTTCGGAGCCTTCCGGGATGCCTTGAAGGCGATGAGCGCGACGAGCAGCGAAGCCACGTCACTCAGATTGTGGCCGGCATCGCTGAGAAGCCCCATCGAACCGGAGAACAGCCCGAACACAGCTTCGAGGATGACGTAACCCAAATTGAGACCGATCGCCCAATAGAACACCTTGCTCAGCGTCCCTCCGGCCGGGAGAACATGGTGATGATGGTGATGGCCGTGATGGCCGTGATGATGGCCCGGCTCCTCATGTTGGTAGCGATGTCCTGATGGCTCGAGATGATCGGGCTTCCCGGGCTTCCCGGATTCCTCGAGCCTCTCGAGTTTCTCGATCTTCTCGGATTTTCCGAGTCGATTATTTTTATCTTTATTTTCCATTTTGTCTGTTTTTATCTTTCAAACATCAAAATTATCAAAACTGTTGCGCATATCAAGTGCGGGAATCCACCAGTATGGCTGAGATGAAACCGGGAATAGTGTCAGGGTTAGTCCGGGTCTTGATTCGGGTCTTAAAGACGGACCTATTTTGAAATGGCCTTTAAATTTGATAAATTTGCCGGAAAATAAATTCAGCTATGAGATTAGACGGACGAAGAGAATCGGGCAACATCCGCGACCGCCGCGGAGTGTCCGGAAAAACCGTTGGAATAGGTGGTGGAATCGGTGCGGTGATACTTGTCGCTGTTGTCACGCTTCTATCCGGAGGCAACCTCGGCGATGTGGTCCACAATGTGATGTCGACCCAAGGTGTGCAGACTGCACGGACATCCACAGCTGACCGTGAACCGGATGCTGAGGAACAGCGCCTGTTCGACCTCGCGTCGAAGGTACTTGCCGGCACAGAAGATGTCTGGAGTCGCGAGTTTCAGCGCCAAGGCTGGGGAGAATACCGGGAACCGGAGATGGTGATATATTCCGGATCGGTCCAGACACCCTGCGGACAAGGAAATGCGCAGGTAGGCCCGTTCTATTGCTCGGCTGACCAGACAATCTATCTTGATCTCGATTTCTTCCGTAACATGAGGCAGGACATCGGCGCCGGTGGCGATTTCGCATACGCCTACGTGATCGCGCACGAGGTCGGACATCACGTTCAATATCTGCGCGGAACTCTTGATAAAGCACATTCCGCCATGTCGCGTGTCCCGGAGAAAGAGGCCAATAAGATAAGTGTCAGGCTCGAGCTCGAAGCTGACTATTACGCCGGCATCTGGGCCCATAATGACAACGAGATGTTCAGTTCGATCGAACCGGGCGATGTCGAGAATGCCGTCGAGGCAGCCTCGAAGATCGGCGACGACTATCTTCAGAAGAAAGCCTACGGCCACGAGATCCCCGACGCCTTCAACCACGGCCGTTCCTCCCAGCGCGTCAAATGGCTGACGCTCGGCGTCCGCTCCGGCGACCCCGACGCCTACTCCACCTGGTCCCTCCCCTACGACCAGCTCTAATCGCCGGCATGCGCCCCGAAAATTTAGTCACAACTAGATACAAATTGAAAGTTATGTAGTGAAGAAACCACGGGAAAGCGCGGTGGCTTTTCCGTGGTTTGTCGGTATATAGACGGGAATGTTGTTACTCCCACTCGATGGTTGCCGGGGGTTTGGAGGAGATGTCGTAGACGACGCGGTTGACGCCGCGGACTTTGTTGATGATTTCGTTGCTGACGTTCGCAAGGAATTCGTAGGGGAGATGTACCCAGTCGGCGGTCATGCCGTCGGTAGAGATCACGGCGCGAAGCGCGACACAGCTTTCGTAGGTGCGCTCGTCACCCATCACTCCGACACTCTGGACCGGCAGCAGCATTACACCGGCCTGCCATACCTTGTCGTAAAGCCCTTCGCGGCGCAGGCCGTCGATGAAGATGCGGTCCGCCTCCTGAAGCACCCGTACTTTCTCCGGCGTCACATCACCCAATATGCGGATTCCCAAGCCGGGTCCGGGGAAGGGATGACGGCCCAGCAGATTAGGATCCATATCGAGCGCTTTACCCACTCTTCTGACTTCGTCCTTGAACAGAAGTCTGAGCGGTTCGACGATCTTGAGATTCATCTTCTCCGGAAGTCCGCCGACGTTGTGGTGCGATTTGATTGTGGCCGAAGGTCCGTTGACGGAGACGCTCTCGATCACGTCGGGATAGATTGTGCCCTGAGCCAGCCAGCGCGCACCCTCGATCTTCTGTGCCTCGTCGTTGAATACTTCAACGAAGTCGCGGCCGATGATCTTGCGCTTCTGTTCGGGATCCTTCACGCCGGCCAGATCAGCATAGAAACGTTGTGACGCGTCAACACCTCGGACGTTCAGTCCCATGTTGCGGTAAGAGTCGAGAACCTCCTCGAACTCATTCTTGCGCAGGAGACCGTTGTTGACGAAGATGCAGTGGAGGTTGCTGCCGATGGCTTTGTGGAGCAGCATGGCGGCGACTGAAGAATCGACACCGCCGCTCAGTCCGAGGATCACCTTGTCGTCGCCGAGCTTCCCGCGGAGTTCGGCCACCGTGGTCTCGATGAACGACGCGGGGCTCCAGGAACCGGAACATCCGCAGATGTCCATGACGAAGTTGCGGAGCAGGCGGGGGCCGTCTGTCGAGTGGAACACTTCGGGGTGGAACTGAATTCCCCATGTCTGTTCACCGCCGATATGGTAAGCGGCGCAACGGACATTGTCTGTGCTCGCGATGATATGGTAATTCTCAGGAACCGAAGTGATCGTGTCGCCATGAGACATCCAGACCTGGGTGGGCGATGGAATGCCGGTCATCAACGGATCTTCCGGTGCGACCACGGTCAGCATGGCCCGGCCATATTCGCGGCTCGGGGCACCGTCGACCTTGCCTCCGAATTCATTGGCGAGGAGCTGGGCGCCATAGCAGACACCGAGCAGGGGCAGTTTGCCCTTGATTCCGGAGATGTCCGGCTTCGGAGCATTCTCGTCGCGGACCGAATAGGGCGATCCGGATAGTATGACACCCTTCACGTCGGGGCCTATCCCGGGAATCTTGTTGAAGGGGTGGATCTCGCAATACACGTTCAGCTCGCGCACACGGCGTGCTATCAGCTGGGTGTATTGAGATCCGAAATCTATGATGAGTATCTTTTCCATTTGTTGTCAGAAAGGGTTTTGACCTCGCCCGGAATCAGACGTAATCTGAATCAGGCGGGTTCAGTGAAGGTCACGGCTCACATTCCGCGCGTGTAGTTAGGCGCCTCTTTGGTGATCGTCACGTCGTGGGGGTGGTTTTCGGCGACACCGGCTGAGGTGATGCGGACGAACTTGGCATTATGCAGCGTGTCTATATCCGGTGCGCCGCAATAGCCCATTCCCGAGCGGAGGCCGCCGATCAGCTGATATACCGTCTCCGAGAGTGTGCCTTTGTAGGGAACGCGCGCGACGATACCTTCCGGAACGAACTTCGAAGAGTCTGTTTTCTCGGACTGGAAATATCGGTCTTTCGAACCGGCCTGCATGGCCTCGATCGAGCCCATTCCGCGATATGCCTTGAACTTTCTTCCGTTATAAATGATCGTCTCGCCCGGAGATTCCTCGACGCCGGCGAGCATCGAGCCCATCATGACCGAGTCGCCACCGGCCGCGAGAGCCTTGACGATGTCGCCCGAATAACGGAGACCGCCGTCAGCGATGACGGGGATTCCGTGGGCATGGGCAACTTTAGCTGCGTCGAAGATAGCGCTCAGCTGGGGCACGCCGACGCCGGCGACGATGCGGGTCGTGCAGATTGAGCCCGGACCGATACCGACTTTGATTCCGTCGGCTCCGGCATTGATCAGATATTCTGCAGCTTCAGCTGTGGCGATGTTGCCGACGAGCACGTCGATCTGAGGGAATTCCTTCTTGACGGCCTTCAGGGTGTTGGTCACGTTGGCAGAATGGCCGTGGGCGGTATCGATCACGACAGCGTCAACACCGGCTTCGACAAGCGCCTTCACGCGCTGGAGAGTGTCCGAAGTCACGCCGACACCGGCGGCGACACGGAGACGACCCTTGGAGTCCTTGCAGGCATTGGGATAATCCTGGATCTTGGTGATGTCACGATAGGTGATCAGTCCGACCAGGTGATTGTCCTTGTCAACGACCGGAAGTTTCTCGATCTTGTGGCGCAGAAGGATCTGGGAAGCCTCGGAGAGATTCGGGTTGGTTGTGGTCACGAGGTTCTCGTGTGTCATCACCTGCTCGATCGGGAGCGTCATGTCCGTCTGGAAACGCAGGTCGCGGTTTGTGACGATTCCGACGAGGTGATTGTCTTCATCGACCACGGGAATGCCGCCGATACGGTTCTCCTCCATCAGACGCAGGGCGTCGCCCACGGTCTCGGTGCGGGAGATAGTCACCGGGTCATAGATCATTCCGCTCTCGGCGCGCTTCACCTTGCGCACCATAGCCGCCTGGGCGTCGATGCTCATATTCTTGTGGATCACGCCGATTCCACCCTGACGCGCGATGGCGATGGCCATGTCGACCTCAGTGACGGTGTCCATTGCGGCCGAGACGAGGGGAATGTTCAGTGTGATGTTGCGCGAGAAGCGGGTCCCGAGCTTCACCATATTGGGGGTTACTTCAGAGTAGGCCGGGATGAGCAGGACGTCGTCGAACGTCACGCCCTCCTGAGCCACTTTTTCATCGATGAATGACATATCAGAAGTTCTTGAGGGTTTCGTTGATTATGATTGTCTGTTTGCGGTCCGGGCCGACCGAAATCATCCCGACCGGAGTTCCGGTGACCTCTTCGATCTTGCGGACATAAGCCTTCGCGGCCTCCGGGAGCTCGTCGAAAGAGCGACATCCGGTGATGTCCTCCTTCCAACCTTCGAGCTCGGTGAGCACCGGCTTGCAGCGCGCGAGCTGGGCGATAGTCGACGGGGGCGCGTCAAGAATCTGTCCGTCACATTCATATCCGGTGCAGATCATGATCTTGTCGAGGCCCGAAAGTACGTCGAAGAGCATCAGTGCCCACCAGTCGATTCCGGCCAGACGCGAGGTGTAGCGGGCCACGACAGCGTCGAACCAGCCCACACGGCGCGGACGACCGGTGACGGTTCCGTATTCATGGCCGCGTTCGCGGATCTCGTGTGCACGCTCGTCGAAGAGCTCGGTCGGGAAAGGACCTTCGCCGACACGGGTGCAATAAGCCTTGGCGACTCCGAGCACATTCTTCACCCACTTCGGAGAGATTCCTGCGCCGACGGGCACACTTGCTGCCGACGGAGTCGAGGAGGTCACGTATGGATAAGTGCCGTGGTCGATGCAGAGCATCATGCCCTGGGCCCCTTCAAACAGCACCTTCTTGTCCGGCGAGCGGAGGAAAGAGTCGATCAGAAGTGATGTGTCGGTGATCATCGGGCCGATCTTCTTCGCGATTTCCATATATTGGTCATAGACGGTCTGGAAATCGTATGTCGGGAGGCCGAGCATCTCGAGCTGAGGATTCTTCTCGGCGAGGGCCGCGCGCAGTCTCTCCGCGAAATACTCAGGCTCCAGGAGGTCACCGATCCTGAGGCCCGTGCGGCTGTATTTATCCGAATAGGCCGGACCGATGCCCTTCTTTGTGGTGCCGATCAGATTGCCCCCCTTCAGGGCCTCGTATGCGCCGTCGAAAGCCGAATGCCAGGGCATGACCATCGCCGCGCGGTTCGAGATGAAGAGAAGATAGTCCGTGATTCCCTGCTTGTGGAGACGGTCGAGCTCCTCGATGACCGAAACGGGATTGACGACCATGCCGTTTGCCATCACGTTCACCGTCCTCGGGTTGAAGATTCCCGAAGGAATGGACTGGAGCGAATACTTATGGCCGTCGAAGACCACGGTGTGGCCTGCATTGTTGCCCCCCTGATAGCGGACAACCATGTCGGCGCGACATGCGAAATAATCGGTGATCTTGCCCTTCCCCTCGTCTCCCCATTGGGAGCCGATAACTACTAATGATTCCGCCATCTTTCAGTCTTCGAGTTTATTGCGTTTGTAAATATAGTCTACATTCTTCATGTAATAGTCGAGAGTGAAGCAGGCCTCGAGTTCCTCGGGAGTGAGGACGGAGCTGACTGTCGGATCCCCGGCAAGGAGCTCGGCATAAGGCCGTCCTTCGGCCATCGCACGCATCGCCAGAGGCTGAACCGTGTCGTAGGCCTTTTCGCGGACGAAACCCTTCTCGATAAGGGCGTTCATCACACGCTGGGCGAAGATTACGCCGTTCGTGCGATAGATGTTTGCCTTCATCTGGTCCTCGAAGACAACGAGGTTTTCGAGAATCGACATCATGCGGTTCAGCATGTAGTCGAGCAGGATTGTTGCGTCGGGCATCAGGATTCGCTCTGTGGCCGAGTGGGATATGTCGCGCTCATGCCATAGAGCCACATTGTCGTATGCCGTCTGCATGTATCCGCGGAGCACGCGTGCGCATCCGCACATGTTTTCCGAACCGATCGGGTTGCGCTTGTGGGGCATCGCCGAAGAACCCTTCTGACCCTTGCCGAACGACTCCTCGACTTCATGAACTTCGGTGCGCTGGAGATTGCGGACCTCGAGGGCCATCTGTTCGATTGTCGCACCGATAAGCGCTATCGTCGCCATATAATAGGCGTGGCGGTCACGCTGGATCACCTGGGTCGATATGTCGGCCGAATCAATTCCGAGATGTTCGCAGACATAATCCTGGACAAAAGGAGGAATGTTGGCGAAGTTGCCGACTGCGCCGCTGATCTTGCCGACTTCGACGCCGCGCGCCGCGCGGTCGAAGCGCTCGATGTTGCGGCGCATCTCCTCGTGCCACAGCACCCACTTCAGACCGAAAGAGGTCACGTCGGCATGTATTCCGTGGGTGCGCCCGATGCAGGGCGTGTACTTGAATCTGAGGGCCTGACGCTTCAGCATCTCCGAAAAACGGCGGAGGTCGTCGCGGATGATCTCGTTTGCCTGTTTGAAGATGTAGCCGTTGGCCGTGTCAACGACATCGGTGCTTGTCAGTCCATAATGGATCCACTTCCGCTCATCGCCGAGCGATTCCGAGACGGTGCGCGTGAAGGCCACGATGTCGTGGCGTGTCTGCTCCTCGATCTCCTTTATGCGGTCGATGTTGAAGGTAGCCTTCGCGTTGAGTTTCTCGATATCCTCCGGAGGCACGACTCCGAGCTCACGCCAGGCTTCAGCGGCGAGAAGCTCCACCTTGAGGTAGGCGTTGAACTTGTTCTGTTCTGTCCATATCTGCCGCATCACGTCGCGGCCATAACGTTCTATCATGATGTGTTTGGTTTTTTCTTTTTAATCAGCTTCCGATAAATAAATCAGTGATAAGTTAATCAACGGATAGAGGGGTCAGTTTCTGATGTGGGAGAGCCAGCATTCGACTGTGTTCTGCATCAGTCCGGCTATCGTCATCGGTCCGACTCCTCCCGGAACGGGAGAGATGACCGAGACCTTATCCTTCACGCTGTCGAAATCGACATCGCCGGTGAACTTGCCTGTCTCCTTATTCAATGAGATTCCGACGTCGATCACCGCCGCCCCCTCCTTGACCATGTCTGGCTTGATCAGATGTGGCGAACCGGCTGCGACGACAAGGATGTCAGCTTCGCGGGTGACCGCTCCGAGATCGGGCGTGCGGCTGTGGGCGATCGTGACAGTCGCATCCCTGTCGAGGAGCATCTTGGCCACCGGGAAACCCACCAGATTGCTTCTTCCGACAACGACCGCACGCGCTCCCTCGATCTTCACTCCGGCGTGGTCGAGCATGTTGATCACGCCCCGGGGGGTGCATGCACGCACACCCGGAAGAGCCTGGGCGAGCTGTCCGGCATTGGCCGGTGTGAGGCCGTCGACATCTTTCGACGGAATGATATGCTCGATGATCTTCTGCGCGTCGATGTGGGCCGGGAGAGGAAGCTGGACGAGGATCCCGTCGACTGTGGGATCAGCGTTCAGGCTCTCCACGAGATCGAGCAGTTCCTGATGGGTGATGTCCGCGGGACGGTGAATGGTCGTATTCTCGATTCCGACCTCGCCGCATGCCCGGGCCTTTCCGCGGACGTATGTCGCGCTTGCCGGATCATCTCCGACAAGGATCACGACCAGACGCGGGGAGCGGGCTCCCTCGCCTGTAATCTCCGCGACCGTGGCGGCCAGATTGGTCTTGATTTGTGCGGCAAGTGACTTGCCGTCGATTATCTTCATTATTCTTTACTTATCGGAGTTAACCTTATCGGAGAGACATTGATAACCTATGTCTGTTCGCCAGAAGAGTCCGGGGACATCGAGGCGCGAGATATCGTCCATCACCCGCTTGCGTGCGTCGGAGACATCCTTTCCCTTGGCCGTTATCATCATCACGCGGCCACCCGCGCTGATCAGTCGTCCCTCCTTTCGGGCCGTACCCATGTGGATAGCCTCGCCGTCAATCCGCTCCGTGCCGTTGATGGCGATTCCCTTCCTGTATGAACCGGGATAGCCTTCGGCGGCGAGGACCACGCCGAGACATGTCTCCGTATCCCATTCCGTCGGACAATCCCGACCCTCGACGGCGCTCTCGAACAGAGTGTATATGTCAGTCTTCAGGCGTGGCAGAACAACCTCGGTCTCCGGGTCTCCGAAACGTGCGTTGAACTCGATCACCTTCGGCCCGTCGGCTGTCAGGATCAGTCCGCCGTAGAGGACACCGCAATAGGGGATTCCCTCGTCGGCGAGCGCATCGGCAGTCTTCTGCATGATCTCCGTGAGGGCACGCTCCCGGATCTCGTCGGTCACGAAAGGAACGGGAGAATAAGCACCCATTCCGCCTGTGTTCGGTCCCTCGTCGTTGTCGTATGCCCGCTTGTGGTCCTGTGCGATCGCAAGCGGATAGACCTTACGGCCCGAGACGATGCACATGAACGAGAATTCCGGTCCGTCGAGGAAGTCCTCGATCACGACCCTTCCCTTCCCGAAGGCTTCTCCGAGAAGCATGTCGTTCAGTGCCTTTTCGGCCTCCTCATAGCTTTGGGCGACTACCACACCCTTTCCGGCGGCCAGGCCGTCATATTTGACAACGGCCGGCAGCGGACGCGACTTCACATAGGCGAGGGCTTCGTTGAAATTATCGAAAGAGCGGTATCCGGCTGTCGGGATTCCGTGACGTTCCATGAGCTCTTTCGCAAACTCCTTGCTGCACTCGATCCGCGCACCGCTCTTTGCCGGTCCGAATATCTTCAGATCATCCTCAGCAAAGCGGTCTGCGATTCCGGCGGCGAGGGCCGCTTCGGGTCCGACGACAGTCAGATCGATGTTGTGCTCCTTGGCGAATTTAGCGAGAGCCTCGACGTCGGTCACGTCAATATCGACACATTCCGCCTTGTCGGCAATGCCCGAGTTTCCGGGGGCACAGAATATCTTGGCCACACGCTCCGAGCGTGCCAGCGCATTGACGATCGCATGCTCACGGCCACCGCTTCCGACAACGAGCACCCGTTTTATCTTTGTCTCTTCACTCATAGTCAGGGGTCTTAATGTTTGAAGTGGCGCATGCCGGTGAACAGCATCGTGATTCCCTTTTCATTAGCCTTACGGATGGCATCCTCGTCGCGGATCGATCCGCCAGGCTGCACGATCGCAGTGACACCATATTTCGAGGCGAGCTCTACGGTGTCATCGAAAGGAAGAAAGCCGTCAGAAGCCAGAACGAGACCTTCTGTGTGACCCGAAGCCTTCGCTTCCTCGAGTGCGATTCCGGCAGAACCGACACGGTTCATCTGACCGGCACCCACGCCGAGCGTCTGTCCATCCTTCACGACGACAATCGCGTTGCTCTTCACATGCTTGACTACCTTCCAGCCGAAATCCATATCGGCCAGCTCACGTTCGGTCGGTTTTCTTTCGGTGACGGTCATATCTTCTGTTATGTCGCGGCACTCGATGTCTGCATCCTGGACGAGCAGGCCACCTGTGACGCCGACATACTGCCGCTGGGGTGCCTTGACCCCATCCATCTTCACCTCGAGCAGACGCAGGTTCTTTTTCTTCGAGAATACCTCGAGGGCCTCGGGGGTGAAAGAGGGTGCCATCACGATCTCAAGGAAGATCGGCTTCATCATCTCGGCCACCTCTCCGGTCAGAGGACGGTTGACGGCAACGATTCCGCCGTATATGCTGACTGTATCTGCCTCGTAAGCCTTCTTCCAGGCCTCTTTGAGGTCAGCGCCGACTGCGGCTCCACAGGGGTTCATGTGCTTCAGGCCGACGGCGAAAGGTTCCTTGAACTCACGCACGATAGCAAGCGCGGCGTTGGCATCCTGAATATTGTTGTAGCTCAGTTCCTTGCCACCTAACTGACGGGCATGGGCTACGGAGTATGACACCTCGGGCTCTGAGCGGTAGAATTTCGCGTTCTGGTGAGGATTCTCGCCATAACGGAGGGGCTGCGCGAGATCGAAGTCGAGGAACAGCTTCTCGTCGAGACCCGCCTCGCGACGCATGTATTCAGCAATGCGGCTGTCATATAGGGCGGTGTGGGTGAAGGCCTTGGCCGAAAGGCGGAAGCGCGTTTCGGGGAGCGTGTTGCCATTCTCTTTGATTTCGGCTATCACGCCATCATAATCCGAAGGATCGCAGACAACAGTCACGGCCGCAAAGTTCTTGGCAGCCGAGCGCAGCATCGAAGGACCCCCTATGTCGATATTCTCGACGGCATCCTCGAGCGTCGTTCCTTCGCGGGCGATTGTAGCCTCGAAGGGGTAGAGGTTGACGCAGACCATGTCGATCGGCTCGATTCCGTTGGCAGCGATCGTGGCCATGTGGTCCGCCTTGTCACGGCGCGCAAGCAGACCGCCGTGAACCTTCGGGTGGAGCGTCTTTACGCGTCCTTCGCAGATTTCAGGAAAACCTGTGACATCGCTGATATTGATGACTTCGATTCCGGCATCGCGGAGTTTGGTCATTGTCCCGCCGGTCGCGATGATCTCCCAGCCGAGGTTCCTGAGGGCCTGTGCAAATTCAACAAGGCCTGTCTTATCGCTTACACTGATCAGTGCTCTCATTTTCTTTCGTTCGTTGGTTAATGCCCCAATCTCATAAATTTCAGAGCCACTGGGGTTTAATTGTTATGCTCCATGTCTTCCTCGAGCAGGATGATGTCCACGCCGGGACCATCGACCACACGGCCGATGACCGTCGGCTTTTCTCCAGCCTCCTCGAGAACTTTCATCGCTTTCTCGGCATCCTCTTCGGCAACGGCGATCACCATTCCGATTCCCATGTTGAAGATGTTGAACATCTCGCGGTGGGGAATGTGTCCGTATTTTTCGATCAGGCGGAAGACACCGGGAATCTCCCATGTGCCTTCGGTGATCATCGCACCCTGGCCGCCGGGGAATATACGCGGGATGTTCTCGTCGAATCCGCCGCCGGTGATGTGGGCGATTCCGTGGACATCGACTTCCTCAAGAAGCTTGTGGACGGGTTTCACATAGATCCGTGTCGGTTCGAGAAGCGCATCCCCGAGAGTGCGTCCGGGAATCTCCTCATATTCTTTTGTCAGGCTGAGGCCGTTGTCGGCGATGACCTTGCGGACGAGGCTGAAGCCGTTGCTGTGGACTCCGCTGGAGTGAAGGCCGATCAGGACATCTCCGACGTCTACTTTCGAGCAGTCGATCAGCCGGTCCTTCTCGACAGCTCCGACGGTGAATCCTGCGATGTCATATTCACCCTCGGCATACATTCCCGGCATCTCGGCAGTTTCTCCGCCGACGAGGGCGCACTCGGCCTGGCGGCAGCCTTCGGCGACACCCGAGACGATAGCCTCGACTGTGGCCGGGTGATTCTTGCCGACAGCGACATAGTCGAGGAAGACAAGGGGACGCGCCCCCTGGGCAAGGACATCATTGACACACATGGCGACGGCGTCGATGCCGATCGTGTCGTGACGGTCCATCTCGAACGCCAGTTTCAGCTTGGTGCCGACTCCGTCGGTCCCGCTGACAAGGATAGGGTGACGATAGCCCATAGATCCGAGGTCGAACATACCTCCGAATGCTCCGATGTTGCCCATCACTCCGGGTCGGTTTGTCGAAGCCACATGTTTCTTGATGCGGCTGACTACTTCGTAGCCCGCTTCGAGATTCACGCCCGAAGCCTCATAACTTTTAGCCATATATCTTAGTTTATTGCTTGTTCCTGAAATAGTTGACCGCGTTGCGGAAAAGGTTCTGACGTTTCTCGCCCGGGATATTCTTCATCAGTCCGTCGGCATAACGTTCTGAATGGGCCATCTTGCCAAGAATCAGTCCGTCGGGCGAGATGATACCCTCGATCGCTTCGGTTGACCCGTTCGGGTTGGCCGGCGAGTCCATCGTCGCGTCTCCGTCGGCGTCGGCATACTGGAACGCGATCTGACCGTTACGGCGCAATTCGGCCGCCAGTTCGGCCGAGGCTGTGAACTTGCCCTCGCCGTGAGATGCGGCCACGGTGTGGAGGTCGCCGATCGAGAATCCTTCGAGCCATGGCGACTTGACAGAGCCCGTGCGGGTGGTCACCATCTGCGAGATGTGACGGTGGATGTCATTATGGAAGAGGGTCGGGCTTTCCGGTGTCAGTTCGCCGATTTTTCCAAACGGAAGCAATCCCGACTTCACGAGAGCCTGGAACCCGTTGCATATTCCGAGAATCAGGCCTTTGCGGGCGAGCAGACGTTCGATTGCACCCTTGACGCGGTCATTGCGGAGCACAGAAGCGATGAATTTTCCGCTTCCGTCAGGCTCGTCGCCGGCTGAGAAACCGCCGGCAATGGCCAGAATATCACACTTGTCGATTTCTTCTGCCATCCGCTCGGTCGAGCGGTCGATGTCCTCCGGCGTCAGATTGCAGAAGACTGTCGTCACGGTCCGTGCACCCTCTCTTTCGAAGGCGCGGGCCATGTCGTAGTCACAGTTCGTTCCGGGGAATGTCGGCAGATATACCACGGGGTGTTCCTTGGCTTCTCCGTCCCGTTTTGTCGTGTTCGGGCCGGAAACGGCATTCTCCACCTTTCCTGATGCAGACGTGCTGTCGGGATATATCTCGTTGAATCGGGCGCGGTTTGCCTGATAGAGCTTCTCAATGTCCATTTCCGTTCCATTCACATTGAGAATGGGTCGGGAAATGGTTTCGCCGATCTCGATGAACGAGGGATCGGCTATAGGCTCCTTCGCTTCGAGGAGGATCGTTCCGTAATCGAGATTGAAGAGAGACTCTTCGTCAATGTTGACCTTCGCTCCGATTCTGTTTCCGAAACTGCTCTTAGCCAAAGCCTCGGCCAGTCCGCCGAAGCCGAGAGCGTAGGCCGACGCGATCTTTCCGTCGGCAGTCAGTCCGCTGAGTTTCGTGAAGTTTGATTTCAGGAGGTCCGTGTCGGGCGTATGGTCTGCCTTCGGTGTGTGGCGAAGGAGATAAAGCTTGTGGCCGGGAGCCTTGAACTCAGGGCTGATCACCCTGTTTGAATCGACCGTGGTGATTCCGAAAGCTATCAGAGTCGGAGGAACGGAGATGTTTCCGAACGTTCCGCTCATCGAGTCCTTGCCTCCGATCGATCCGAGACCGAGCTCCATCTGCATGCGCAATGTCCCGAGAAGTGCCGCAAGGGGTTTTCCCCATGCGTGACGGGAGGTCATTTTCTCAAAATATTCCTGATATGAGAAGCGCATTCCCGACCAGTCGGCACCGGAAGCGGCTACTTTCGCCACCGATTCCACAACGGCATACTGTGAGCCGTGGAACGGGCTCCATGAGGTCAGGTCCGGGTTGAAGCCGAAGCTCATCACCGAAGCTGTGTCGGTGTGCCGGTTGCCGACCGGAAGTTTCTGGACGGAGACCTGACTTTCGGTCTGCTGTGTGCGTCCGCCGAAGGGCATCAGGACTGTCGAAGCACCGATCGAGGAGTCGAACATCTCGATCAGTCCTTTCTGGGAGGTCACATTGGGTTGGGAGAGAACAGAGATGAATTTCTCCACGATATCCTCTCCTTCCGGCTTGCGTTCAAACGGATTGATGTCTTCGAAGGTTCCGATCGTCGCTTCCGCGAAGTGGGGTGCTCCTGCTGAGTCGATGAATTCGCGGCTCAGGTCGGCTACTATCGCGCCGTTATAGAACATCCTCATACGACCCGTGTCGGTCACGTCGGCGACATGGCGAGCCTCGAGATTCTCTTCGTGGCAGTAATTCATGAACTCCTCCATATCCTTCTTCTCCACGACGACGCTCATGCGTTCCTGGCTTTCGGAAATGGCGAGTTCGGTAGGATTCAGTCCGTCATATTTTGTAGTTACCCGGTCGAGATATATGTCGAGCCCATCTGTCAGCTCACCGATGGCGACACTGACGCCTCCGGCTCCGAAGTCGTTGGATTTCTTGATCAGACGTGTAACTTCGGGACGTCTGAAGAGGCGTTCGATCTTGCGTTCTTCGGGTGCGTTGCCTTTCTGGACCTCAGAACCGCATTCTTCGAGCGAAGCTTCGGTGTGTTCCTTTGAAGAACCTGTCGCACCGCCGATTCCGTCACGGCCCGTACGACCGCCGAACATGATGATCACATCTCCCGGAACGGGGCTTTCACGGCGGACGTCATCGGCCTTCACGGCTCCTACGACAGCTCCGACTTCGAGTCGCTTGGCGACATAGCCGGGGTGGAAGATCTCGCGGACATGTGTCGTCGCCAGACCGATCTGGTTGCCGTATGACGAATAGCCTTTGGCTGCGCGCACAGATATCACGCGCTGGGGAAGCTTGCCGGTCATCGTTTCCGAGACAGGCTGCCAGATGTCGGCTGCGCCGGTGACGCGCATTGCCTGATAAACGTATGCGCGGCCGCTCAGCGGGTCGCGGATTGCGCCACCCAGACATGTCGACGCACCTCCGAAGGGTTCGATCTCTGTCGGGTGGTTATGGGTCTCGTTCTTGAACTGAAGCAGCCAGCGCTCCGTTTCTCCGTCGACATCGACATCGACAAAGATCGAACAGGCGTTGTTCTCCTCGCTCTGTTCGAGGTCGTCGAGCATTCCGTGGGCCCTGAGCCAGCGGGCGCCGATCGTCGCCAGATCCATCAGGCAGAGATCCTTGTGGTCGCGGCCGAGCTCATGGCGGACATCCTTCCAGTCTTCAAGAGTCTTCCGGATCAGGTCCGATGCGGGAGAGTCCTCGACCTGTATGTCGTTGAGGCGCGATGTGAATGTCGTGTGGCGGCAGTGGTCGCTCCAGTAGGTGTCGAGGATCCGGAGTTCTGTCTCGTTCGGATCCCGGCCTTCGACAGTGAAATAACGCACAACCTCCATCAGGTCGTCGGCGTTCATCGCCAGGCCGTTCTCCTTCACCCGGGCCGGTGCTTCATCGGCTGTGATTCCGCGGAAACCCTCGAGAATCCTGACCGATTTTGCGACTGCGCGTTCAGGAGGGGTGAGGACCGTCATATCCTTGGCCCGCGATTCGACGGCGTTGATGCAATATTTTGCGATGGCCTCTAACTTTTCCGGACCGACTGAGGGGTCGAAGACCATCATCTTTGCGGAGCGGATTTCAATGTCAGCCTCCGGATCGATGAGTTTTACACAATCCTTTGCGGAGGCTGCGCGCTGGTCGAATTGTCCGGGAAGACATTCGACAGCGAGATATGGTGCGCCGGAGAGATCGAAAGAATCGGTCACATTATCAGTGGCTGTTTCTCCGAAGACGCGGTATTTCGTTTTTTCGACAAGTTCAGGTGTGAAGCCGAAGAGGTCATAGACGCAGATGACGCGCAGGTCACGGATGTCCAGACCGAGATTCGAGTTCAGCTCGTTGCGGAGGCTTTCGGCCTCTACGCGATATGGTTCACTTTTCTCGACAAATAAGCGGTAATTGCCCATTGATTCTATCTTTTATAACTGCGACAAAAGGTCGTTGTTGGCCGCGAGAACTTTCTCGGCCTGTTCCTTGCGGAAAGCGTCGAGTTCTTCCTTCAGACGCTTGTCGGTGATTGCCATCATCTCGATCGCGAGGAGAGCCGCATTGCGGGCGCCGTCGATTCCGACGGTAGCGACCGGGATTCCCGGGGGCATCTGGACCATCGAAAGCAGGGAGTCGAGGCCTTCGAGCGAGCGTGACTTCACGGGGACCCCGATCACGGGGAGGGTGGTGAAGGCGGCGACGACACCGCCGAGGTGAGCGGCACCCCCGGCTCCGGCTATTAATGCGGCGAAGCCGCGTTCCCTTGCTGAAGAGGCCCATTCCTCGACCTGAGCGGGAGTCCGGTGTGCGCTGAGCACCTTTATCTCATACTCCACGCCGAAGCGGTTGCAGATTTCGACGGCACCTTTCATGACGCCGAGATCGCTGATGGAGCCCATGACAATTCCGATTTTCATTGCTTAGACTGTAAAAAAGAATTTGACCGCCATGTCTTCGGGACATGACGGTCTTATTTCGTGTTATATGTTGTTCAGAGATTTTGACGCACCCGCGCGCATCTTCCGGAGGCCTGTCTTTGCGACACGCACAGACTTTCCGAGCGCACCCCGCCGACAGCTGTCGGCGTTTCGGGAACGTCGACGTGTCAACAGAGATATCTTACAGGAGCAGATAATCATGGTGCACGTTCTGATGATGGTGCTGAAGACATCAATTATAACGCAAAGTGAAACTTCACGAGTCTAATTGAAGCGCAAGTCGGCTGGGAGCCGGTGCGCGTTGCCGGGGCATCAATTGAAAGTGCAAAGTTAGTAAAGATTTTTATGTTGTGCAACACCCCGGGCTCCCGTTCCGAAAAAGTCACTGTTTTTTGACTTTTTTATAAAAAACATCGAAACAGCACGGATGACTGCAAATTTGAAGCATCTTCGCATTCAATGGGCTCCGTGCAATCCCCTTCCGGCTAAAAATTCTTATAAAACAATAGCTTAGAAAGGATCAAAATTTCTTGTCAATAGAATTAATATATTTTAACATTTATCTAATCAACTGAGTTTTAAACATTTAATTCATCTGTGTTTTAAAACATAATAACTGCTGTGGTGAATATATGAAAAATTTGACTAATTTTATCCGCAAATAAGCTACAAGTCTGAAATATTAGAATTTAGACCCTGTCCGGAGTTGCTTATATCCGGAAATCAAGTGGGAGTCTTGTTTATTCTTTAGTATATATAGTGGCTTTGTCATATATGTGTTACTCTTTTTCAGAGACGTAGGCTTAACTAATAAATCCGACCTCGGGCAACGAGTCGGTCTGTTTTTAATCTCAAAACCAAACTATATTCACTAATCATTTAACTATCTGAAGATGAAGAAGATTCTCCTTTCTTTGGGACTGGTTGCAGCTTTGGCTCCCGGCATGATGGCCGAGAAGTACGAAGGTCTGACAACTCCGATGCCCGCGAGCGCGGCCTGGGCTCCTGAAAATGCCGCTCCCGGTGTCTACGGCGAACTTGTCGGCTCCTACCAGTGTAACATCGCTACTGCCTACAACACAATTTACGCAACAGGCAGTATGTTCTCGAGCCCTGCTGTCTGGATTGTGGACGAGAATGACGAGATCGTCAGCACCGGCACTCTGAAACCTATGGGTATGGGTACACGCTACTACAACTATTTCAATGTGACGGTCAGCGAGGCTAATGCTGTCAGAACTCCCGGTAAGTATTACATGATTTATCCGATCAGCAATGATCCCAATGCGTCAGTTCAGGCAATTGACTACACGACGGGTCAGATGATCGAAATCTATAACCTCAAGGCAGGCCCGTATATCGTCGGTGAAAAGGGCGAGCCCGTTGACGCTGAGATCACAGTTGAACCTGCCGGCGTATATGAGCAGGAAGAGGGCTTCTCTTACGTGACGATGACTATCGGCAACGTCGATCCCGACATGCTCAACGTGGGCGATCTCCTCTCTGACGAAGAGGGCAAGACCCTGATCACAGTGACCGGTCCTGCCGGCAAGCTCGATATGGCACAGGGTGAGAAAGAGGGCAACGTCATCAAGTGGATGTTCCCGCTTGACAACACCGGTGAGGCTTGCGCTATGCTCCCCGGCGGAGAATATACGATCTCCATCAACTATTCTTCATTCTCAGGCTATACAGCTCAGCTCAATCCCCTGACTTTCCCCGCAACAGGTACATACACCTTCACTGTTGAGGGCGGTCTCGAGAAAGTCGTTCCTGAGGTGGTTGCATCTCCGTTAGCAGGCGAGTTCGAAAATTGGACTGCACCGGTCATCGGACTGACTCTCAGTGACTATAAGTTCAATTACCCCAGCTATAATGAGCTGAAGAATAATGCACCTGAGCTGGTCCTTGTTGATCCTGATGGCGAAACCTACACTCTTCCTGTCAAGGTCGTGCGCTCTCTGAACGCTGTCGGTTATGATTGCTCGGCTGTTGATTTCACAAAGATCGGCACATATAACTGCTATTGGAAAATTGACGGCTATTCAGCTCTGAATTCAAAAACCGGCAATGAGGTTCTTCTGGCAGACGTGACTATTTCATACGTTAAGCCTGCTCCCATACCTGTCGTGACTCCTGAGGTCACTCAGTACAGCCCCGCTCCCCAGGCAGATGCATGGAAGTCTAACGTCACTTCGCTCAAGCTTGTCGGCTACACTCTCGTCGGCACTTCGTCTACTGAATATCCAGCACTTGTACTCACTACTCCTTCCGGACTTGAAGTTTCCGCTACTGCATTCCGCGCTATCGGCGGACAGTACCAGTATCAGCTGACAGGTGACTGGCAGTCAGAGACAGGCATCTTCAAAGCTGTCTGGAAACTCGGTGGCTGGACTGCTACAGACGTTGAGGGTGAGACCGTCAAACTGAATGACGTAGAGCTCACATATCTCATAGGCAAACCGACAGAGCCTGAGACAGAGACAAACGTTGGTGCGGATGTCTCTCCTGCTCCCGGAACCCAGAAGGAACTCAGCTCGATCACTCTCGTGTTCGGTTCTGACTTCATCTCCGACTTCGTATCCTGGACTGAAGAATTCAATGCAAAGGCTAACGTAAGAAACATTGAGGCTTCAATGGGCACAGACTATGCTCCCGTTCTTTCTGCAGATAAGACTGAGGTGACCTATAATCTCAATATCTCCAATGAGGTAGCCGCTGACTACAGAGTAGCCATCAACCTCTGGGGCCAGAAATACTATGCCAACGAGACAGCTCGCGCTCTCAAGACCGCATACGTTCCCGAGGATAAGGCATGGGTAGTTCTCGACTACACTGTTGACAAGGAAACCGGAATCGTTTCTGTTGAAGGTGAGGATGCTTCTGTAATCTACTTCGACCTGAACGGTAACCGTCTCCTGAGTGCTCCCGAAAAGGGCATCTACATCCGTGTCAACAACGGTAAAGCAGAAAAGACTATCAAATAAAATATCTCTTTGAATTGTTGCAAGGCCCCGGTACTCGAGTTGAGCACCGGGGCCTGATTAATTCTAAGTATGCCTGATTAATTCTAAATATAAGGATAATCAGTCGTTTCTGCTGTAAGAAAGCAATGCGTCCCGATGTTCATGCTGGACATCGGGACGCATTGTATTGGGGCCTGGACCGGAATCAGATTACGATGTTGACGATCTTGCCGGGAACGACGATGACCTTCTTCGGCTGTTTGCCGTCGAGCCATTTGGAAGCTCCTTCGGCCGAGAGGGCGATTGCTTCGACCGCGGCGCGGTCCGCATCAGCCGGAGCCTCGATCGTGTAACGCATCTTGCCGTTGAACGAAACGGGATATTTGACCGATGATTCCTTCAGGGCCTCTTCGTCCCATTCGGGCCAGCGGGCATCAACAACAGAGCCTTCGTTTCCGAGCTTGTGCCAGAACTCTTCGGCGATGTGCGGTGCGAACGGTGCGATCACGCGGGCGAAGAGATCCATTCCCTCCTTGCTTACGGCTGGCAGCGTCTGGAGTTCGTTGACAGCGATCATGAAGGCGGCCACCGAGGTGTTGAACGAGAAGTTCTCGATGTCCTGGGTGACTTTCTTCACGAGTTTGTTCATCGTCTTGCTCTCCTCCTTCGACATCTTCGGATTCTTCTCGAAATCGGCGCGGTCAAAGAGGTTCCATAGCTTCTTGAGGAAACGGTTGACGCCGTCGATTCCGTTCGTATCCCACGGTTTTGACTGTTCGACCGGGCCGAGGAACATCTCGTAGAGGCGGAGTGTGTCGGCGCCATAACGCTCGACGATGTTGTCAGGATTGACGACATTGAACATCGATTTGGACATTTTCTCGACGGCATATCCGCAGATATATTTCCCATCTTCGAGGATAAATTCGGCGTCGGCATAGTCGGGGCGCCATTTGCGGAAGGCCGCTGTGTCGAGAACGTCGTTGCTGACGATGTTGACGTCCACGCGGATCGGAGTCACGTCATAATCCTTCTTCAGTCCTTTGGAGACGAAGGTGTTGGTGTCCTTTATGCGGTATACGAAGTTGGTGCGTCCCTGGATCATTCCCTGGTTGACGAGCTTGCGGAAGGGTTCGGGTTCGACAACGAGGCCGAGGTCATAGAGGAATTTGTTCCAGAAGCGGGAGTAGATCAGATGGCCTGTGGCATGTTCGGCTCCCCCCACATAGAGGTCTACCTGACGCCAGTAGGCATCGGCTTCGGGGCTGACGAGCGCCTCGCTGTTGTGTGGATCCATGTAGCGGAGGTAATAGGCCGAGGAACCGGCAAATCCGGGCATCGTGCAGAGCTCGATGGGATAGCCTTCGGGTGTCTTCCAGTCTTTGGCGCGGCCGAGCGGTGGTTCTCCGTCTTTGGTCGGAAGGTAGCTGTCGATCTCGGGGAGCTCGAGCGGAAGAGCCGATTCATCCATGAGGTAGGCTGTTCCGTCTTTATAATAGACGGGGAAGGGCTCGCCCCAATATCTCTGGCGGGAGAAGATGGCGTCGCGCAGACGGTAGTTGGTCTTCACGTGGCCGATTCCCTTTTCCTTTATGAATTCTTTGGTTCTCGCGATTGCCTCCTTGACCTGGAGTCCGTTCAGATCGAGCTCGGGTCCGCAGGAGTTGATGACCGTTCCCTCTTTGGCGTCATAGCTCTCTTCGGAAACATCGGCACCTTCAATCAGAGGGATGATCGGAAGATCAAACTTGCGTGCGAAAGCATAGTCGCGTGAGTCGTGGGCCGGAACGGCCATGATGGCTCCCGTTCCGTAGCCGGCGAGGACGTAGTCGCTGACCCAGATCGGGATCTCTTTGCCGGTCAGGGGATTAATAGCGTATGCTCCGGTGAAGACTCCTGATACTTTCTTGTCCATCTGTCGCTCGCGTTCGGTCTTATGCTTGACCTCTTCGAGATATGCGTCAACTTCAGGACGCTGTTCCGGTGTCACGAGCATGTCGAGATATTTCGATTCAGGGGCGAGAACCATGAATGTCACGCCATAGACTGTGTCGGCGCGGGTGGTGAAGATCTCGAGATCGAAATCGCCGTCTTTCACCGGGAAACGCATCTCGGCACCTTCAGACCGGCCGATCCAGTTGCGCTGTGTCTCTTTCAGCGAATCGCTCCATTCGACATCTTTCAGATCGTCGAGAAGGCGCGGTGCGTATGCTGACACGCGGAGACACCACTGCTTCATCATCTTCTGCTCAACGGGGAAACCGCCGCGGACGCTGACACCTTCCGACACTTCGTCGTTAGCAAGAACCGTTCCGAGTTCGGCACACCAGTTGACCATCGTCTCGCCTTGATAGGCTATGCGCCAGTTCATCAGTGTCTCGCGCTGTTCTTTCTCGTCCATCGCGTTCCATTGGTCGGCCGTGAGCTCGATATGGCGCGATTCGGCGGCGTGGAGTCCCTCTGTTCCATGCTTCCCGAGGTGGGCGACGAGATCCGAAATGGGCATCGCCTTCCCTTTTTCGAGGTCATAGTAGGAGTTGAACATCTTCATGAAGGCCCACTGTGTCCAACGGTAATATTCGGGATCGCAGGTGCGGACCTCGCGGCTCCAGTCGAATGAGAATCCGATCTTGTCGAGCTGTTCGCGATAGCGGGCGATGTTCTGTTCGGTTGTCACGCGGGGATGCTGACCGGTCTGGATGGCATATTGTTCGGCGGGAAGGCCGTATGCGTCATATCCCATCGGGTGGAGGACATTGAAGCCCTGCTGGCGTTTATAACGGGAGTAGATGTCGCTGGCTATATAGCCGAGCGGATGTCCGACATGAAGTCCGGCTCCGGAAGGGTAGGGGAACATGTCGAGCACATAGAATTTTTTGCGCGAGGAATCCTCGCGGGTCTTGTAAACCTCGTTGTCGCGCCAGTATGACTGCCAACGCTGTTCGATTTCTTTATGATTGTAATCTGCCATAGCAAAACTTTGATTTCATGGATATGAGAGCCGGGCTCTGAAACGCGCTTCCGAGTGTGCCGTGAGTGTCAGGACGTCTGACCTCTCAGACACCGGCCGGAGAGTCCGGACCGACGGGAGGCGCGGGGGTGTTCTTGATGTTGCGGACCTGCCACCAGAGCATCAGGCCGGCGACGACTGTCGAAAGAAAGTCGCTGATGGGAAAAGCGCTCCAGACTCCGTTCAGTCCGAAGACCGGAGGTAAAATGAAGAGGAGCGGTATCATGAATATTATCTGGCGTGTCAGGGAGAGGAAGACTGCCTTTCCGGCGAATCCGAGGGACTGGAAGAAGTTGGTCGAAACGATCTGGAAGCCGACCATCCAGAATCCCATTGTCGTGATCTTCAGACAGTTCACCGCGCACTGGATCTGTGCTTCGTCTCTCATGAACATCTTGGCGATATTCGTGGGGTTGAAGGCTCCGACAAGAGAGCCGATCGTGGTGATGATGACGGCGCATGTAGCCGCAAGCCGGAGTGTCCCGAACAGCCGGTCATATTTCCGGGCTCCGTAGTTGTAGCCTAATATTGGCTGCATACCCTGACAGATTCCGATCACGATGAAGACGAAGATAGTCACGAATCGGTTGAAGACTACGACGGCGGCGATTGCGTCATCACCTCCATATTTGAGGAGCGAGTTGTTTATGATAGCGTTGATGGCCGAGCCGGCTACATTGATCAGGAAGGGCGCCATGCCGATGTAGAGCACGGACCGGATAACCGGGAAGTTGAGCTTGAATGTCCCTTTCTCGAAGTGAAGGTCATTCTTCTTCTGGAAGAAGTGGGCCATGACGAAGAAGCAGGTGACGGCCATCGAGATGTCTGTCGCGATCGCGGCTCCGCGTATTCCCCAGTGAAATCCGAAGAGGAAGAGCGGGGCGAGGCATGCGTTGAGGCCGGCTCCGATGAAGTTGGTGTACATCGCCTTCTTGGGATAGCCCGAGGCTCTCATCACATTATTATATGAGAACGTAAGGTTCATCAGGATCATTCCGGGCATCACCCATTGGAGAAATTCCTTGGCGTATGGAAGTGTGTTGGGTGAAGCTCCGAAGAGCACGAGGATCTTGTCCAGAAAGATCGAGAAGAGGGTGATGTATGCCAGACCGACGAAGACGGACAGCTGGACCGAGTTTCCGAGAATGATCTCGGCGCGGCGGTGGTCGTTCTGACCCATGACGATGGAGACGCGTGTCGCGGCTCCGGCTCCGATCAGCATTCCGAGTGCTGTCGCGAGGTTCATCACGGGGAACGTGACGGCGATTCCGGCCACGACATTCGGGTCGTCTATCGCATGTCCGATGACAATCGAGTCAATTATGTTGTACAGGGCCATGACGACGGTTCCGACAACGGCCGGGAGGCTGTATTTCAACAGCATCTTCCAGATCGGCGCGCTTGCCAGTTCCTGAAGTCTTGTCGCTTGGTTCGGTTTCGGTTCGGCCATGTTATGTTATTTTTCGTTCAGGAGATATTCGGCTATCATCCAGTCGAGGGGCGTGTCGAGGTCGACAGAATGTTCCCGGCTCATGGGCGAGGGAACGATGCGTCTGAATGATCCCATCGGCCCTTCAAGCAGAGAGGGTACGCTCATCACGTAGACGGCGCCGTTAAACTGCCAGACTTCGGGCGCATCCTGGCGCCGTGTATATTTCCCTTCGCCTTTCGAGATATGGAGGAAGCCGTCGGGACCCTTCTCAAATGCGTCGTAATAGGGATTTGCCTTTGCTTCGGTGACGCTGACGACCATGTCTATTTCCGGTTTCCAGAGTCCGATGGCGGCGGCGATATCTTCCGAAGTCCTCAGAGGAGATGTCGGCTGGAGCAATACGACGCGGTCATATTCTATTCCGCGGGAACGGTAATGATCCAGGGCGTGAAGGATCACGCCGTAGCTTCCGGCTGTGTCGGTCGCAAGTTCGGCCGGTCGGATGAAGGGAACCTCCAGACCGTATTCGCGGGCTACACCTGCGATTTCTTCCGAGTCTGTTGAAAGACAGATGTCGGCATCGTCGGCAAATTGACGCGCATGATCAATCGAATGACAGATCAGCGGTTTGCCACCGAGGGGCCGGATATTCTTTCCGGGGATTCCCTTGCTGCCTCCGCGGGCAGTGATGAGAAACAGTGTCCGCATCAGAGGTTATAGAATTTCTTCCGGGGGAATGCCTCGAAGTTGAATTTGAGGATGGCGTCGGCCATGAGTTTCGGTGTTCCGGTCCTGAAATACGGGTTGAATTTCAGACGGGCCTGTTCGCGTGTCGTGGGACGCATGAGGCTTTGTATTCCGATCGATACGCCCAGAGGAGTGGCCGGTGTGTTCAGGACGCTCGGTGGCGCTTCGCGTCCCTCCTGACGCACGCCGACGTTCAGCGTGGGTACTCCAAGCGAAGCTGTCTCGACGATGCCGCTCGAGCTGTTCCCGACAACTCCGGCCGAGAGGGCGACTGCCGAGAGGTATCTCCGCATTCCGAGCGAGGGGATCGCGCGTACCTGTCCGGGATGGCGTGACTCGAAGGCCTTGATCTGTTCGATCAGAGGCTTCGGATCGGAGTCATTGTTGGGATAGGTGAATATTATTCCCAGTCCGGGAAACTCCTTGAGGGACTGTTCGAGACCCTTGATGAAGTTGGACATCTGTTCCGTCGGGGGAATGGTGCTTCGGGTTGTCGGATGAAGTGTCGCCACAATAAATGTGTCGGGAATCACGAAGTTGAGGCTGGCCGAGAGCTCCTCGCGGGTCATCAGCGGAACATTCAGGGCGTTCCAGACGCCGGCGGCGCCGACGGTGAAGACTGTCGTGGGGTCCTCGCCCATCTGAATCACGCGTTTTCGGCATTGTTCGGTCTCGACCAGATGGAGGGAGGCGAGTTTAGTGATGGCATGCCGGATGGAATCGTCGATCGCTCCTTCGGAGATGGTTCCTCCGGCGATGTGGACGATCGGCACTCCGGCGAGGAGTGCCGCCGATGCGGCTCCCAGTGTCTCGAAGCGGTCACCGAGCAGGACGAGTGCATCGGGTTTGAGTGAGCGCAGGGCGTCGGTGAATCCTTCGATGGTAGCCGACAGCGTCCGGGCCGGATCCCCTTTAGCCGGAACTTTCGCGACCGGCTCGAAGCCGCTCGCGCGGATTTCGTCAATTGTGTTTCCGTATTCCGGAAGAAGGTGCATGTTGGCCGCGATCACCGCCGGCTCGTGGCCGCGGTCGCGGAGTTCGCGAAGGAGCGGGAGAAGAAGTCCCCAGTCGGCGCGTGTGGTTGTGGCTACTGCTATCATTTGTGTTTTGTTTGTTGCTCTGTTTTCTTTTTCCCGGACATCATCGATTATCTCGTTTTCATGCCCGTTGCCGGTTCTCGTTTTTGGTCCGTTTTAAGTTACGGTTCCTTTTAAGCTTAGACCTGTCTCAGGCTCCTGCCTGAGCCGGGTCTATCAGGCTGTCGCGTGCGTAATCCCGGAGTGCCCGGGTCCCGATGACACGGTCCCATTCCATCGGTGAGAGTCCGTTGCCGGGACGCTTGACAGCAAGGTTTTCTCCGGTCAGGATCTCACCCTCCTGTATGTCGCGCGCGGCGACTATGCTTTTGCGGGCAACCTCGATATTTGGCTTCTCGCTCGGTGCGACATCCTTCACGCCGTCACCAAGGGCGGCTTCGACGTTGCGGATCTGACGGATCATGTCGGCGAGTTCCAGGGGCTCGAGTGAGGCTTTATGATCGGGACCTTCGAGCTGTCTCGAAAGCGTGAAATGTTTTTCTATGACTGAGGCTCCCATCGCTGCCGCGGCGACTGCGACTTCCGTTCCGGGGGTGTGGTCGGAATATCCTGTCCTCACTCCGAGGCGCTGGGCCATAGTCTGCATGGCCCGCAGATTGACTTCGTCAAGCGGAGCCGGATATTGTGTCGTGCAATGAAGGACGATGATGTCGTCGCGTGTCAGGCGACTCTCGGACGGGTAATCCCGATGTTCACCTGTCAGTATCTTGACAGCGTCCTCGACTTCGGCGAGCGTTGACATTCCTGTGGAGAGGATGACCGGAATACCTTTCGAGGCTACCTGTCGGAGATAGGGGAGGTTGGTGATCTCGCCCGAGGGAATCTTGAACCAATCCTGACCCAGAGCGGCGAGCGTATCGACCGAGACGGGATCAAAGGGTGTCGACATGAAGCCGATTCCCGTTTCCTCGCACAATGCCTTCAGCTCGGTGTATGCCTCGAGGGGAAGATGAATGCGGCGGCACATGTCGAGCTGTGACTCGACACGCCCCGTGTTCTCTTTCTGGTATTCTGCCTGAGGCGCGATTTCCGAAATCACGAGTTCCGGCACAGCTGTCTGGAACTTGACGTAATCGGCACCGGCCTCCTTGGCTGCGATGACCATCCGGCGGGCGAGATCAATCCGCCCGTTGTGGTTTACGCCTGCCTCGGCAATTATGATAGCGCTCATATCGGTTGATTATTCGTAGAATATAGCCTCTTTCTGATAACGGGCCATCAATGTGTTGTAGGCCCAGTCTTCACAAGGACGGAGGGGGATTCCGCGTGCTTCGTCGATGATATAGTCAGTGATCGGTGCTCCGGCATAAATGGAGCAGACGACCCCGCCGCCGAGACGCGGATTGACTTCCATCAGGAGAAAGCGGTCGGTATCCAGATCGTGGAGGTACTGAAGAGTGACGGGTCCGCGGAGGTTGAATTTTTCGATCACTTCACGGCTCATACGGTCGAGCCGGGCGTTGCGGCAGGTTATCGTCCGCGTGACTTCTCCACCCATGACTTCGAGGCGCGAGCGGGGAACGACGGTCAGTATCTCTCCTTCCTGGGAAACATAGCAGTCGACGGTATATTCCTCGCGGTTCGCGATATATTCCTGAACGATGTAGTCGCCCAGGTTGTCAAGATGCATCAGATCATCAATGTTGTGGAATATCTTGATTCCGCGCGATGCGGAGCCGTGGCGCGGTTTCGCGATGGCTGGCATTTCGGCGTTTATGGCCCTGTATGTCGCCGGAATCGGAAGTCCTGCCTCCTCGAAGGCCTTGGCAGCCTCGACCTTGTCGAACATGATCCGGCATATCTCGAAATCGCTGACCGGCACGAAAACTCCGGGAAGCCTCTCTTTGCCTTTCGATGCGATCTCGATCGCCCCATCTACAAAGGGAAGGATGATGTTCACGCTATTTTCCTCGCAGACGCGCACAATGTCATCGACAACCCTGGGGTCGCTCCATCTAAGGCCGACAATTACTTTTCCTGCGATCGCGATGGGGACCTGTTCGAGGAGTTCGTAACTGACTATCTCTACTTCCCGGCCTATCCTCTCGCCACTGCGTTTGAGAAGTTCCGCCATAGACACACGGCGTGCGCCGCCGAGCATGAGAATGGTGATCTTATTGGTGTTCATCTGTTGTAAATGTCGGTCTTGTATTGTTTTAAATGGTCGGAGGAGAGGAACCAGTCTATCGTTTGCCGCAGACCCTCTTCAAGCGTAACGCGCGGTGCCCAGCCGGTCAACCGGCGCAGCTCACTGCTGTCTCCGCACAAGCGGAACACTTCGCTTTTCGAGGGGCGCAGTCGTTCCGGATCAACAACCCATTCGACGTCGGCCTCCATGATGCGGGCTACGGTGTCGAGCGTCTCGCGCATCGAGACTTCCGTTCCTGTCGCGATATTGAGTTCGCGTCCGATGGCCTCTTCGCTTCGGGCAATCGCGATGAATCCGGCGGCTGTGTCGGTCACGAAGTTGAAGTCACGCGTGGGGGAGAGGTCTCCGACCTTGATCCGGCGTTCTCCGGCTGCTATCTGGGTGATGACTGTCGGAATGAATGCCCGGGCCGACTGGCGCGGTCCGTATGTGTTGAAGGGGCGGACGATGGTCAGCGGAAGTCCGAAGGCGTTGTGAAAGCTCTTGGCTATCGCATCTGCGCCTATCTTGGAGGCCGAGTATGGCGACTGGGGCTGACGGGGATGTTTCTCGTCAATCGGTACATAGCGGGCGGTGCCGTAGACTTCGGATGTGCTTGTGACCAGAACCCTTTCGAGTCCGAGATCAAGAGCGGCCTGACAGATGTTGAGGGTTCCCTTGACGTTTGTGTCGACATAGCTCTCGGGAGCCACATAGCTGTATGGTATAGCGATCAGGGCGGCGAGGTGCATCACGGTGTCGGCCCCTTTCAGAAGATGTCGGCAGAAAGCGGCATCGCGTACGTCGCCTGTGACAACCTCAAGGTTCTCGTGTTTAATCCCCTCGAGATGTCCCCAATTGTTGAACGAGTTGTATTGGGCAAGGGCGCGGACCTCATAGCCCTCTGCGAGCAGAGACTCTGTCAGATGGGAACCGATGAACCCGTCTGCGCCTGTGACGACAACTTTCTTCATGATTTTCAGCGTTTGTCTTCTTTCATTACTATCCGGAATGAACCGATATGACGTTCTTTTTTCTCCTCGAAAATGTCGGAGATCTTCAGGAGGATGCCGCTCTCCTCGACATCGCCGAATTCCCGGTTGATCGCTGTCCCGAACATCCTCATGGTCGGAGACAGGTTCATGTAGGCATTGACGAGCGGGGGGATGTTTCGGCCTTCGCGTCGGATTTCCGAGTTCAGGATCTTGTAATCCTCCTTGAATGAACCACCGGTGAAATGCTTCTGGATGTCAGGAGAGAGGGCTGCGGTGGGGAGTGCCTCGACAGGAACGACGAGACCGTCGGGATCGTGGAAATATTTATGGAGAAAGCCTAACACGAGATCGCGCGAGCGAGTACCGAAGTTGGGATACATCGTGACTTTCCCGAACAGATATTTGATCTGCGGATATATGATTGTCAGGGCTCCGAGACCGTCCCACAGGTTGTCGAGCGCATAAAGGGCTTTGCGCCCTGCGGTAGCGCTCTGATATTTCGGAGAGACGAATGAGCGTCCAAGCTCGAGGGTATTCGGAAGAATATCATTGATGAATCGGTCCGAAAAACGGAAGAGGTGGGCTGTCGCGATTCTGGGAACACCGTTTTCGAACACGATGTCCTCGCCCAGAATGAATCTGTACCCGCCGACAATCTCCCGTGCCTCCGGGTCCCACACAATGAGCTGGCGGCACGGCGGTTCCATGAGGTCAAAGCTGTCGATGTCGAGTGATTTCCCGGTCCCGCCGCCGGCTGCGCGGAAAGAGAGCTCGCGGAGGCGGCCGATCTCACGCATTGTGTTCGGAGCCGACTTCGCGTCAATGACATATATCTCATTACCGGCCTTATTCGATGTGCGCAGGAACCGGTCCGGGGTCAGTTCTGCCTCGATCAGTTTCGTATCTACCTTTTCGATTACTTCTTCCATAATATTGAAGGACCGGCAGGAGCCCATGGTCACCAATACGCAAAATTACAAAAAAGAACCGACATATCACATATCAGACCGTAAAACCTACTCTAAACACATAACTGAGAGTAGCTTGAGAGTAGTGCGAAAAAAAATGAGCAAAAAAATCCTGAAAAATTTGGCTGTAAATTAAAAATGACTTACCTTTGCACCCGCAAACGGCATCAAACGCCATCCGGCGCGAGCCTTTTCAACAAATGCTGATTCAGCAAGAGAGGACTAAGCAATGTACTAATCCCCTCATAAAACGTTGATTCAACAAATGCTGATTCAGCAAAATGTTGATAATTCTGGCGACCGGATATAATTAAGGAGAGATGGCAGAGTGGTCGATTGCGGCGGTCTTGAAAACCGTTGAGGTGAGAGCCTCCGGGGGTTCGAATCCCTCTCTCTCCGCCTAAGCCCTGAATTTCAGGGCTTTTTTTGTATTCAGATTTTCGGATATACGTTGATGGAATCCTTCCGACTACGTATGCCAAACTATTTCATATTCTCCCAGCATAAGATATTCGGAAACCGGATCTCTCTCTGACGCACATCCTTGAATATGTAGACGCACCGATTCTTCAAAATCCTCGGTTGAACATGTTTATGAAAATTTAAACAGTTGTCTCCAGATAGCTTATCAATTCGTCAGCAGTCATAATATCCATCTTGGAGAAGGCAGTAAGCTTCTTGCCTAAATCCTTGAATGATGCTCCGACATGATAGATGGTATCATCTATTATGAGGAAACGGTCATGCGCCCTGCGGAATAGTTTTACTTCTATTGGAGCATACTGAGCATTATGACGCTCTAAATCCTGACGCATAGCCTTGCTGATGGATGGTGTAAAGATGGTGGCAGACACTCCTTCTTCTCGCTTGTCGAGCTGACGCAATACTGAATCGTCGATATAATTATCCACCATGATTATACGGCTTTTGGCACTGCGTATGAGATCGCACATAAGGGTATAGGCATCGAAGATCTGCCCGTCAAATATGATTGCTTTCTTGGGAGGCAGTGATGTATTCAGAATGAAATCTATCTTTTCTTCGGTCTTTGCCATACGATATTCCAATCTCTCAAAGCGTTGGGATACTGCATACCCTTTCATAAGATAATCTTTTAATACCTTATTAGCCCATTGACGAAAAAGAGTAGCATTCTTACTGTTTACCCTATACCCTACAGATAAAATAGCATCTAAGTTATAGAACTTTGTTTTGTACGACTTCCCATCTGCGGCAGTATATTCCAAAATGGAATGAACTGAAGCTTCAATCAATTCTCCGCTTTCAAAAATATTTTTAAGATGCTTTGAAATAGCAGGTTGTTTTACGCCAAATAGGTCTGCAATCTGCTGTTGAGTCAACCATACAGTATCATTTTCCAGCCGAACTTCGAGCTTAATTGTTGAGTCAGGTTGGTAAAGTATAATTTCGTTATCTTGTGATTCGGGAGTAAGTGGTACCGGAGGATGTTGGTCCATATTGCAAAATTAACAAAAATTAAAAATTAGGCAATAAACCTCAGTTACTCAGTCAGTCGAAACGGTTCATAGGCGAGATATCTTCGATGCTTGGCATTGTGCCTTGGCAGGTCTATTCTCGTTGTGTCTTGATGTGACTATTCTTAATTGGAAGTCTCCAGATAGCTTATCAATTCGTCAGCAGTCATAATATCCATCTTGGAGAAGGCAGTAAGCTTCTTGCCTAAATCCTTGAATGATGCTCCGACATGATAGATGGTATCATCTATTATGAGGAAACGGTCATGCGCCCTGCGGAATAGTTTTACTTCTATTGGAGCATACTGAGCATTATGACGCTCTAAATCCTGACGCATAGCCTTGCTGATGGATGGTGTAAAGATGGTGGCAGACACTCCTTCTTCTCGCTTGTCGAGCTGACGCAATACTGAATCGTCGATATAATTATCCACCATGATTATACGGCTTTTGGCACTGCGTATGAGATCGCACATAAGGATATAGGCATCGAAGATCT
>CAYMTQ010000011.1:0-37904 GCA_964393395.1 uncultured Sangeribacter sp.
CAGAAACGTCGAGAGTGGGGACACGCATAGAGATACCTGTCAGCTTGCCGTTGAGCTCGGGGATAACCTTGCCCACAGCCTTAGCAGCACCGGTAGAAGAGGGGATGATGTTGCCCGAAGCGGCACGGCCACCACGCCAGTCCTTCATAGAGGGACCGTCGACAGTCTTCTGGGTTGCAGTTGTAGAGTGAACGGTTGTCATCAGACCTTCCTTCAGGCCGAAGTTCTCATGAAGAACCTTGGCGATAGGAGCCAGACAGTTTGTTGTGCAGGAAGCGTTGCTGACGATCTGAGTGCCGGGAACATAAGAATCGAGGTTCACACCGCAGACGAACATCGGGGTGTCATCCTTCGAAGGAGCCGACATAACAACATATTTCGCACCTGCGTCGAGGTGAGCCTGAGCTTTTTCCTTTGTCAGGAAAAGACCTGTGGACTCAACTACATATTCAGCACCGGCCTCGCCCCAGCCGATTTCTTTCGGGTCGCGGCATGCGGTAACGCGGATAGGTTTGCCATTGACGATCAGAAGGCTCTTCTCCATATCGTAGTCGACTGTTCCGTCGAAACGGCCGTGCATTGTGTCATACTTCAGCATGTAGGCCATATAGTCAACAGGAAGGAGGTCGTTGATTGCAACAACTTCCACGTCATCTCTCTTTGTAGAGGCACGGAACACGAAACGTCCGATACGGCCGAAGCCGTTAATACCAATCTTTGTCATGATATACTACTCTTTATTTTGGGTTTTGTGTAAATTTAAAGTTCGTAATTACTGAATCTTAGAGCCGGAAACATTATCCGGCCGTATCTATGGGAACTGTACTGACCTTTGTTTCACACCGCAAAGATACAAAAACTTCGCGGACCGACAAATAACTTCGGCCGGAGCGGAATGTCAAGGAACTTCGGCTTCTCCGGACACCAGAATATCCTCCGTTTCACCGACAAACAGAGAAGGCATCGGCTTTCGGACAGAACAGCTTTCATAATATTAACCTCCAAGTCTCCCGAAAAGTTTTGAAAACACCGCAGTTATACAAATTTCCCCCCCATCTTCCCCAAAATTTGCTATCTTTGACCTCACCCCCCTCTCCCCTTCCCCGGCAACAACCGACAATGACAGCGACGAGGCGCTCCGCCCGAATAGGGAACGCCTCGCTGAATATGATATCTGTTGATTAGGAACTATGACCGATTCAGTTCGAAACCGGACGGATCGGTATTCCTAAGTATTTCGACTGCATTATTTGTGATTGGCTTCTTACTGCATAACCTACCCGATACGCATTATACTTTCCAGACCCGGTGGCCGACCACAGATAGCCACCACCCGGAGTACCGGATAATTTGGTTCCGGACTTGAATCCTGTATAGGGGAGAAATATATAGTTACCATTGGGTCCGGTTACTTTCATTCCGGCGACACCATTCAATACTCCGTCCTGCCATTCACCGAAGTCTAACAATTCATTCAACTCTGCCCTTGTAGGCATCCTCCACGAAGCCCCCCAGTTGGCACGCGCAACATCATGCTCAGGATCACCGGAAATATCATCCGGCCCATCTACCAGCCAGGTCGAACAGTTGGCCTGTGTATATTCCGTTTCCACATCTATCTCGCCCCATTGGTAATAGTCACCATACTCTTCGGGACTGTTCGCACCGAGGTTGCACGATGCCCATTTCAAGCCGCTGGGCAGTCCGAGATCGACATATTCATATCCGTTGATCTCGCCAACGACTGTCTCCGAATCCTGATACTCGATGGCATCATATTCCCCGACTTTGTATTCTTTGATGACCTGGCCACCGCTGACGAAGCGGAGCACTTTTTCCGGCTGTGCCCATCCTGCAAGCGCGATAAGACAGGATACGGCAACCAGTGATATCTTTATTTTCATGATTCTTTCAGTCTTTTGAATTTTCTAAATCTCAACTTTTTCATCCGTTCACTCGGAAACAGGACGGATGGCATATCTGCCGGTTTTTCTGCCGGAACTATAGATGTTCCCTTTTGAGGCAAGGAAGAAGTAAAAGTACATGGCCTTGGTATTTTCCGTTCCGGGCGTGGATGTCCATATATTGGCATAACCATCCTCATGTTTGTCGTATGGGAAAAAGATCTGATTACCGTTGGGGCCTGTCACAAGAGTACCCGGTTTTCCCTTTTCATTGCGATAGGTAAATTCACAATTGGAAATGAGTTCCTGTGCTTCGGCCTCGGTCGGCATACGCCATGTAGACCCCCATTTGGCACGGGCCGCGTCATATTGCGCATTACCTGAGATGTCATCAAGATCAACACTGTAGGTATGACTCGTATCAAAGCCGGATTTATATGGTTCGACTTCGCCCCACCAGTAGAGACTGCCATATTCATTGCGGGCTTCCGCACCCATGTTGCATGTAGCCCATTTCAAGCCGCTCGGGAGTCCGAGGTCAACATATTCGTGACCGTTGATCTCAAGCGTAGCGACGGGATCGGCAACCTCCACATAATCTATGTTGGAGGCAACGAATTCGCCTACCTGCTTGCTTCCTTTGAAGACACGGATGACCTTCTTCTTTTCTGCCTGTCCCGCCAGCGTAACTACACAGAGGACAGCGATCAGTATTGTTTTTATCAACCTGTTGATATTCATTGGTGTTATGATGTTTCAAGATTAGCTGAAGATGCTTCGGACAATCGTCCGGCACATCCGTTTATTTCACGAATTTGATCCTGAGGTTTCCTTCCTCGCCTGTGGCGACGGCCACATAGATTCCGCCGGCAAGAGAGCCAAGGTCGAGGGTATCTCCGCCACGCATCACGGCTTTCAGCACCCGGACACCCGATACGTTGTAGAGGCTGACTTCAGCTTCGGCACCCGAAGCTGAGTCGAGACGCAGGAGGCACGCTGAGGCATCATAAGAGAGCGATGAGGCCCGGGCAACCGTCTGTCCAACTCCCGAAAGGAGATCCTCGCTGACGGAGAACCGGCTGAAGTCGGAATAGGGAAGCTCGAGCACGCTCGAGGGATCTTTAGTGCTTTTGAGGAACATGGAATTGTCGCCGAATTCGATGCGGTTATAATCATCGAGCGACACTTCCTTATTCTCCCCGGCATCGCCCGTGAAGATCAGGCGCGGAAGAATGTCGTCGGCATAAGAAAAGCTTACTCCAATGCAGCAGAGAACTGCCGGAAGCAGTGTTCTTCGCGTAAAATTTCGCATAAGTCAAAGCTATTGATTCACGACTGACCCTCAGGAACCGTGAAGTTAGGTTAATCTCAATATAATGCGCAAGGGCCCTTACCTTCTGTTCATTCCTTTGTCGAGGCTTATTTCAGCATTACCTAATAGCCAGGGATCTGTAAGAGACCGTCAAATAAAAAGTTAAAGTCGTACGGTCTCTAAATGATACGGAACGATTGTCCGGCAGACGCATCGATTACAGAATACTATTTTTTCGATCGCGCTCCGATGCCTCACAAAAGGCATAAAGTGCGATGTTCCACAAAGTTATAAATTAATGGCCAAATCTCCAAATCGGAAAGGAAATTCACCGCCCTGGATTTAACAATTTTTGTGGAAAGGGGTCTCAGTCTTCTTTAGTTTTCAGATTTCTTTATTTTTCGGGATCGAGGGACAGTATGCTCTCGAGAATGGAGAGGGCTTCGGAGACACTGCGGACATCGGAGAAGAGGAAGGAGTTGACACCGCGTATCTGACGGGGACGGACCCTCATCACGTTCTGCCGGATATAGGCAAGCATCTTGCGGAACGACCGGCTGTCGTAATATGCCTTGTTTTCGGCATCTACAAGATAGGCATACATCTGTCCCCCCTTGAGGGTCAGACGCTCGATTCCGAGGCGTCGCGCCGCCATGCGGAGAGGAACCACATTGATCAGTTCAAGCGCACACTCGGGAATCTCTCCGAAGCGGTCGCGCAGCTGAGCACGGAAAGCCTCGATCTCTTCGGGCCGTTCCATATTGTCGAGCTGCTGATAGAGCGATATACGCTCCCCTTCCTGAGGAACATATTCGGCGGGAAGCCGGAGTTCAAGATCGCTCTCGACCGAACAGTCGGCCACAAACTCCTCTGAACCTCTCGACACTTCGTCGAAGGCATCGGCGAATTCTTCTGTCTTCAGTTCGGTCATCGATTCAGTCAGAATCTTCTGATAAGTCTCATATCCGAGATCGGCAATGAATCCGCTCTGTTCGGCACCGAGCAGATTGCCTGCACCGCGAATGTCGAGATCCTGCATCGCGATGTGTATTCCGCTTCCGAGATCCGAGAAGCTCTCGATCGCCTGCAGGCGGCGGCGGGCGACGGGCGTCAGCGCACCCCCAGGAGGAACAAGCAGATAGCAGAAAGCCTTGCGGCTCGAACGGCCGACACGTCCGCGTAGCTGATGAAGCTCGCTGAGGCCGAAGTTCTGGGCATTGTGGACAAGAATAGTGTTCACGTTCGGCATGTCCACGCCGCTCTCCACGATAGTCGTCGAGAGCAGAACGTCATATTCGTGGGCCGCGAAATCAAGAATGGCTTTCTCGAGCTGTTCAGGAGGCATCTGGCCATGAGCCTTCACCACACGGACTCCGGGCACAAGCCGTCTGAGCGTCGCTTCGATGAAATCCAGGCTTTCGATGCGGTTGGATATGAAGAACACCTGTCCGTTTCTTGAGAGCTCGAAGTTGACGGCCTCTGAAATCAGATCATCATCAAAACCTCCGACTGTCGTCTCGATCGGCTGCCGGTTCGCCGGCGGTGTAGTCAGCGAAGAAAGGTCGCGCGCACCCATGAGTGAGAACTGGAGGGTTCGCGGAATCGGAGTCGCACTCAGGGTCAGGGTGTCAACGTTCGCCTTCAGCTGGCGCAGCTTTTCCTTAACCGACACTCCGAATTTCTGTTCCTCGTCTACTACAAGAAGTCCCAGATCCTTGAATTTCACACTCTTGCCGATCAGTTTATGGGTTCCTATCAGGATGTCGATTTTTCCGGCTTCCAGATCTGCCAGAATCTGCTTCACCTCTTTCGGTTTCTTCGCACGCGAAAGGACCTCCACCCGGACCGGGAAATCTTTCAGACGGTCGGAAAAGGTGTGGAAATGCTGCATTGCGAGAACCGTTGTCGGGACGAGAACGGCAGTCTGTTTGCCGTCGGTCGCAGCCTTGAAGGCGGCGCGGATCGCCAGCTCGGTCTTGCCGAAACCGACATCGCCACACACCAGACGGTCCATGGGGCGCGGAGATTCCATATCGGCCTTTATTGCCTTGGTGGCTGTCAGCTGATCCGGCGTATCTTCATAGACAAAGCTTGCTTCGAGTTCATTCTGAAGATATGAATCGGGAGAGAAAGCGAAACCTTTCTCCTGACGGCGCGCGGCATAAAGGCGTATCAGGTCGCGCGCGATGTCCTTCATCTTTGTCTTCGTGCGCTCCTTGACTTTCTGCCATGCGCCGCCTCCGAGTTTGTTGATCTTCGGCGGAACTCCCTCTTTCCCGCGATATTTCGAGAGTTTGTGGAGGGAATGGAGGGAGACGAGGATTATGTCGTTGTTCTGATATGTCAGCTTTATCAGTTCCTGGGGATGGCCGTTCTCCATTGTCTTTATCAGACCGGCGAAACGTCCGATACCGTGATCGACATGGACAATATAGTCTCCGACCTCGATCTGATTCAACTCCTTGAGACTCAGGGCGAGCTTACCTCCGCGCGCCCGGTCGCTCTTCAGGTTATATTTGTGGAAACGGTCAAAAATACTGTGGTCGGTGAAGAAGCAGTTTTTCAGGTCATTGTCGGCGAAACCCTCATGAATCGTATTCTGGACGGGAACGAACGAAACCGTGTCACCGCGGTCTTCGAAAATTGCCTTCAGGCGGTCTGTCTGATAGAGCGCGTCGCTGCAGACCATGATTCTGTAGCCCTCGGACTCAAGATTGCCGAAAGATTGGGCAATAAGATCGAAATTCTTGTGATAGAGGGCCTGCGGAGATGTCCTGAAGGGGATGATGCTCTCTGCGGGAAAATCGGCCTTTGCCTCGCCGGGCGTAAACTGGACGAGGCTGAATTCTTCAAGCCGGCTGCAGAATGCGGCAGGTTCGACAACATTGTCCATCGCATCCGTCTCTCCCTCGCCGGCAAGCAGGGCCGAATCGGAAAGCTGTTCCGAAGCAATGGCCTCGAGCCGCTGGCGGAGCCATGAGAAAGAACTGCAGAAAACCGGAGTCGTCGTCTCGGCGAAATCAAGAAGGGAAAGACGACGCTCCCCCTCTTTTGCCATTCCGGGGGGAATCACAGAAGCTTGATCTATCTTCTCTTCGGACAACTGTGTCTCGACATTGAACGTGCGCAGGGAGTCGATCTCATCATCGAAGAAATCGGCCCTGTATGGCATTTCGTTTGAATAGGAAAAGATGTCGAGGATTGAACCGCGGCGCGAGAACTGGCCGGGCTCATAGACGTAGTCAACTTCCTTGAAACCAAGTTCACGGAGACGGACAACAATATCTCCCATCACCACACGGGCCCCCTTGCGCAGAACGATTGTTGAATCGGAAAGCTCCTTGCGGCCCGGGACCTTCTCGGCGAGTGCCTCGGGATAGGTCACCACCCAATGAAGTTCCCGATCCGAGGTCCAGGCATCAAGAGTCTCGGTCCGGAGAATGCGTGCAGGAGCATCGGGCTGACCATATTTTATCGAACGCTTGAAGCCGCTCGGGAAAATCGCGACATGGCGCTCCCCGACCGTCTGGCACAGATCGTGATAGAAATAACCGGCGCTGTCCTCGTCATCGGTTATGATGAGCGACGGGGATTTACGGCTGACATAACCGGCAAGGAGCATGGCCGGCGCCGAACCGGTCAGTCCGGTCAGCGCGACACGCTTTTTCTTCCCTTTCAGGGCTTTTGTCAGGGCCTCTATCCGAGCCGGGGTCGCAAAGAGACTGTCGGCCTCGCCGAGTGTCATATTCTCCGCCACGTCTTTTACTTTGGTTTCTTGTTTCGTTTTCTTCTTTCTGATTCTTTTTGCCGCCGGTCCTTATTTTTTTCCGGTCGGTTTCAGGATCTCTTTCCAGAGTCCGGAGTCGAGGATCCCGACAGCGGCATCGAGTCCCGGATCCCGACGCAGGCGCACTTTAGCTTTTCCGCGGTCATAGAACCATATCGAGGCCAGATCCTCACTGATATAATGTCCTATCTCATCGCGCTTCATGGCGAGATCTTCCGTGAGATCTATCTGGAGCGACTTTTCGAGCGTATCTATCTGTGACGCAATCTGATCTGTCATATATCCCTCCTGCTTCAGGAGATCGCGCAGACGGGGCATCACATCCTGCCATGCCCTGTTATAGCTGACGGAATCCTTGACGGCTTTCTTCGTGAAGTCGGCATACATTTCCTCAGTGACGACGACATCATCTACAGTGGCGGGAGCCGGATTCCTGGCGGCATACTCGACTGCGTAGTCGAAGATCCTGTTGTCGCGCATCAGGCTGATCAACAGCTGGGAGGGCTGTTTCCAGGTGATCACGGAGTCGGGGCGGAGTCCGCCGCCGTCGCGGACGATACGTCCGCCCCGGGTCTTGAATTCATTTGTGAGCGAATCGGGAGTGCGGGCTACAGTGCCGTCTTCGTTGCGACGGCTGTAGTCGAGAGCCTGCAGCAGACGGCCCGAGGGTAGATAGTATTTGTCTACAGTGACCTTCAGGACCGCACCATAAGGGAGGTTTCTTGTATTCTGGACGAGACCTTTTCCAAAGCTGTTGGAACCGACGAGCACAGCCCTGTCGAGATCCTGGAGCGCACCGGCCGTGATCTCGGCCGCCGAGGCCGATCCGCCGTCTATCAGGACGGCAAGGGGAACATCGGGCATCATCGGGACCTTAGAGGTCCGGTAGACCTTGTCGAGCTTCGAGCCTTTCGAGCGTGTCGAAAGAACCTGAGTCCCTTTCGGAAGGAAGTTTCCGAGAACATCGATCGCGCTGGTGACAAGTCCGCCGCCGTTTCCGCGCAGATCAAGAACGACCTGAGTGACATCAGGATTGTCGCGGAAACTACGGAGCGCCTCCTCGACTTCGGAAGGCGTTGACTCGATGAAGGAGGAGAGCTCGATATAACCGGTGTTCCCGTTGACGACTCCATAATAAGGCACGCTCGGCTGGCGGACGCTTTCGCGGACAACATCGAAGGTCTTCACTGAATCTTCAGTCCACGGCCTCTCGACGGTCACCCTCACAGTGGTTCCGGGTTGCCCGCGGAGAAACTTGGAGACATTCTGTCCTTTGGGTGTGATGACATCCACAGTGTCAACGCGCACGATCTTATCGCCTGCCTTCAGGCCCGCGTTCGCCGCCGGAGAACCCTCCATCGGGAAAGATATGTAGGTCACTCCGTCGCGTGTCATGATATAGCTTCCGATACCGGCATACTCTCCGGTCGTCATCTGGCGCAGTGTCTCCTGATCGTCGGCCGTGTAGTATTCGGTATAGGGATCTATCGTCGACAGATAGCCGGCAATAGCTGTCTCGAAGGCTTCGTCGGGGCGTGTCGAATCGACATAGTTGCGTTCGACTTCCTTGACAACGGCATTGAAAATCGCCAGATTCTGGCTGACTGCATTGTCATGGCTGCGCGGCCGGGCCTTGTCGGCGGCGCTCCCGGCGGCAGCTCCGGCCACGACAACTCCGGCCGCTATCAGGGGAAGTATGATTCTGTGGGTCATTATTCTTCGGTTATATTGTGTCGGTCCCCTCCCGGAAGGAAGGCGTCCGGGTCACTTGTGGGGATAATCGACCGAGAAATGGAGTCCGCGGCTCTCTTTGCGTTCGCGCGCCTGGCGCATGATCAGATAGCCGCAGTTAATCAGATTTCTCAGCTCGCACAGCGCGCGGGACGGCTTACTGGTCTTGAAGAGCTGTTCGGTCTCGTTATACAGGATATCGAGACGGTTCCACGCCCGGTCAAGACGCAGGTTGCTTCTCACGATTCCAACATAGTAGCCCATGATCTGGTTCACCTCTTTGGTCTCCTGTGTGATCAGCACCATCTCTTCGGGATGTGTCGTTCCCTCGTCATTCCATTCGGGAACATCGGTCCGGAAATCATAACCCTTGACGGCCTCGACCGAATGGCGCGCGGCCGCATCGGCATAGACGACAGCCTCGATCAGTGAGTTTGAGGCGAGGCGGTTTCCGCCGTGAAGTCCCGTGCAGCTGCACTCTCCGAGGGCATACAGTCGCTTGATCGAGCTCTCTCCATTTGTGTCGACAACGATGCCACCGCACAGGTAGTGAGCCGCCGGCGCAACCGGAATCATGTCTTTCGTTATGTCGATTCCGAGCGAGAGACATTTCTCATATATGTTGGGGAAGTGGCGGCGTGTCTCTTCGGGATCCTTGTGGGTGACATCCAGATAGACATGGTCAGTTCCGTGGAGCTTCATCTCGGAGTCTATCGCTCGGGCCACTATGTCGCGCGGAGCGAGCGAGAGTCGCGGATCATATTTGTGCATGAATTCCTCGCCGTCGAGATTGCGGAGGACAGCGCCGTAACCTCTCATCGCCTCTGTGATCAGGAACGAAGGACGGTCGCCGGGATGATAGAGTGCCGTCGGATGAAACTGGATGAATTCCATATCGCGGACCTCACCTTTGGCGCGGTAGACCATCGCGATTCCATCGCCCGTAGCGATCAGCGGATTTGTCGTTGTCGTGTAGCACGCGCCGACACCTCCGGTCGCCATAACGGTCACTTTCGCGAGGAACGTGTCGACTCGGTCGTTCTCCTCGTCGAGAACATAGGCGCCATAGCACGTGATGTCAGGAGTACGCCGGGTGACGACCTTTCCGAGATGGTGGGGCGTGATGATCTCGACAGCGAAACGGTTCTCGTAGATGTCGATATTCGGATGATTGCGCACCTTTTCCATCAGGCCCCGCTGGATTTCGGCCCCTGTGTTGTCGGCATGGTGCAGGATGCGGAACTCGGAATGTCCTCCTTCGCGGTGAAGGTCGAATTTTCCGTCGGTGTTCTTGTCGAAGTTCACCCCGTTCTCTACCAGGAAGCGGATTCCTTCGGGAGCATTGCGGACGACCTGCTCGACTGCCTTCGGATCCGAAAGCCAGTCGCCGGCCACCATCGTGTCGTGAATATGTTTGTCAAAATCGTCTACCTCAAGATTCGTGACACTCGCCACACCCCCTTGAGCCAGAGCTGTGTTGGCTTCGTCAAGAGTCGATTTGCAGATAATGGCCACACGGCCGTGATCGGCTACCTTGAGGGCATAGCTCATTCCGGCAATTCCGGATCCGATCACAAGAAAATCATATTTCTTCACCATCACTCGGTCTGTTTTTCAATTTGTTTTCGCCATGAAACGGGCTCTAAACTTACAAAGTTAACCATTTTTTCTGTCCCTTCACCAAACTTATTTGTGAAAAGACAACGAAAAGAAAACAACTGCTGAAAAGAAGACAAGAAAAATGGAGATTGCATCTGATAGGACAGACGCAATCTCCATTATTTGGCTTCTCACCGCTTGTTTACTTCAGGAGCGAACGGCCTTTTTCGATTGCCTGTTCGTTCAGCGGAATCAGTTTGTGGTGACGCTCGGGGAGTGATTTCTTCAGACCCTTGATGACATTCTCCATCGGAAGCTTGTAGGGCATGGCCTCGAGCAGAGCACCCATGACTACCATGTTGTATGCCTTGGAGTTTCCAAGATCGAGGGTAGCTTCCATTGCGTCGACGGGATAGATCGTGATGTCGTCACGTGTCGGACGGTTGTGGATACCGTTGGTATCATAGATCAGGATACCGCCGGGCTTCACTTTGGGAGCGAATTTGTCAAGGCTCTGCTGGTTGAGGGCGATGACGATGTCATATTTGTCAAGAACGGGCGACGAGATTTTCTCGTCGGAAAGGATGACAGTCACGTTGGCTGTGCCGCCACGCTGTTCGGGACCGTATGAAGGCATCCAGGTCACCTCTTTGTCGTCCATGAGGCCTGAATAGGCGAGGATCTTGCCCATCGAGAGGACACCCTGGCCGCCGAAGCCGGCAATGATAATTTCTTCTTTCATGTCTTTGGATTGATTTGGACTGACAGCCGGAATGTTGATCTGTTCCGGCCGCCGGTCGGGAGGTGATTGGAATTATTCGTTCTTCAGGTCGCCGAGAGGATATTTCGGGAACATGTTCTCTGCCATCCACTCGTTGGCCTTTTCGGGGCTCATCTTCCAGCCTGAGTTACAGGTGGAGACTACTTCAACAACCGAAGTGCCTTTCTTTGCCATCGCATTCTCGAATGCTTTCTTGAGAGCGGCTTTTGTCTTGCGGACAGCGGCGGGAGTGTGCACGCTCTGGCGGGTAACATAGCATGTTCCGTCAAGAATTGCGAGCAGGTTGGTGATCTCGAGGGGGTGTCCGTTGAGATCGACGCGGCGTCCGTAGGGTGAAGTGGCTGTCTTCTGACCGATGAGGGTCGTGGGGGCCATCTGTCCGCCCGTCATGCCATAGATCGCGTTGTTGACGAAGATCATGACGATGTTCTCGCCACGGTTTGCGGCGTGGATGGATTCAGCGGTACCGATTGCCGACATGTCGCCGTCACCCTGATATGTGAAGACTACGTTCTCGGGCCAGAGGCGGTTGGCTGCTGTTGCGACTGCCGGAGCACGACCGTGGGCGGCCTCGATCCAGTCAACGTCGATATAGTTGTATGCGAACACTGCACAGCCTACCGGCGAAACGCCGATTGTGCGGTCAGTGATGCCGAGTTCTGCAATGACCTCAGCCACGAGTTTGTGGATCACACCGTGGCTGCAGCCAGGACAGTAGTGCATGTGAACACTCTGGTCCAGAAGTTCGGGAGCGGCATATACCTTGTTCTCCGCGCAGATGATATCTTTGATGTCCATATTAGGAAGCGGATTCTTATTTGTTGATAATTTTCTCTTCGAGAGCTACTACTACCTCTTCGGGGCTGGGGATGATACCGCCGAGACGACCGAAGTGCTCTACGGGGAGGTTGTCATGGACAGCGAGACGGACGTCTTCGATCATCTGGCCGGCGTTGAGCTCGACGCAGAGGATACCCTTCTTGCCCTCGGCTGCTTTTGCGATAGCCTCTGTCGGGAAGGGCCAGAGGGTGATCGGGCGGACGATGCCGACCTTGATGCCCTTTTCTGCCGCGAGTTCGCGTGCCTTGTCACAGATACGTGCGATTGTGCCGAAGGCCACGATCAGATAGTCTGCATCTTCGACTGCGATCTCTTCCCAGCGTGTCTCGTTTTTCTCAATCTCGCGATAGCGGGCCTGAAGCTCATGGTTGATGACCTCCATGCGGCTCGATTCGAGTTCGAGAGATGTGATGACGTTGCGCTTGCGGCCATCCTTGCGACCGTCTGCAGCCCAGGGGCACTGCTTGCGGATCTCCTCCTCTGTGCGGCGCGGACGCTGCTCGGGAAGAACCACTTTCTCCATCATCTGGCCTACGATACCGTCGGCGAGAATCATGGCGGGGTTGGTATATTTGAAGGCAAGGTCAAAGCCGAGACCTACGAAGTCAACCATTTCCTGAACGGTCGAAGGTGCGAGTACGATCAGATGATAGTCACCGTGACCGCCACCCTTGGTGGCCTGGAAGTAGTCGGCCTGTGAGGGCTGGATGGTGCCCAGACCCGGACCTCCGCGCATTACATTCAGAATCAGCGCCGGAAGCGATGCCGCGGCGATATAGGAGATACCCTCCTGCTTAAGGCTGACACCGGGCGACGATGACGATGTCATCACTGCTTTACCGGTGGCTGCACCGCCATAGACCATATTGATGGCTGCAACCTCGGATTCAGCCTGAAGAACTACCATTCCGGTTGTCTCCCAGGGCATCAGCTCCTCGAGTGTCTCGAGTACTTCCGACTGGGGCGTGATAGGATATCCGAAGTAACCGTCACAGCCGTAGCGGATAGCGGCGTGGGCGATCGCCTCGTTGCCTTTCATGAGTCTTACCTCTTCTTTCATATTTTAAAGGTGTGTTCGTTTGTTTTCGTTTTCTTGTTCTGCGGCCCTGCCGTCGTTCCTTTTACTCCGGATCTTTATCCTCTTCAGGTTCCCGGGCCGGCCGCGCCTCGGAATATCAGTCTACCTTTGCGCGATAAACCTCGATACATGCATCGGGACATACCCAAGCGCATGAACAGCAACCTGTGCAGTTGTCCGGATTTGCCATGTAGGCATAGTGATAACCGCGGTCATTGACCTCGTTGGGCTGGAGGGAAAGCGTGTTGGTGGGACACGCAACCACACAGAGATTGCAGCCCTTGCAGCGCTCGATATTGACAGTCACTGCACCTTTTACTTTTGCCATAGTCTGTATATGTGATGTTGGTTAATTTCCTTGATGATCGATACCTTTTTGACCTTAATCGCCTATCAATTAGCAATAAAGGCCGAAAACCTGTTTCTCTCTCTACAAAAGTAGTGAATATCAGCAATTTTTACACACTAACTTTTGATGTTGTATAACATATTTACACCCCTAAATCTTTGGCAAGGGTGACGACTCCGCGGGTCGCCGGCTCGGCTATGACCGTCAGATTCGGAATCCCCTGGATCGGCGCCGGATTCGGATCGATATAGTAGATGGGAGTTCCGGGACGCACGCAGTTGATCAGCCCTGCCGCGGGATAGACCACGAGCGATGTACCGATGACAACAAAAATGTCGGCTTCGGCCGCGATCTCCATTGCCTTCTCGATGTTAGGGACGGGCTCTTGAAAGAAGACGATATGCGGACGCATCAGGTCTCCGTTCGCACCGCGTGTCTCCGGTGTGGTGTCGAGGTTTGACGGATCGAGGGTCTCGATATAATCGGGATGTTTGATGGAGCGTATCTTCATCAGCTCGCCGTGAAGATGGAGCACATTGCTGCTGCCTGCTCTCTCGTGAAGATCATCGACATTCTGGGTGATCACATAGACGTCATAATCTTTTTCGAGAGCCACGAGAGCGCGGTGTGCAGCGTTGGGCTCCGCCTTCAGCAGATCATGGCGACGCATGTTGTAGAATTCGTGAACAAGCGCCGGATCACGCCTGAAACCGTCGGCCGAGGCTACCTGCATCACAGGATAGTTCTCCCAGAGTCCGTCGGCATCGCGGAACGTCTTGATCCCGCTCTCGGCACTGATTCCGGCTCCGGTTGAAATCACCAGTTTTTTCTTCTTTTCCATCGTTTCAAACTCAGCTTATCTTTCGTATTAAATATCCCGGGTGAATCTTAAATATCCCGGGTGAATCGGTTCAATTTTTCTGTCTGGCTAAAGCTGACTAAATTTGAAGAACCTGAAACATTGGAGGGTGCATCAGAAATTCTGACACACCCTCCGGTTTCGTTATTTTATCTTTCCTTGTCTGCGGAAGATTTACTTCACGATGACTTTGGAAGCCTTGTTGCCCTGAACTTTGATGAACAGACCGTTTGCAGGCTCTGCAACACGGCGACCGTTCAGATCGTAGTAAACGGGTGCTGCGTTCTCTGCTTCGATAACAGCCACTGCTGTCGAGCCGGAAACACGGAAGTTCTTGATTTCCCATGAGGCGGCTTTGGCGTCTGTAGAAGTGTACTTCGCGCCGAACTGGATCTTTTTGCCTTTGTAGGCATCGAGAGCGTAGTTTTCAGTGTTCCATTCCCAGTTTTTTGTAGACCAGGCTGTAATCTTCAGTTCTGACCATTCACCACCTTCTTCGCGAACATAGAATGTGAAGACATCAGAAAGATTCAGTTCATCAAAATATCCTTCGGCATGCTCGAATGTCACGGTGGGCTCTGAAGCTTCGCCAAGATTAACTACAGGTGAGATGGCCCATGATTCAGTTGCGTATGCCTGCTTAACATAGGCAGATGCCTTGAGGTTATTATAGCTCTCGTCCCATTTCCAGACGTATGTGAGTGCCTCGGGAAGAACGACATTCTCAAATGTCCAGTCGCAGGAGTTCACGAGACCTTCATAGAGATAGTTGCCGGAAGGTGTCGGATCAACGGGATCAACGGGATTGGGCTCGATGACTGTGCCTTCTGCCGAAACCACGAAACCGGAGATCTGAACGTTGGGGTTGCTGCCGTCAGAACCCTTAACGGAAGGAAGTGTGAAAGTAACTTCGGTCGCCTTCGCGGAGTTGTTCCAGACAACTGTCTTGTCTTCATTGTTGGCCGCTACCTCGCCGGTGCTGCATGTGATGTTGTTGTCGATACCCTTGATGTTTGAGAGTGTCCATGTGATGGAGCCGACCTCTGCGCTCGCAGGGAACGAGATTGTCATCTGAGAACCCGAATAAACACGGATTGTCTGTGTTGCATTAGTGTGATAGAGAGCGGGAAGCTGATTGTCTTTCACACCTGCACCACCCTGGAATGTGAAGCTGAAATCACCGATCTTAAGTGAGTTCAGGGGTTGATAGTGTTCATTAACTGAACTTGTAGCTGCAACGAGTGTACCGTCGATGTCTGTGGCGGCGCTGACGGACAGTGTCACGTCATCGGCCATCATTGTGCCGGCAGCAAATGCGGCTGCGGCAAAAGTCAGTAAAAATTTCTGCATAGTATAAAGGTTAATTTGGTTCAATGTGCGCAAAATTAGCCTAATTTTTTTCAATTGCCAAATACATCATGTTAAAATTACTATTAAGAGCCCGTTTCAAAAAAACGCTCCCGGATTAATCTCCGGAAGCGCCTTTGTCATTCAGACAGATTGTTTTCAGTCACTATCTGATATGAATCAGACCCTGACTGACAGGAAACGGTGGCTTATTTGATGATCACTTTAGTGGCTTTGTTGTCCTGGACCTTGATGAAGAGCCCGTTCGCAGGCTCAGCGACTCGACGACCGTTCAGGTCATAATATACAGCCTCACCGTTTGCGGATGTAAGCTCAGCGACTCCGCTTGTCTTGCCTGCAACACGGAAGTTCTTGATTTCCCACGTCACCGCATTCTCTGCTGTTGAGGTATATTTTGCACCGAACTGAACTTTTTTGCCCATGTAGCTGCTAAGAGACAGATTTTCAGAGATCCATTCCCAGTTCTTCGAAGACCATCCTTTCAGGGGAAGCTCAACCCATTCTCCGCCTTCTTCGCGAATATTTAAGCTAAGGATCTCAGCGAGATTAAGTCCGGTAAAGTAACCTTCGGCATGCTCGAATGTGAGCTTGGGATCAACGACAGACGTCAGATCGATCACAGGCGAGATAGCCCAGGACTCAGTTGCGTATGCCTGCTTTACAAAGGCAGATGCCTTGAGGTTCTTGTAGCTCTCGTCCCATTTCCATACGTATGTGAGGCCTTCAGGAAGTTCGATGTTCTCGAATGTCCAGTCGCTTGAGCTGACGAGACCTTCATAAACATAGTTGCTTGACGGTGTGGGATCAACGGGATCGGGTTCGATAACTGTGCCTTCTGCCGAAACCACGAAACCGGTGATCTGAACGTTCGGATTGTTTTTGTCAGAACCCTTCACGGAAGGAAGTGTGAAGGTAACTTCGGTTGCCTTCGCAGAGTTGTTCCAGACAACTGTCTTCTCTCCATTGTTGGCTTCTACCTCACCGGTGCTGCAGGTGATGTTGTTGTCGATTCCCTTGATGCTTGAGAGTGTCCATGTGATGGAACCGACCTCTGCGCTTGCAGGGAACGAGATTGTCATCTGAGAACCCAAATAAACACGGATAGTCGGAGTTGCATTCGTGTGATAGAGAGAGGGAAGCTGAGTGTCTTGCACACCTGCGCCACCCTGGAATGTGAAGCTGAAATCACCGATCTTGAGTGAGTTCAGGGGCTGATAGTGAGCATTAGCTGTAGTTGTAGCTTCAACGAGTGTACCGTCGATGTCTGTGGCGGCGCTGACGGACAGTGTCACGTCTTCAGCCATCATTGTGCCGGCAGCAAATGCGGCAGCGGCGAATGTCAGTAAAAATTTCTGCATAGTATAAAGGTTAATTTGGTTCAATCTTTGCAAAATTAGCCTAAATTTCTTTCAATCGCCAAAAACTTCATGTTAAAAAACTATCCCTATGTTAAATATCTTCAATCGGCATCATCAATGGCACACCCCCAATTTTAATATTTTTAACTATTGTTCAACATTTTTTTATCAAATGGTGTTATTCATATAAGCCCCCGACTGTCTGATTGCCGGATTGTCTGAGCTGCGGACCGCAGTGTTTTCTAAGCTTCATACTGCTGTCTGATAGTAATGAACCTGTTAGTCCTGATTTTTATGAAAAAGCTGACATATCTTCTTTCCTTGGTCTCGATGATGGCTCCTTTCGCTGTCTCGGCCGATGTCCAGAATCCTGCCGAACTCGCAGATGCCGCATACGTGGATTCCAAATCCGACGATCCCCATAAACTGCGCTATACTCAGACAACCGAGGAAGACCGCAAGTTCCTCCAGCATATCCGCGAAGCCGACCCGAAGGGTATTCCCGTCCCGAAGTTTCTTCTCCGGACGGAAGACCGCATGTTCGTGCTCGCAATCGGCGGACAGCTGAACGTTATTGTTGGTGCTGACCTCGACAATAATCTGTATAATACGAACAACGCCGGAATCAGCTTCATAACCCAGGATATTCCCGTCCCGGCTCCTCCGGGAAAGAAGGGCGATTTCTATATCAATCCTTTCAACTCCTATCTCGACCTTCAGGTCGTGGGTTTCGGACACACTGAAAACGCAATCTCGGCCTATTTCAAGATCGGTACCAACGGAATGACCCCGGGACTCAATCTCCAGAGATGCTATATTTCTTGGCGTGGCCTCACCGTCGGACAGAAACTGACCCTCTTCCAGGACGGCGCCGCATGTCAGCCACCGACCATCGACCCCGAAGGCCCTTCGGGCGAAGTTTCGACCGTCTCCTACGAAATAAGCTACACCTCTCCCTCTTTCAACGGTTTCCGTTTCGCCGTGGGTCTGGATAAGCCTACTTTCTACACTTCTTCGGGCCGCTATCTCGGAACCGATAACCTGAAGCTTGAGGAATATTTCAAGAATGAGAACATCACGGACGGAATGGTGGCCAATGCATCTTATTCCAACCAGAATGTACCCGATATTCCGGCATGGGTGGAATATACCGATCCGAAAAACTCCAATAACCGTATCAGACTATCGGGTCTTTTCCGCGCTTTCTCATACAGGGACAATATCCAGAACAAGACACGACTTTCTCCGGGTTGGGGCCTCATGGTCAGCGGTAACCTGAATCCCGTGAAACCTCTGATCCTCTATCTCCAGGCATGTTACGGCAAGGGCATCGCATCCTATATCCAGGATCTTGCGGGTCTTCCCTACGGTTATACTCCTTCTTCGACTAAACTCGGCGAGATGACCCCGATGCCGATGATGGGCCTCAATCTCGGAGCGACATGGAATTTCAATGCACGATGGCAGGCAAATGTGGTCGGCTCCACAACCCATATCTGGAAAGTCGGCGATTATGCCCGTGCCCAGGAAAACGCCCTCAACTATAAATCTGCCGTCTATGTGGCCGCCAACGTGTTCTACACCTTGACATCCTATCTTCAGTTCGGCGTGGAGTATCTATACGGACATCGCCAGACATACGGCAAGGGAGGCGCTCATGACAACCGCCTGCAGGCTCAGGTTGCATTCACCATCTGACAACGCCCCCTCAGCCTCTGTCTCATTCCCCATTTTTTGAAACTAAAGACTTATTCTCCCCGTTCGAGAGTATTATTCTCCTGGAACGGGGACTTATTTTCCCCGCTCGCCGGCCGGGCTTTCGCGCAGCCTGTCGATCAGTGGTGCCTCCAATCCCTCGCTCCGGGCCGAACGCGGTCCAAGGATATCGAAGACAAGTATCTCATTCTCTCCGTTCTTAAGCCAGCATCCGGGCATATAAAGTGTCTGCTGGGGACCTATTTCCCATATTCGTCCGAGAGGATGTCCGTTGACATAAACAAGACCTTTGCCCCATGTCTCAAAATTGAGGAACGTATCGTCAGTTCGGTCGAGGGTGAATGTTGCCCTGTACAGTCCTGCCGGCAGACGTTCTCCGTCGGTCCGGGATACTTCTTCAATCGGAATGAACTTCATTGAGGAATAGAACTCCGGCGTGTCCTCAAGACGGTAGACATCCCACCCGGTCAGGTCCAGGCTGTCTGTTTGTCCGGCTGAATAAAGCGTCACTCTGTCCGTGATACCCTTGAAGTCCTTTATGTCACGTCCGAAATTGATTCGCCCCATTGCTTCGACAAGAATATCAAGACGTGAACCTGCTGAAGAAGCAGGCAGTGTCAGGCGACGTTCGTTTTTGCGCCTGTCAAGTGTCCCGACCCATTCGCCGTCAATGAATATCCGTGCGTAATCGTGAGGCTCGGCAACTTCCATGACAGACCCCTCGGGCACTTCGGGCAAGACTGTTGAATAAATTATACTTCCGTATCCTTGGCCGAATTCTTCCATGGTTCCGATCGAATCGCTACTGACCGGAACCGGCAGATTCGCGAACAACGGGGCGACCTCCATAAACTCAAAAGGACTGACCTCCATTGAGGGAATCTCGGAGGGCACGTCGGGCAGAGCACCATCGGGACTGTATCGCGAGAGCGTCTCACGAAGAAGGTGATATTTGGGAGTCAGGCGTCCGGACTCGCTGATCGGTGCGTCGTAATCGTATGATGTCACGAGCGGAGTGAAGTCGGGATAATTAGCACCGGCCCAATGTCCCCAGTTGGATCCACCGTGGGTCATGTACAACGAAAAGGAGATTCCGTCAGAGAGCATGTCTTCAATTCCGGATATCATTTCGTCGGCCGGACGTGTCTCGTGCGGTTCGCCCCATTTGTCGTACCATCCGCTCCAGAACTCGGAACACATCAGAGGACTCTCCGGACGCATCTCTTTCAGCTTCCGGAACTGCTCTTCGATGTCCGCACCGGTTCCGAAATTCACTGTCCAGATTAAATCATCGAGGCCGTTCAGGAAGAAATTTGTCGACCAGTCACATTGAAAAAGGGTGATTTCATCTCCGTAATTTTTTCGCAGGATGTCTCTGATATTGGACAGGTATTCCTTGTCCACACCGTATGAGCCATACTCGTTCTCAACCTGCATCATGATCACAGGTCCGCCCTCTGAGATTGTCAGACCCTTGATATTTTCCGCAACTTTCTTCTCAAACAGCTCTACCCTTTCGAGAAACCACGGATCGTTCTCCCTCAAGCGGATATCTTTCTTCTGAAGAAGCCACCACGGAAGACCACCCATTTCCCATTCAGCACAGACATACGGCCCGGGACGCAAGATGACCTTCATCCCGTTTTTATCGCAAAGTTCGAGAAATTCACGAAGGTCGTTCTGGCCTTCAAAATCAAACTCACCCGGTTTTGGTTCATGCACGTTCCAGAACACATACACGCAGATCGCATTCATTCCCAAAGCCTTGCATAGCTGAATCCGGTGTTCCCAATAAGGCCGGGGAATCCTCGGATAATGAAGCTCAGCAGCCTTGATCATATACGGCTCTCCGTCAAGCAGAAATGTCCGTTTACCGGCCGTAAACGTCGATCCGCCCCCCACCCCAACCTCTCTGTCTTTGGTGACCGGAGCACTGGCGTGGGCTGAAGGGATTTGTATAACTGCTGTCGTCAGAGCAGCCGCCATACAAATCTGCCTGAGGAATCTCCGGCATCGGGACTCTGAACTTATTGACTGGTGGCTGGATTCCGTAGTATTCATACTCGAATCATATCAGTAGGCGTTATAATGGATTTTTGCGGGTACCCATTTGTCTTTCGGAGCGACAGGCTGAGCCGGATAGCCGAATGCCATCACATTCATCGGTGTCAGGTTTGAGGGCAAGTTAAGAATGGATCGCAAACGTGCCTCTCTGTCTTTTAGCGGATATATGCCGCACCATACGCCGCCGATCCCGAGGGCATGGGCCGCAAGAAGCATATTCTCCGAGGCTGCAGAACAGTCTTCGACCCAGAAACCGCCGTCAGGTATATCCCCGTCGAAGAGATTGTCCATGTCTCCGCATACCACAACTGCAAAACTGCAATCCGCAACCATTTTGGTGTATTCAAATGCGGCTGTGATCGAATCTTTCAGAGCCTGATCGTTTATCACGACATAGTGCCAGGGCTGCTGATTGGCAGCTGTCGGAGCCGCCATCCCGGCACGTAGAATCTTGTTGACGGTACTGTCGTTGATTTTTTCATCCGTGTAATTACGCACGCTCGCACGGGTCATGATGCAGTCAATCACCGCATCTCCCTCATTCACTTCACTATTCTCTGACGAAGAAACAGCTGCGAGGCGCACTGAAACAACGACGAGTGCTATCGCCAGCAGCAACATTATCCAATGGTAACTTTTCATGATCTATTTTTTGAGATGGGGTCTTAATTTGTTCTGGTAAATATCAGGCCTGCTTCAACAGGGAGCCCGTTGGACAGACAAATCGGCAGAAAGGACGGCTGATAAACAGCGAGAGCACGACAAAAAGACCTCCCACCGCAATGATGATCCATGAAGCCGATTCCACTATGAATGAAGTGAATATCTCATAGTCAATCCAACTGGTACCCCACCCCGCGAAAAGGAGTGTCAGAAGCACCACCCACAATAACTGACGGAAGGTATCAAGCGCCTTGACAAGTATCGGGGATATTTTCCATTTCTTCTTACATACCTTTCCGGCAAGCTCCTGAAGGGATCCGAAAGGACAGATCCAGGTGCAATAGAAATTCGGTTTGTTAAACAGAGGATAGACAAGTCCCGTGATGAGGAGGAGAAGGGTGATGAAGAAACTCAAAGTCATGTGCGGCGCACCGGAAAAGAAGTTGAGCATCATTGCATAGTCTATGAACGTACCAGCCCAGAAACCCAGGACGGCCACATTCAACAGCTGCTGGATCAGCCGGTAAAGGGGTTTCTTGATGAAGAGCGGCAAAATCGCTCCGGCCAATATCACAAGCAACGCTGCGATAGCTGACAGAGAGACATGCACGGTCCCGGTAGTTTTGGCTCCTTCCGCAAAAGCGGCGCCCGCACGGACGTTTGCTATAAAGGCATTCGAGGAATAGGTTGCACCCGTAACGGCATCCACTTCCATTGTCTCGGCCTCCTTGAGCGTCTTTCCGTTCCACGCCCGTGTCAGTCCTGATGATTCAAGACGGCCGAAGAATTTCGGACTTTCAGAATTACTGAGAGCCACAATTGAATCAATCTTGTCATCAGTAACATAAATCTGCAAGGGAACCGGTCCGCCATACCCTGAGATATCCTTGCCTAAATCGGTAGTGTTGATTATCAGCTGTCCACCTTCATGTCGTATTGCGCTGACAGAATCGTGCTGTTCTGCAGAAACGGATTTGTCCGTGCTGAACCAGCTCCCGCCATCCTTGCCGAAAAGAGAGCCGTTGTGGACCATGGCGAGCGCGGCGAGAAGACAGAAGACCGTGACGAAAGCCGCGATTCTTGCTGCAACTTGATTTGACTTCGGTCCGGCCGGCTTTTTATTCTGTCTGACCGGCCTTTTGACGACCCCTTCTTCTGATTGCTGATGATGTGAAAGCGGTTCGTTTTTTTGATCCATAGTTGATAAAATGAGATACCTGTTTGATGTCGGACAAAATTACCAATTATTTTTCACTTTATCTATCATCATTTCCCGGTATTTACAAAAGTGACAGTCCTGACGTTAACATTTCTTGTGGGTTGGGGTCTTAGCATTCGTAAACATTTTGATAAAATATGAGAACAAAAAAAGACTGCTCCGACACAAAAGAGTCAGAGCAGTCAGCATCATGTATATACCTTTCTTTTTATAACACGATTGCTTCTTTTATGACACGATAGCGTCTTTTTCAGTCCATTCCTCGAGGCTGCCTTCCTTGACCTGGATGCAGACTTCGGTCATGTCAGTTTCAGCATGGAGTTTGCGCTTTGCGGCGGGAGCTATGCGCAACCAGTCGCCTGCCTCGAGAGGTACGTTCTCGCCGTCGACCTCCATGAAGCCTTTGCCGGACACGATGAAGTAGATTTCCTCGTTCTGCTTGTGGCTGTGATAGAAAGGAATGACTGTTCCTGCAGGAAGATTGTTGACTGAGATCTCTGCACCTGACAATCCAAGGATGTCGTGCAGCTCGGTGCGCGGTGCACCTTCTACGTGTGTCTTGCTGTAATTGCTCATTGTCTTAAATTTTTATAGTTAAAAAATTATCTGTTTTGTTTTGGCTAATCATCTGCTGTTCATTCACCCAACATGCGTTTGATCTGGGCTATTCGAAGCTGATTGTACAGCTTGGTCTGCGGAGAGTCCGGACCCAATAACTCGAATCCATGGAATACTCCGGGGATGACATGAAGTTCTGTATTCACTCCTGCACAAGTCAGACGTGCAGTGTAATTGAGACATGACATACAGAAAAGATCGAGAGTCCCGACAGCTATGAATGCCGGCGGCAGATTTGTCAGGTCTGTTGCGAGAGCTGCCGAATAGTAGGGAAGTTCATTTGCAGACAATTTCTGACCTCCCAACAGTGTATCCCATCCGAGACGGTTATAAGCGGGAGTCCAAACCAACTGCCCGGCATAAGGATCAGGCATAGGATCTTTGTCTGTGCCCGTACGGCTATCGAGCATTGGATAAGTCAGCGCCTGACCGCACAAAGGGACTCTGCCGTGATCCCTATTATAGAGGGCGAGACGTGCGGCAAGACCTCCGCCTGCGCTTTCACCTAAAATGACAATACGCGTGGGGTCCGCTCCATATTCTGCTGCATGGTCGTGAATATATTCAAGACCTGAATATGCATCATGCAGATCGGCCGGGAATGGAGCTGCTGTAGCCAAGCGATAGTTTACGCTTACCAGTATTGCCTGCAATCCGTTGGTGAGTACTTCAGGCTTGGTAGCCATTGTATTGGCATCACCCATAAGATACCCTCCGCCGTGCATGAAATATAATATAGGAAGCGGTTCCTTGCGTGTCAGTTCGGTCGGCCTCCAGATACAGAGGTCAATATTGTTCCCATCCATGCCGGTGATAGTCACCTTTTGAGAACCGGGCAATTCCTGGCTTTCACCGATCATGCCGACATAAGGGTTCTGATAAAATGGCTTTTGACATGCCTCGAATATCGTGTCTATGATAGGTAACTGATATTCTTTGGCTATAAGTTTCTTTGATGTGAATTGTTCAGACATATCGTTCAATCTTTGGAAAACTCATTTTGTGGCTTTCCGAATTATTGTTTTACTTTTCAACCAATTTAATGACAGCATAGTTCTATTGAACCACACTAAAGTCCTAAATGGAATATATTATGCAATATATGGAACATTTCTTGTTTGATGAAGTCTAAGGCTCCGTTCCCCAAAAAATGTTAACACAGGGGCGGCAGCTGCGTTAATATTTTTTGGGGAACGGAACCTTAAATTCAAATGCCTGCCCACGATATTGACAATTTTCAACGTTTCTTAAGAAACCGGCTTTCTTTGGAGAGTAACTTGAAATAGAAACTTAGAGGCCACTTCAAAAACAAATCGTCAATGACACAAAATACCCTGCCTCCATTATGGACTATCCGGGACCTCAACTCGGCAGCTCCGGGAATGATGTTTGGATCTGACTTTATATTATATCGCGATTTCTCCGCTCTAAAAAAACTTGCCAGCAAGGTTGTCGTGAATTTTGTCGGATTCATTTATATAGCGACCGGGAAAATAGCAATCACGCTTAACGACTTTTTTCTCAGGGCAGAGGCGGGCCAGATAATTTTCTACAAGGCCGGCGACTTTATTTCTGACGTGCTGTTTTCGCCGGACAGTGACGGAATGTTGTGCGGTATTGAATCCACCCTTCCCTTCGAAAGCCGCAGTCCGGTCGGATTCCCTCAGCTGACATCCTTGAAGGGTAACTGCATGGTCTTTAACCTTAACGAAAGTGTAGCCAACCTGCTCGGGATATATGGTGAATTATTCAGCCGGAAATATTCTTTGGGAACGGAAAACGTGCGGTTCACCATAATTTCTTTGATGGAAGACCTGCTTGCCTCTGTCACGCTTCCCGGAACGGATTCGGAAAAATTACCGGCGCGACAATCAGCCGACAGGCTCTATCAACGGTTTTCAACCCTGCTGATAGAATCTTATCCCAAACCCCGGGATGTGCGATGGTATGCCGGTGCACTCTCTGTATCTCCGAACTATCTTGCCAGAGTAGTGAAACAGATAAGCGGCAAACGCGCCTCGGAATGGATCAATGAAGCAATCATGACCGATGTCCGGACGTCACTGATCCACACTGACGAGTCAATAAAGGAAATATCCGGCCGGTTAGGCTTCAATAATCCGGCCTTCTTTGGAAAATATGTGAAGAAACACTCCGGCTTGACTCCCAAACAACTGAGAGCCCGGCTGAAAAAAAATTAAGTCCCACGAGCTGAGACAGGCAACTCCAACCCATAATCAGCCAATCTGTTGGCGATCCCTAAATCTTTTGACTCAGACTCCTCTCTACAAAAAAACACAGCTCCGGCTTTAACAATTATTGCAGAAAGTAGTCTAAAAACAGGCCTTATTACTAAAGATTGGAGCGACGTTTAGTATAGATGTTATTTTAGGTTGATTAAAAGCAACTTGCGAATTTGTTATGTTTAATCTGCGTTTTTGACGTTTTCGTTTGGACGAGGGAAGATATTTGTTTAATTTTGCACATAGGATAACCCCTTAAAACGGTAAATACGAAACAGAATTTACAATTTGCCATATTTCTGAGCTCATCTAATAAAGACAAAAAGACTATGTAAAGAACTTAGATAGCCTTTGGGGTCTCCATCCTGTTAAACATTCTTATTACTTAAAGCCGAATAATTATGAGCACTCTTGATTTGAACGACTTTGAAAATGGAACTATGGATGAATGGATTGAAAAACGCAATTGGTTGCTCAGTACATTCAAAGGTAAAGTTTCATCGGTTATGATAGTTGACCCGGACAATAATATGCCTTTAGATGAAATAGAACGGAGTAACCCTGAATTACATCTAAAGTGTTTTGATCTGGCAGATTGTAGGGAGGGCGATTACATCCGTATGGGTCAGCATCTCAACCAATACATGGATAACGGAGAATGTGCCTACGATGGTCTGCTTTTCGACAACATTGACAGCATAACAGCCGACACTGAAACCGAAGATTTGAAAATCCTTGTGCAACAGGCTCTTAAAAGAGACAACTCCGAAAACAGCGGTTATCAGATACTTCCATTTGGTGAACCTATCCCATTCGACAAAATGATGATAGCAGTCAGATGTAAGGAATTTCCCGAATATCTCAAAGGTCAATCACTTCAAACGGTTGTTATCGAAGTGTAATGCAATTCCACTTTCAATTCGATGAAATTATCAAATCCATACACTGATATAAACTAATCACTTATCTATTATTATTTGAAGCTATCTTAAGAGCCATGACCGAAAGATTGACTTATAATGAACGCATGGAGCAAATTATCAATTATGCTTACATGCTTTTCTGCAATCAAGTAGCGGGAAAGAGTATCAGTATAGAGAATGAAGCCTCTATGCAACTACATCTCAGTAATATCTTGCTCCAACTTGGGCGTCTTAATGTCTTTTCTACCGATGAATTCTTCAATATCGTCCTTGAGAAGAAGCTTCGCCTGGCGTCACCAACAAACAAAAGCAAAAATCAAAACGCGCGAGTTGACATCTGGATTGAATTATTAAAGGGCGGGAAAGAGGTATGCTCCGCTGCATTGGAACTGAAATACCTGAAATACTCCAAGACCGCGGCCGTTACTGATGCGAGATATTCGGTCTATAAGGACCTCGAGAATCTGGAACAGTATGCGGTTGAGCGCAAAAATCTTTTGCTATGCGAGATAGTCTTCTCTGACAATCAGAATTTTATTTTAAGAAAGGATACTAAATTCAGCATTGCTGACGGTGCGGAGATATCGTCATATCACAATGATGGGACTTACGGAGACATCAGCTTGTCCAATCAATATCCACCCATAAAATGGGATAGGATTGGACAATATAATTTTCTAAAAATCACTCCATTATCCTCACACTCCCCAAAATGAAATAGACAATGAAATAGACGATGATACAATCTAATTCAGATATAATCTTTTTCCTCCCTTATTGGAATAAGAAACATCCCACACTGGAAGATCAAACCGGCTTTATGCTTTGTGAAATGTATGATGAGGAAGAATGTATTAAGATAGGTGGCGATGTCTATACAAATGGCTCTTACTATCACTCTCAGAAAGCGCCAAAGGTCTTTATAAGGGAGGTAATAAGCAGACAGCACCCTGAATGGGTCATAGGGGTGGAGAACACTGCCACTATACTCATCTCATACAAACGGCAAAAGAAGATACTTATAAACCCGAGCGTTACCCTCAATGACCTTAATTGGGTGACCCTCGAAACAATCAGGGACACTTATGCCTTTTTCAGTGCCGATTACGAAAAGGATTATGAGATGTATTCAAAGGTGTATAAGAATGCAGCGTTCTTTCCATCTCAAAGAACGCTGCATATAGCCGATTTGAGTGCGCTTATAAGTCAGATTGTAAGAGAGTGAGGCGCAGGATTCCGTCAATTTCTTCCGGGCCAGCCTTGGCGGATTGACGGGGTTAGGTCATCCTTGGTGATGAGCCAAGTCACCGGCAGACGGCGGTACTCAGGCGGTATTTTCGGAGCAGGAGCCAAGCCATCTGTTATGTAGATAAGCCCGTCATATTCGGGATGGGTCATATAGTAGTCGGCCGCAGGCTGAAAGTCCGTGCCTCCGCGGCCAATCACCTTATATGTATTGATGGCGCGGCGTATCGGTTGTGGCTCACCATTCAACTCAGCGTCAAACTGAAGGACATCAATATGCTCCACCCCCTGCTTGAAAATCCTGTTGATTAGGCCCAGCATACGCGACAGCATCGCTGAATCCACCGAGCCGCTCACGTCGAGGGCAACGAGCACCTTGGTAGAATAGGCATATTTGCTCCCCATCTGCTCAAACCCGTAGCGGCGCGAGGGTCGCATGCGCGTAAGGTCGCGACGCTGGTTGAGTATCGATTTCTTGAATCCCTTCAAAACATTGGCGATGTCGATCGGCGGGACGAGCGACGCCTTCACGCGCTCTATGAATTTTCCCGGCAAAGTTCCCCACCCTTTTGACGGGGCCGCCATGACACCTTGAATGATGATGTTGATGTCGACGGTCATTATGGAATCCTCTTCCCACGCTGCGGCTGCCTCTCCCCATAACCGGCACATAGTCTCCAGCGAATGGCTCTTGCCATCTGTTTTATCCGCTTTACCCTTGCCGTCATTTTTATCTGAGGTGCCAGAGGGTCCCGGCGCCAGGTCAAGAGCGATGTCTATCCGGATACCCGGCTGAGGGGGGATAAGGCGATTGAGAAGGCTATAATATTCCTCAAATGTCTTTCCAGCAGGCAGAGAGTCGACAATCCATTGGGGAACCAGTTCGAAGCAAAAGGCTTCAGAGCCTCCCATATTGTCGAGGATGGTCATGTTGGAGGCGAGATAGAGAATCTCGGGGCGTGCCCTGAAGGGCTGGCGCAGATAGGGATGCTTGAGCAGTATGCGCAACGCCTCCACCTTCAGGCGGTCAGCGAGTTCGCCATCATCCATGCCGTCAATGAGTTGTGGATTATACTCAATCCTGCCGCGCCCGCTGCGGACAGGAACATGCAGGTTCCCGCTCTCGACAACAACATGGGTGCAGTACATGGAGAAGAGCAGAGGCTCCATAAGAAACCATTGCTGGGCGATATCGCTGATGCGCTCGTCAGCCCGTTTCGGCTCTTTCCGACTCTCCTTTTTTGCCATCAGAGATTCATGATAAATTCCGTGAGACGGGTGTAGATGTCGGGAGCACAGCTGAGCAACAGTGCGCAAGCTTTCGGATACTGACCTCTTTGGAATGTCTCGGCGAAGTGTGCGGCTGCCTCGCGTATTGATTGTTCAGAGGTGAGCCATGTCACATATTCTGCGGCATTGAATATCCATTTTGTCTTCTCCTTCTCATCCTCGGGCTCGCTGAGCTCGAGATGACGCATCAGCGAGTCATTGACCACCGAGAGCTCCGGGAGCGTCATGGCGGCGAGAGCAGGCTTGTGTTTGTTGAAATCCTCAAGCACATCCTTCCCCTTGATTTTGCGGTTCTTCTTGATGTCTTCAAAGAATATGTTGGCAACCTCCGGACCGAGAATGCCGGCGATGGCCTTCTTCAGCGTGTTGTTTACGGTCGGCGCTTTCTTCAGCATATCGCTCACACGCTCCCAGCCGCGTCGGTCGGGGGTCTTTTCAAGATTGTCGGCGTCTTCGCGTAGCCTTCCGTCGAGATATGTCGAATTATCCTCGATGAACTTTATGACTTCAGGCACTATCCCCGCTTTCTCAGCCCAGAGCAGCCATTCGCTCACGGAGGGACGGAAGGTGTATATGTTGAAGCGGCTGACCAGGGAAGGGTCAAGGTCAGTGAGCTGATATTCCTGACCGGCATTGACGGCCGAGATTATTCTGCTCCCTCCCGGAAGGGCTTTCCCGGCGAGTTTGCGGTTGAGCGTGAGGTCCATCACCGACTGCAGAATCTCCGGGCGTGCGCGGTTGAGCTCATCGAGAAAGAGAACTATCGGTTTGCCGTCGGTCGGAAACCAGTATGGCGGGAGGAATTCTGTCTTGCCGGTGCTTTCATTTTTACTCGGCAGACCGATAAGGTCGCCAGGGTCGGACATCTGCCCGAGGAAAAGCGTTACGACCCGCATCCCCAGGCTCTCGAAATAGTCGGTGAGTATGCGGCTCTTGCCGATGCCATGCGCACCGGCGAGCATTATGTTCTGCTCGGCCGGTGTCATTGCGAGAATCTCGAGCAACTCTTTTGCGTCGATATTGATGGTCATGATCGTTACTGTTGTGCCGGCTTGTTCTGTCCCCAGGGAGAGTCCTTGAATTTGGTTCTCACCTTGCTCCACGTCAACCCTTTGGGCAGATTGACCCGAGTGAGGGCTGTGCAGCCTTCAAAAGCGTCCTTTTCAATCGTTATGTCCGGGCTGAGAAGCGTCACTTCCGTGAGAGCCGTACACTTCGAGAACGCTTGTGACCCGATTTCCTTTACCCTTTCAGGAATGACTATACTTTCGAGAGAAGTGCAATTCCTGAAGGCTAATTTTTCAATAGCGGTGACTCGCTCAGGTATAACAATACTTTTGAGGGCGTAACAGCAGGAGAAGGAGAGTTCGTGGATTGAAATGATGCTCTTCGGAAGGACAACCTCCTGCAGAGTCTTGTTCGCGTGGAAAGCGGCCCTGGAGATTAACATGACCCCTTCGGGAATGGTGACATTCTGAAGGGCACAAAGAGAGAAGGCATACTCACCTATCTTTAACAATCCGGCCGGGAGAGTTACGTTTTTGAGTGAGTTACAGTTAAAGAATGCCTTGTCGCCGATGATGGTCACACCCCCGGGAATCTCGACGTTTTCAAGCAAATTTGATTCGGAAAACACGGAGGACTCTATCCTCGTGATGCCTTGGGGAATGGAAATGTCTGTAAGTGAAGTGTAGGCTGTGGAAATAAGCGTTTTGTTGGCCTTGTTGATGAGACACCCGTTCTTGAGAAGGAAACTTGAGGTTTCCATCTCGAGGTTGTCAAGGTTACAGTTCTTAAAGGCATTGTCCCCAATTTCGGTTACACTCTCGGGAAGAGAAAGGCTGCTAAGGGAAGGACAGTTCCTGAAAGCGGATTCGCCGATTTCCGTCAACCCTTGTGGGAGTGCCATGCCGGGCAGGGAGGAGCAGTTCCTGAAAGCGGAATTTCTTATTGAGGTCAGTTGAGCGGGAAGTGCGATTTCTGTCAGATTGTCGCATATTTCAAAGCACTCTTCCCCAATTGCCTGAATATCGGATGACAAGATTATTTTTGAAAAATCATGGAGCCTGAGCTCATCGTGTTGAAGCGTTTTCTTCCATGAAACGATGTGCAGGGTGGAGATGTCATCCTTGACTGCTGCTTCGGCTCTGCAGAGTTCTATGAATCCTTGGACATCAAACTTCTCCTTGAGCAGATAACGGCCGGCTAAAACATGGTTGTTAGGGAAAGACACCTTTACTATTGTCGCGGATTTGTCAGACTCGAAGGAGTGGTCCCATTCTGACAGCATTGTGTCGAGAACCGCTTGATTAAAAGCCTCTACCTTTTCCTTCTTTGCCTGAGCCATGACTTGAGCCTTATTGGGATTGACTTGTCCCCACGGTGAGTCTTTGAATTTCGTTTTCATCTTACTCCATGTCAGACCCTTCGGGAGATTGACAGTCGTGATGGCGGTGCAGCCGTCAAAAACTCTCGTGAGATACTTCGTATTGGAGCAAAGCAAAGTCACTTCAGTCAGGGCTGAGCACCTTCCGAAAGCATTCCCTCCAATTAACTGTACGCTCTCAGGCAAGGTGATACTTTGAAGAGACGAGCAACCGTAGAATGTGCGGGCACCGATAACCACGACATTATCAGGTATCACTATATTTTGGAGTGAACCGCATTCGAAGAAGGCCCTGTCACTGATATCGTACAGTTTTGTCGGAAGGTGGACGCTTTGAAGAGAGGAGCAATATGAGAACACTTCCCGGTTAAGTTCTCTAACGCCTTCGGGAATCTTGATACTCAAGAGTGATGAACATCTGTAGAATGCTCCGACCCCGATTTTTGTCACGCTGTCGGGTATGACCACGCTGGTGATGGAGGTCTCTCTAAACGCTTCCTTGTCAATCTCGGTGTAATCCCCTGGGATGACAACATCAGCGGGACTTCCGGAGGCCTCATAGTCGGCTCTGGTATAGATTTTTTTTATCTTGCCCATTGGAGGTCAGATTTACTTGCAAATGAGTTTGTAGCCGGATTGCTTCTTTCCTTCAAGATTGAGATTCAGGAGATACATTCCTTTTGCAGGAAGCGTAAGCAGTATGTGCTGGGCTCCGCAGTCCTCTATCGTGCAATTGCGTGAGAGAATAAGCCGACCCTGAATATCATATAGTGAGACGCTATACTCTCCGGCTGTGTCAGTTGTCAGGATTACATCATTGCCGGAAACCTTCACTTCCCGGCGGTTTACTTCAAGCGATTCAACACCACCCGGTCCCATTTCCACATTAATGAAACTGTAGGTTTTCGTATCGCTGCCCAAATCGTTGTTGAGGGTGAGGGAAGCCGTATGTGTACCCTTTGTCGGGAAAGTAACGACAGACGACCCCTCAGTGTCATTTCCGGATCCTTGCTTAACGATACCTGTGGGAACGCTCCATTCCGGAGTGGTCACTATCTTGTAATCGCTGCCGGCGATAAACGGCGAGCCGGAAGTGAAGGAGGGGGGAAGGTAATCATAGGTTGACTGTCCTTCGGCTCCTGAGGAATTCCTGAGCTGGAAGTATCCGGCCTTTGCCTGCGGATGATTTCCTTTTGCCGCAAGCATCAGGTCCTGGTCGGCACCGGACTCGAAGTCAAAGAATGCGGCTATTCCATCCGGAAGATTATCCGCATCATTTCCTGCATAGGACGCTGCTACTTCTTCTTCCGTCATTGCACGGTTCCAGATCTCGATGTCGTCCAGAGCACCGGTGAATCCGAGACCGCCGTGTCCGCGGCCCGGCCGGCGTGTTCCTCCGATTATGATGTAGTTGTTAAGATCGATATTTTTAAACGCAGGGATGAAATCGTGCGTCTTTCCCGATGCCTGCAGGCTTTCTCCCTCAGAATAATCACGGCTGTAATAGTAACCCCAGTTACTTTCCATCAACCGGCCGTTTATATAAAGAAGAGTCCGGGTGTGCGACTTGTCGCGGTCAAAGATCATCGCGAAGTGATTCCACTGGTTTTTATTGAAGATAGGTTCGCCTGCTTCGCCAAAGCTGTATCTGACGCAACGGCTTGTCGCACCTTTATCCACAACGGAATAATCCTGATCGTAATTCTGGATGGATCCATCCGGATTGAGGGAGGTCCAGAGCCACCCCCAGTTGTTGCGCGGCCATTCTCCGTCCCGGCGCGCCACATCTATCCAATTGACCGCTCCGGGATATTTCTCGACTTTCATCCAGCCGGCGATAGAGAATGACTGATCGCCATTTTCAAGAACCTCACCCAGACGGATACCGAAGGAATTCTCGTCTATCTTGAGTCCGCGGGACCGGGCGCCGTCTGCCTCTCTGCCGGTGTAGGAAAGAACGATATCTTCGTTGCGCTTCACATTGATCTCCGCCTCCTGTCCGTTGGCCTCAAGAGACTGGATCTCAGGCACACGTCCCCGAGCGGGATCTGTGATGGAGATATAACCCTTATAGACTGCCGGAGAGGGATTATCGGCTTTCTTTACATAGAGGTCATAACTTCCGATACGGTCAATTCCGCCGACTGTCCATTCATTGCAATATCCATCGCTGGATGCGATCTTTTTGTCGGAGGCACCGCTCTCGGTAATGAGCCATTCAAACTTGCGTTTCGGATCGACAGCCCGGAGGGTGAACGATTCTCCGGGAGTGATCGTGAATTTATCGGATGTGATGTCATCGCTGAAAATCCTATCTCCCGTTTCTATCCATTCGCTCCATGCTATCGGCGTCTCCTCTTCAAGATCCGGACCGACGGCCGAAACACCGAAGCGGATCTTTCCGATTCCTTCCTCATTTCCTTCAAATGGAGTGGCATAACTCAACGCCGCCCAAGAAGTTGTAGCTCCGCGGAGAGACTCAGTGCCACCTTCCTCCTGGGAGTATATCTTGAACATGGAGATGTTGACCTCGTCATTATAACATACCTCTCCCGGAGCTTTTGAATTCGGCACATTGAAGATGATCTTGCCGTCGATTCCGGAATATGTATTGCGGAGAATCTTGACCGACGTGATCTCAGGCATCACGGGAGAAGCTGAGTTTTCTCTGCTCAGCGATATTTCTCCGATCTTCATATCCAAGCCGGTGCAATTGTTGAATTCCAGAGCGAGAAGTGCGAGCCCGGAGTTTACGGGTACTCCCGAAAGTGAAATCTCCGCTTTTCTCCAACCGTTGCTGTCGGCAGCATCGCTGCTGTTCAAAGGAAGACGGAAAGCAACGTTTTCTTCTGCTCCGACCAGAGTGCCGATGAGGGCAACTCCTTCCGGAACGGCTGAGCTTTTGTAGCGGATCGATAATTTCTCGGTTCCGTTCAACTCGAATGAGGTCTTGAAAAGATGTATGAAGGCACTCTCTGCGGAACCGGTGATCCGCAGGCATGAACCGCCGAGCCATGCGTCATCCCAAGTGAAAGAAGGCTTGAGATCCTTGACTGCATCTGAGGCATTCCTGCCGAGAAGATCGGAGGTGATCCACCATCTCCATGTCGGCATGTAGTCCTGGATGCCTATGTTGTACCATTCATTATCGTTTGCACGCTGGCCTCTCCAATTGAAGAACCGGCCGTTGCCGACATTGAAGCAGCTTATGAAAGGAGCCTCATTAAGATTCCATTGGAGTGCGGAACGGGCCGACATGAAGGTCGCCATTCCATGGAACGAGGAATCATCGGTCTCACACCGGGTCGCAAGTGAGATTTCAGGGAGATCAACAGGATTGAAGCGGCCTCCGCTGAACCATTGTTCGAGCCGTGATTGATAAGTCTGCTGGCGCGTGACGGGTGATTGACCCTTGTCCGTGCGGCTCTGCCAGAACATATTCTCGGAATGTGCTCCCCAGAGGCCGATCGATACGGGATAATCCTTCATCACGCTCCATGTAGGTTTCGTGGTGCGGGGTTCTCCGCCCTGCATGTTGATGCCGCAATAAAGATACAGAGGGCTGCGGCCTCCGGCAAGGGATTGAGCATTGTCAACAGTGCGCCGGAGCAGTTCCTGGTTGTTCCAGTTATAATTGAAGAAAAGCGAAGTACGCTCCTCACCTTTCGCACCCCAGTTGGCAACGTTGTGGCTGGCAAGGCCCCGGTCAAAGAGAATGTCACCCTCGACTGAAGTACCGTCATACCATAGATTCTCAGCCATGGCATAGCCCGGTGTCACTTTGTCGTAGAGTTTATTGAGATTCCGGATCAATGCCTCATGGAACTCTCTGATTTTAGCCATTTTTGTTGTACTGTAACCCGAAAATTCCGAGTTATAGCCTATTCCGTCCGCTCCATAATAAACAAGCATCGGAGCTACATCGTCTGCGTTGAGGCCCGATATTTCGTCAAGAGTCTTTGACCACTGCGAGGAGATGACTCCAAAGGGGATGGAGGCAAGGGACGAGACGGTGACTCCATTTTTGTGGGCCACATCCGTGAAGTTTCCCGGGATTGCCCCAAGAGGAGCTATCCAGTTTCCCCAGTGGTCGACATAACTCCACATTGTAAAGCATTCGGAATCAAATTCTCCTGTGGGGAGGCTGTTGCGATTGGCATCAGATTTGGACACATTGATCGGCAACCATGCACAAAGACGTTTGTCATTGACTCCCTCCTCCAGCAGAGGATTGACCTGAGTGGAGGCATTGCGGAAACGCAGCCTCGGTCTTACTCTTGAAATGAAGAAATTATCATCTTCCGAAATCTTATGGTCCGATTTCCACTTGCTGACATTTTTAGCGAAATCAGCAGATTCGGGCCATACTACATCCCCCTTCTGAAAAGATTGGGCGTTGACCGTCACGGGCAACAACGGAAGTAACCCGAAAATTAAACCTATGTTAATTCGTTTCATGTAAATAGTTAGCTGTCCGATAAAAAATTTTGAGACGGATTAGCCCGTCTATCAGATTCCATCCTTTGCAATTTTAGGACCTTATGCCGGACAATTTACAAATATAGTCATTTTAGCGGACACTAACTATATAGCCGGATGAAAAAATGGATGAATCCATCCATTTCTCATCCGGCTACGTCCGTTCGATCTCAATTTATATATGAGGCCGGGCCTTATTCTTTACCGCTCCTTTATTGTATTCGAATTTTGATTGTAGGCTTTTGCCACGCACTTCCACTCACCATCGAGCTTCAGAAGGAGCAGGAAGTCTGTAAAATCAATACGACCACCCCAACCCTCTTCGAGAACACGCACGACAGCAACTGTTTCTTCCACAGCCAGCACGTCAATGCGGGCCTTGAAATTATCGCCGGCTCCAACTGTGTCGACATTGCGATAGAACTGATTGATGGAACCACGCTCCGGAACACCGTCGAGGATACCGAAAAGAACGGCATCTTCAGTAAAGAGGGTTTTGGCATATTCGCTGTTACCTTCCGCAACGCTCTTCACGAACTTCTCAGCGGCCTTAGCCACCGCTTCATATTCCTTAATTTGATCTCTCATATAACTTTGATCCTTAGTTATTTATTCTTAGTTAATTTTCGAGTCCAAAATTAACGCGTAATCATGATTTTCACAAGTACCGAAAAATTTTTCGGTATATGAAAAATTTTTCGGTATCCGGAATATCAGTTAATTTTGCTGATAAGAAAATTTCACACCATGGCATACGAGAAGAAAATCCCTGTTGATCTTGACTGTCCCTTAAGGCTCACCATGAGTCTGATTGAATCAAAATGGAAATCGTGTATCCTTGACGAACTGCGTTCGGGTTCACCAATGCGTCCCAGCGAAGTTCATCAGCGTCTGCCAGAAGCGGCACCGAGAGTCCTCGACATTCAATTGAAAGAAATGGTAGAAGACGGACTGGTAGCCAAGGAAATATTCCCCGAGTTACCTCCACACTCAGAATACATGATAACCGAACTCGGAAAATCCCTGCTCCCAATCATCGACATGATGTTGACTTGGGGCACCGAACATTTTTACATCTTCGAGAAAAAATACGCTCCCCGCCAACCCCAATAACCCACCCGATAAACCTATAACGGTGCGTCTATTTTGGTCACTCCATCTTAGAAATAATTCAGCGCAAACGCATCCTGATAAGAAATCACCGAGCGGGTGCCTATGTTATCAATCCATCCCTTTTCAAGATGGCTTGCCCGGGATATTTCTCCGGCACTCATATTTGAAAAATACGAATAGAGAGTCCCGGAGGATCAGGACAACTATGGTTTGCTCTTGCCGACCGGAGGTTCGGTAAGGGTGATGCGGACTACATTGGTCCGGTCAAGACTCCGGGCAATTGCTTCGTCGAAATGTTCCATGTATTTAGGAAGAAACCGCTCGCAGATGAGACGCAGGGCTTCAATTTTTTCTGCTTTGTCCTCGACTGACTCGGCTTTGCCTATGGCAATGGCAGAATTGAAATACTCCGTAAAATTGTTTTTCTCCTCCTCATATTTAGGACTGCAACGGCTGACAGCCGAAAGACTGACAACAGGATTGTATTTCAGACAGTCTATCTTCTCCCCTTCGAAGGCACAATGAAAATAGAAAGTCATTTCATCCTTGCGCACGATATTCAAGGGCACAGCGTAAGGCGTGCCATCCGGCCGAACCATGCTCAATGTGATAAACGGAGCTTTATCAAACACCTCGAATGCCCATCGAGCATCTTTACGGCGATTAAGTTTTCTCATCTGCTTCATTTCTATATTCCCTCTCTTTTTCCGTGAAAAGGCAAAGATACCTCTCTTTTTCAAATATCCGAATTAAGACACTCTCGAAGGATAATTGCGTTGTTATGCTCCGTGTCGTGAGAAGAGAACAGGAGGGTCACCACAGGCTTCTCCGATATAAGTTTCTTCAACGCATCGTAGGCCGGATTATTATCAAGTTCCGCCTTATATCGCTTTTCAAATTCCGTCCATTCAGCTGTCGGATTTTCGTGAAACCACTGGCGCAATTCAGTCGATGGCGCCACTTCCTTATCCCATAGGTC